>CAJTRC010000074.1 GCA_910578365.1 uncultured Muribaculaceae bacterium
ATACTGCCGTTGAATTCAGATTTATTTACTAATTTTGAAGTCCGATTGGGCGCATTTACGCCGGTCGAACGCACTTGGTCAAGTGGCTTATTTTTATTCATAACTAATTGATTTACAACTATAAAGTTACGAAAAATTGGCCACTTGACCAATTTTTACACTACTTATTTTATTGAAAATCAGAGAAATAAATGCGAAAATCACCCTTTCCCATTCAGACTTCCCCCGCTATAAAATAAAAGGCTTTTCGGAAGCACTAGACTTTTTAAATGAAAGAGCCGTGACACAGAGTACACCCGGGACTTATTAGAGCCAATCCTGCCCCACGAAAAACTCTGTCAGTCCTCTCTGTGTACTCCGGGTGATGAAATAAAAAAAGGCGCTTACGCGCCGTGCCACCACATTTGAATACGGTCCCATAGTGTGAGTTTGGGTTCTTTTATATGAATAGATACCTTGTTGCTCTTTTTATTAAGGAATATTATCGACGAATGCAACACCACTGCCACCCACTCCTCGAAAGGTACTATGGCATGTATCCGCCTTAGCGGTATACGGTGGAAAGGCGATGCCGAATCGATGCTGCCAATCTGCATCACGTCGTTTTCAAGGTCAATGCTGATGTTGTGGTTCTCGACCACGCAGTCAAACAGCAGTACAAAGTCGAGGCAATCGGGACTCTTTGGCAGCTGCGAATATTTTTTATATAGAGTGTCGATGACTTTCTTGGTTATCATAACAGTGATAAATTGATTTTTTTAAAGAAACATTTATCTCTATAACCACTCAGCCCGTGCTTTGTTGACTCTGAAAGCCGAGGGATCTTAATTGTCACAAAATTGTAACCAAAACGGCTTCTGCCATGCTGGCAGAAGCCGTTTTTGATTACTGTGCATCTATCAGGCAAGGAAGCCAAGCAGCACACCTGCTGCTACGGCCGAACCGATTACGCCGGCTACGTTGGGGCCCATGGCGTGCATGAGCAGGTAGTTCGACGGATCGTATTCCAGACCTAAGTTGTTGGAGATACGGGCCGACATGGGCACAGCCGATACGCCGGCATTGCCGATGAGCGGGTTGATTTTTTTGTCCTTGGGCAGAACCAGGTTGAACAGCTTCACAAACAGTACGCCTGACGAAGATGCAATGATGAAGGCCATGAAACCAAGGAAGAAAATGAAGATTGTCTGCGGGGTGAGGAACTGCGATGCCTGGGTGGAGGCGCCTACGGTCATACCGAGCAAAATGGTTACAATGTCGGTAAGAGCGTTCGAAGCGGTCTTGGCCAGACGGGTGGTAACGCCGCACTCACGCAGCAGGTTGCCGAAGAAGAGCATGCCAAGCAGAGGCAGACCGGAGGGAACCACAAAGCAGGTGAGGAGCATGCCCACGATGGGGAATACTATTTTCTCGTTCTGCGATACGGCACGGGCCGGCTTCATCTTTATCATACGCTCTTTCTTGGTGGTGAACAGGCGCATCAGCGGCGGCTGAATTACCGGCACCAGAGCCATGTAAGAGTACGCCGACACTGCGATTGCACCCATAAGGTTGGGAGCGAGCTTCGACGAGAGGAAGATTGCAGTGGGGCCGTCGGCACCGCCGATGATGGCGATGGCGCCTGCCTGGTCGGGTGCGAAACCTATGGCCAGAGCCACCATGTATGCTCCGAAGATACCGAACTGTGCGGCAGCTCCGATAAGCATCAGTTTAGGGTTGGCAATCAGGGCCGAGAAGTCGGTCATGGCACCTATGCCCAGAAAAATCAGGGGCGGATACCAGCCGGCGCTCACACCGTTGTAGAGTATGTTCAGCACCGAGCCTTCCTCGTAGATGCCTACTTCGAGGCCGGCCGCTGTGTTGAAAGGTACGTTGCCTATGAGGATACCGAAGCCGATGGGAACCAGGAGCATGGGTTCGAAGTTCTTCTTAATGGCGAGCCAGATGAAGAACAGACCTACCGCAAGCATCACAAAGTTGCCGACCTCGGCGTTGGCAAATCCCGTCAGTTCCCAGAACTGGCGGAGATTGTCGAGTACAAAATCACCGAATGACATAAGTTGTGGACTTTATGTTATTGATTTACTATTGCACTCGGGCTTATTCCAGGGTGATGAGTACGGCGCCCTCGAGTACAGAGTCGCCGGGATTCACACTGATTGAAGCTACCTTGCCGTCGCTGCCTGCGTGGATAGCGTTCTCCATCTTCATGGCTTCGAGTACCAGTACGGTATCGGCGGCCGACACGGTGTCGCCCACTTTTACAGGAATCGACAGTACCACACCGGGCAGCGGTGCCTTGATAGCGTTGGCTCCTACCGAGGCAGCGGGCTTTGCTATTACCTTTTCACCGGAAGCTGTACGCGGAGCGGCTGCCGGCTTGGGAGCGGATACCACCTTTACGTTTTTGGCAGCATCCTGTGCGAGTTCTACTTTGTAGGGTACGCCGTTGACTTCCACCTGGGCAACGTTGCCTTCGATGTCGCCCACTCCTACCTTGTAGGTGTTGCCGTTGATTTTATATTTGTATTCTTTCATTGCTGTTAATGACGGTTATGGTGCAATTCGGGTACCTGGCGCAAGTTGTAGATTTTGGAGCTCCAGGGCGAATAAGCGCGTTTTACTTTATTGATTGTAAGGATAGTATTCTCGGTGTCATGAGCGTTGAGGTGTTCGTGCAGGGCCATTACGATGGCTGCGATTTCCTCGCCCGAGTCATGGGCAAGGTTCTCGGCCTTGGCTTCCTGTCGGGTAAGACCTTGCGATCGAGCCTTGTTCATGCGGGTAACCATGGCGCCGATTTTACCGATAGCGTAGAAGCACAGGCACAGCACAAGCAGTGCGCTGAACACAATGGCCATAGCCATTACAGCCATACCCCAGCCATGGGCGTCCTGAGTGGCAAACTCCTCAATTTTGGGATTGGTGCCCTTGATGATGTTGGCGCTCGACGGGGTGATATAGTCGTTCTCGCCGCCGGTGCGCACGGCCCATTCGCCTGCACCGTCTTCAGTGCGGGCCCAGGTGTTGTCGCAAACCAGTTCGGCGGGCACCAGAACCTCGTCGATGAGGGTGATACCGTCGGCGTCGTAGATGCCAATCCAGTTGTCCTGACCCGGTGTAAGGGTAAAGTTGGTATGGAATGTGCCCTTGTTTGGTTCACCGTCGGTATAGAATACCACGTGCTGACGCTTGGCGATTTTGGTGTTTACGTCGCCTAACGGCACCGGATACTTCTTGGGGTCGTTCTTATCGTTGGTTATATAGATGCTGCTTATCTCCAAGGGTGAGAAGTTGGAGTTGAACAGCTCTATCCAGCCCGTATGGTTGCCGTATTCGTCCACGATGCTGCTGTCGTTTTCCACCATCACCTCGTTGAGGCGAAGAGCCGAACGGCCCTGGGCGAAAGCGGCGGTGCAGCACATGGCGGCCAAGGCCAGCGTTAATATTGATTTTTTCATACTGCTGTCGAGTGGGCTGTAGGATTAAAGGGGAATATTGCCGTGCTTCTTGGCAGGATTGGAAACCTTTTTTGTAGCCAGCTGCTGCAGCGCGCGGATAACACGGAAACGGGTGTTGCGAGGCTCGATAACGTCGTCGATGTAGCCATAGCGTGCTGCGTTGTAGGGGTTGCAGAAGAGCTTGTTGTATTCGGCTTCCTTCTCTGCGAGCACTTTCTTGGGGTCGTCGCTTGCCTTGGCTTCCTTGGCATAGAGTACTTCTACAGCGCCGGCACCGCCCATAACGGCGATTTCGGCTGTAGGCCATGCGTAGTTCATGTCGCCGCGCAGCTGCTTGCAGCTCATCACAATGTGGCTGCCGCCGTAGCTCTTGCGCAGTGTAACTGTAATCTTGGGCACAGTGGCTTCGCCGTAGGCGTATAGCAGTTTTGCGCCGTGCAGAATCACGCCGTTGTATTCCTGGCCTGTGCCGGGCAGGAATCCGGGAACGTCGACCAAAGTCACCAGAGGAATATTGAAGGCGTCGCAGAAGCGTACAAAGCGTGCACCCTTACGCGATGCGTTGCTGTCGAGTACGCCTGCGAGGTATTTGGGCTGGTTGGCCACAATACCCACGCTCTGACCGTTGAAGCGTGCGAAACCTACTATGATGTTCTTGGCATAGTCGGCCTGAACTTCAAGGAATTCGCCATTGTCGACAATGGCGCCGATAACCTCGTACATGTCGTAGGGGCGGTTGGCCGAGTCGGGAATGATTTCGTTGAGCGAGTCTTCCAGACGGTCGATGGGGTCGGTGCAGGGCACCAGGGGAGCTTCCTCAAGGTTGTTCTGAGGTATGTAGCTGAAGAGTTTGCGGATGATCTTGATGGCGTGTTCGCCGTCTTCGGCCTTGAAGTGGCATACACCGCTCTTGCTGGAGTGTACTTCGGGGCCGCCGAGAGCGTCCTGCGACACATCTTCGCCGGTTACAGTCTTCACTACCTTGGGACCGGTAAGGAACATATAGCTGATGCCCTTGGCCATGATGGTGAAGTCGGTGAGCGCGGGCGAGTAAACGGCACCGCCGGCGCAGGGACCGAGGATGGCCGAAATCTGGGGAATAACACCCGAAGCCATAATGTTGCGCTGGAAGATTTCGGCATAGCCGGCCAGTGCGTTGATGCCTTCCTGGATACGTGCGCCGCCGGAGTCGTTCAGACCTATTACGGGGGCACCCATCTTCATGGCCATATCCATGATTTTGCAGATTTTCAGGGCCATGGTTTCGGATAATGAACCGCCGAATACGGTGAAGTCCTGTGCGAATACATACACCAGACGGCCTTCGATTGTACCGTAGCCGGTAACCACGCCGTCGCCGAGGTACGATTTCTTTTCCTGGCCGAAGTTAGTGCAGCGGTGGCGCACAAACATATCGAGTTCTTCAAAAGAGCCTTCATCAAGGAGCTGTGCGATACGCTCACGGGCGGTATATTTGCCACGTTCGTGCTGCTTCTCGATAGCTTTTTCGCCGCCGCCGATACGGGCCTGGGCGCGAAGCTCTATGAGTTCTTTTACTTTTTCAAGCTGACTGCTCATACTTATATATTAATGTATTGGATGTTGTTCGATTACTTGTTGGGGTCTTCGCAGAGTTCAATCAGGGTGCCGACGGTCGACTTAGGATGGAGGAAGGCGATGTTGAGGCCTTCGGCGCCTTTGCGGGGAGCCTTGTCGATAAGGCGGCAGCCCTTCTCCTCGAGTTCACCTAATGCGTTGGCCACACCGTCCTGTACGGCAAAAGCAATGTGCTGTATGCCGCCACGGCCACCGTTGCCGGCGATGAACTTGCTGATGGCGCTGTCTTCCGAGGTGCCTTCAAGAAGCTCGAGTTTGGTCTGGCCCACCTTGAAAAAGGCGGTGCGTACTTTCTGGTCAGCTACTTCTTCGATTGCGAAGCACTTGAAACCAAGCATTTTTTCGTAGAAGGGGATGGCCTCGTCGAGGCTGGGAACGGCAATGCCGATGTGTTCGATATGGGAGATATCCATGGTGAAAGAAATTAATAATGATTTTTCAATTCAGGGCACGCGCAGTCGAGGCTGCGCGTAAAGTCCTGCAAATTTAGCAAAATTTCCCGTAATAAATCAAAATTCCTCCGATAATTATTGTTTTTTACCCGGAACGATGCCCGGAGCAGGTGTCGCAAAACGGCCGCAATACCCGGATGGCTCGCAGCGGCAAAGTATTCTACACTGTATGCAAGGAGGCCTCCATCCGGGAGCTAATTTGAAAAAATTCTAAATAAGGCCTCGATTTATTTTCATAGTCCGCAAAATTTTACGACCTTTGCAGCCATAAACTATCCGCTTATGAGACTCTCGGAACTTGAAACCGGCCAGACTGGTATAATAATCAAGATATTAGGCCACGGCGCCTTCCGTAAACGCGTTATCGAGATGGGCTTTGTAAAGGGCCATCCGGTAAAGGTGTTGCTGCACGCTCCGCTGAAAGACCCCATCAAATACAGCATTATGGGCTACAATGTGTCGCTGCGTGCGTCGGAGGCTGCTTTGATAGAGGTGATGCCGGTGGACAGCGAGCAGGAGGCACAGCAGCTCAACGGCAACGGCACCACCGAGAGCGAAAGCCTTAGCCGTGAACTCGAAAACATAAGCCGCACTATCAACGTGGCTCTTATAGGAAACCCAAACTGCGGCAAAACCTCGCTGTTCAACATCGCTTCCGGGGCCAAAGAGCATGTAGGAAACTACTCCGGAGTAACCGTCGATGCCAAAACCGGCCGGTTTGAGCACCGCGGATACCATTTCAATATAATCGACCTGCCGGGCACTTATTCGCTGACTTCGTACTCGCCGGAGGAATTGTATGTGCGCAATTATCTGCGCGACAAGACTCCCGACGTAATCATAAACGTGGCCGACGCTTCCAACCTCGAGCGCAATCTGTATCTCACCACCGAGCTTATCGATATGGACCACTCGATGGTGATTGCCTTGAATATGTACGACGAACTGCGACGCGACGGCACAAGCCTCGACTACAATACTCTGGGCAAGATGATAGGTGTGCCCATGGTGCCTGTAGTGGCTCGTACAGGCGAGGGAATCGGCCCCCTGTTCGACGAAGTTATAGAAGTGTTCGAGGGCCGGAACAAGGCTGTGCGACACATTCACGTGAGCCTGGGCAACGACATAGAGAACGCCCTGAGGCTGATTATCGACGCCATAAAGGCCAACAAGGACATTGACCGGCATTTCTCGCCGCGATACCTGGCCATCAAACTGCTTGAAGGCGACAAGGACACCGCCGCCCGCATTGCCCGCATAAGCGGCGGCGACGAGATTCTGCAACTGAGCCGCCGACTCGCCGACGAACTCAACCGCGTACACGGCGATGATGTGGCGTCGGTTATCGCCTCGGCCAAATACGGCTTCATTGCCGGCGCCCTCCACGAAACCATGGAGCCGGGCGAACGGACTAAGGAAAATACCTCGCACATCATCGACGCATTCGTCACAAACAAGCTATTCGGCTTTCCGCTGTTCTTTCTTATCATGTTCGGCATTTTCTGGCTCACATTCTCTTTGGGCCAGTATCCGATGGACTGGATTGAAAGCGGTGTGGCATGGCTGAGCGAAACAGTACAGAACCTGATGTCCGACGGACCGCTCAAAGACCTTGTCGCCGACGGTATAATCGGCGGCGTGGGTGGTGTGATTGTATTTCTGCCGAATATCCTGATATTGTATTTCTGCATATCGTTTATGGAAGACTCGGGCTACATGGCCCGCGCAGCCTTTATCATGGACAAGGTGATGCACCGCATAGGCCTGCACGGCAAGTCGTTCATACCGCTTGTGATGGGCTTCGGCTGCAATGTGCCGGCCATTATGGCCACACGCTCCATAGAGAGCCGCAGCAGCAGGCTCATTACCATACTAATCAACCCCTTTATGTCGTGCTCGGCCCGCCTGCCGATTTATGTACTGCTGGCCGGCACTTTCTTTCCAACGCATTCGGCACTGGTGTTCATGTGTATGTACGTGCTGGGCATACTGGTGGCTGTGGTCACGGCCAAAATGCTGCGTCGATTCTTCTTCACCACCGACGAAACTCCATTTGTGATGGAACTGCCTCCCTACCGGCTGCCGACCATGAAGGCATCGCTGCGCCATACCTGGGCCAAGGGACAGCAGTATCTGCGCAAGATGGGCGGCACAATACTCGTGGCAAGCATAATTGTTTGGGCGCTAAACTACTTTCCGCTGCACGACAGCGACAACACCACTGCCGACACTACTACCGCCTCTGCTGCCGTAGCCGACGACAACGCCATTGACTTCAATCGCGATTCATACCTTCAGATGTTAGGCAAGGCCGTCAATCCGGTCATGGAGCCGATTGGCTTCCACTGGCGTGCCACAGTGGCCGCCCTGGCCGGTGTGCCGGCAAAAGAAATAGTGGTATCGACCCTTGGAGTACTCTATACCAACGACGACGAAGTGAGCGATGCCCGCCTTGGCGAACGCCTCACCGCACCGTCACATATTACAGGCAAGCCCGACTTTACTCCGGCCTCCGCTATGGCGTTTATGATATTCATACTCCTTTACTGCCCGTGTATAGCCACTGTAGTGGCCATATCGCGCGAAAGCGGCAGTTGGCGCTGGGGCGCCTTTGCCATGCTGTATAATACTTTAGTGGCATGGCTGGTGGCCTTCGGCGCCTACAGAGTGATGTTGCTTTTTTGACAAACTTTTGCAAAGGTGCGTTTGTTATAACATCATAACAAATTTTTACTTTTGCAAAAAAATGAAAAAACTCGCATCACTTATGCTGTTGGGCGCTGTGGCTTCAGCTCCGCTGGCCATGGCAGTGACACCGCTTTACTCCGACACTCTGCTTATTCCGGAACGCGCCATTGTACTTTCCGGCGACATCACTCCGGAAAGCAAAGACCAGATTGCGATTTTGTACTCGCGCGAAAATTTATCGTACAACGACCCCGGCGCTCCACGCTTTCTGTTCCTTGACCGCGAGGGCCGCGCCGCACTCGGCATCGGCGGCGAAGTAAACGCAGTTGCCATGTACGACATGAAAGGAGCCATCGACAACGAAGGTTTCGCCACCTACGACATCCCCACCCCGGGCAATCCGGCTATGCGCAACCGCTTCGGAGCCGACGCCACAAACACTTCGCTGTTTCTGAAACTTGTGACAAAAAACACCGGAATCGGACGAGTGATTGTGTACGTACAGACCAATTTCACAGGCAACGACGGCAATTACGGTCTGAAACTGAAACAAGCCTACGTAAGCGTAGGCGGTTTCCTTATCGGAAAGGGTCGCTCGACATTCGCCGACGCGGCAGCCGAAGCCCCGACTGTCGACGCCCAGGGACCAAGCGGACAGGTAAGCGCAAAAAATCTGATGTTACAGTACAAAACTCCGTCGTACAAGGGTTTCAGCGCCGCCATATCGGCCGAACTGCCCGAGGCCGACTACACACTGGCCACCGGCACCGAAAGCATTTCGCAGCGCTTCCCCGATATTCCGGTGTACGTACAGTACGCCTGGGGCAGCGACAGCCATATTCGCGCCTCGGCTCTGCTGCGCGAGCTGTCGTACCGGAGTACACTTAAGCAGAAAAACCATTTTGCTACCGGATGGGGCGTGCAGCTCAGTGCAGTATCGGACCTCGGCGCCGGACTGAGTGTATTCGGACATGCCACCTACGGCCACGGCATAGCCGCCTACGTCAACGACCTCGGCGGAAACGGCTACGACCTCGTACCCGACGGCAACGGCAGGCTGCAAGCCCCCGGCACATTCGCATGGACAGCCGGATTTACCTATCAGCCCGTAAAACCGCTGCTGCTTTCGGCTTGCTACAGCCAGGCTCAGGCCTACGACCTAAAGTACATGACCGACGACAGCTACCGCTACGGCCAATATGCAGCATTCACAGCTTTCTATAACGCAAACTCCGACCTGCAGTTCGGCCTCGAATATCTGTGGGGACGACGAAACGACATCAACGGCCTTTCCGGCCACGCCAACCGGCTCGAAGCCTCAATTCAGTACAACTTCTGACATGCCCCATCCCGCCGCGGCGGAGGCATCCTTGCCTCCGCCGCGGCGCAATCAAACATAGGCTGTTCTGATGTATAGTATTTAATTATTTGATATTCAATATATGTCACAATTTTAGGTGTATTGAAAATATACTAATTGAGAAAATTAGTACAAGTAAATAGTAGGAATTTAAGTTTAATTTGCAGGAGTTAGTTATTTTTAGTTCTATTCTTCTGCCTCGGTTTTCTTCTTTCGACGGTCGGTATAGAGGTCATTTTTGCACAAGCTATTGATACGAACCATAAAAAGTTGTAACTTTGTGACCGATTGGGAGTAGTCCCGTCACGACATTTTGGAAAAATAAAGAAGCGTTATGCTTATCTTGTGACTTGAAAACGTAGGAAATTTTCAACCCGATGCAAGAGATAGCATAGTGGTTCTCACGCATATGCGTGGGTCACTATTGTTACATCTGCATCAAATGGTTTCCTACGACCTTCAAGTCAAGACGTGGCATAGTTGGCTCACGTTTCTGCATAACAACCAAGACATTAAAGAGCCATAGTGTCGATATTTAGTGACACCAATGAGAAAACTGATTAATCACTTGTTGCTCTTTCTCTCCGGTGTCAGTGTCTCTGCTTGTGATGACAAAGACACGGACACCGAAATTTCCACTCAATGGGAAGTTGTTTCAAATTCGGATACCGACTGTATCCGGGTAGTAAATCATACTTCTGATATATTCCTTCCTAAAATCATTTATGTCAACGCTATATACAAGGAGGGCGATGTTGAACTAAGATGTGAGAATAGTATAGGCTTCACTCTGATTGGTCCTAATGACGAATACAAATCAGTTGACGGACATTTTTCTGTATCAAAAACTGATAATCGCACTCTTAAAATCCATTTCGAGAGATGTGAATCAGGTAAACCTGAGTATCAAGAACAACTTATAGTATTCAATACGGATAATCAGACAACCGTCAATACGTTCATATACATATCCCGCACATTTGGCGAGTTGTCTCCGAATTTGTAGCCAATTAATACCTAAAAATATGTTACCACGTTTAATATGTTGTATGTTTCTCGCATTGACATTAAAGTCCTGCTCTGATGATATAGACGCGAATGAACCTCAAACGCCAATTTTGGCTCATATTTCCGGTACTCTCCCGGTTTTATATATCAATACCGAAAACCAAAAACCGATAACTTCAAAAACGGAATATATCAATGCCGACTATTGGCTCGATCCATTCGGCAAAGATGATGTAGCACCTCTTGGCTCGGAGGCAGAACCGTTGCCCATGCAGATACGAGGCCGAGGTCATTCTTCGTGGAAAGGTCCAAAGAGACCTTACAAAATCAAGTTAGGGGAAAAGACAGCAATTATGGGTATGCCTAAAAATAAACATTGGGCATTGCTGAAACCAACTGAAAACACTGTCGCCGGATTACAGTTGGGCAAACTTATGAATATGTCTTGGACACCAAGTTTTCGCCCCGTAGAAGTTGTATTGAACGGTGACTATATCGGGCTATACTTTCTTACCGAAACTATCCGTATAGGCAAAAATCGCGTTAATATCTATGAGCAACAAGACAAAGAAACCAATCCCGAATTAATAAGCGGGGGCTGGCTTGTCGAGGTTGACAATTACCATGACGAATGTCAGATTACAATTCCTGAAAATAATCGTTGGAATTTGACATTGCGCTATCACTCGCCGGAAGATTTATCTGATTTGCAACTGCAATGGCTCACGAATGAATTTAAGGCTATAAATACGGCGATATATTCGACAGATAAGAATTCGACTGCATGGGAGGAACATATTGATGTGGAAAGCATGGCTCGTTTCTTTATATTGCAGGAGGTAATGGATAACCCGGATGGTTTTCATGGCAGTTTCTATCTCCATAAGGATTTGAAAGATGGTGCTAAATGGGTTGCCGGCCCGATATGGGATTTGGTATGCTATAACCGTGAAAAAACCGACTATACCTTTAAGATGAAAGTCCATTATGGGTTTACCCCGCATTGGATTGGCGAGATAATCCAATATGACAGTTTTTGCCAGGCAGTCAGAAATGTGTGGCGTGAGGTTTATCCGAGCAAACTATCGGAAATATACGATTATATAGATGACATAGTTCTTCCTCTTGAAGAGGCTTGGAAGAATGACTGTGAGAGGTGGAATGATGACCCTACCCAGACCGCACAACTTAGAGCAGACCGGATTAAGAACGCTCTTAGACGCAATATGGAATGGTTCAATCAACACATTCCGGTTAGTCCTTATACGTCAATTCCTATGACCTCGACTCTCTATGTCGATGAAAAAATAAAGGTCTTTAATCTTCAAGGCATACTGATAGGCGAATTTAGTAATCTGTCCGATGCCAAATCAAATCTTAGACACGGTGTCTATATTATCAATGGCGAGAAGATGACTATAAACGCGAGTTCGGGATAAGAAATGCTATAAAAAAGTTGAATAGGCAGCTTGAAAAAGTTGCCTATTCTTTTGGTAATTTCGCTGATATTTAGTAATTTAGAGGTACCAAACAATAAATACTGTATCATGATTACCGAAAGTA
>CAJTRC010000075.1 GCA_910578365.1 uncultured Muribaculaceae bacterium
ACCCGAGTCAAACGGGCAGCTTGTCCTCTGGGATTAGTTTCAACCTATACAAATGAATCAGGCGACCCTGACAGGCCGCCCGATACTCTATATCCTTTGTATAGGTCGTAAATTAAATATTCTTATCCCGAACTCGCGTTATAAGATAATCCTATGCCAATTTTATAAGTGTGCATAGTGATAAGCGTATCTTCTCGGCGAGTGCGAGGGTGTTCTTGTTCTGCGTCCTTTCTTGTAGATTTCTCGGATGTAGCCATATGTAAAGATTGAGGTTTTCTTTTCGGCGGTCGTGCTCGACCTTGTATTTGGGTTTTCCGCCATTGCTCCGGTGGTGTAATAGACTTGGTTTCCCTCGTCGTCAAGCACGGGAGTTTCGGTGCGTCCGAGGTAATATTCCAGATAGAGGCTCGCCCGACCGTCTTTAAGTTCGGATTGTTGCAGTTTCGGATTTTGTTTGTTCCGTGTTTGGATTTTCGCCATTGATTGAGTAATTTTGTTGTTGTAAAGCAAAGGTAACCACACGTTGCGAAATGTGAAAATCGCCCTCAACTTCTATTAACAATCAAAGGGTACTAATTGTGTACTGAATGGGAAAATAAAGACAAAGCACGCCAAACCAATCAAATTCCACAAATCTATAAGTTGTTGATATTCATTGCGGTTAACTCTATCGGGTTGTATGTGCTTTCTATGCGTTGGGTTATTCGTTATTGCAACAGTCGGCAGCTTTTTGTAACTTTGCAGACACAAAACTCCGAATAATAATGGATAATCCGAATACAAACGCCCAGTTCGACGCGGCTCTGGCTGAATGTCGCAAAGTATTTACCGCCAAACTCCAAGACTACGGCGCATCGTGGCGCATAATGCGTCCGGCCGCGGTGACCGACCAGATTTTCATCAAGGCCAAGCGCATACGCTCGCTCGAAACCAAAGGTGTGTCGAAAGTGGGAGAAGGCATCCTGCCCGAATTCATCGCCATTGTCAACTACGGCATCATAGGCATTATACAATTGCGCTACGGATACTCCGACACCAAAGACATGACCCCCGAACGTGCCACCGAGCTGTACGACAATATCGCCGCCGAGGCAAAAAATCTGATGATTGCCAAAAACCACGATTACGACGAAGCCTGGCGCTCGATGCGTGTGCTGTCCTACACCGACCTCATACTCATGAAAATAGAACGCACCAAGGAAATTGAGGACAACAACGGCCTTACAAAAGTATCGGAAGGTATCGATGCCAACTATTTCGACATGATTAACTACGCCGTGTTCGGTATCATACAGCTGTGCGATGAAATCTGACGAAGCCCGGGCAACTGCGGCAAAAACCGAGAATAGACCTGGATTTTTTCACGGCGGCACAGTATGGCTGCTGTGGCTCTGCCGCATAATTGCCGGCGGTGCCTTTGTGGTTTCGGGCTGGTCGAAAAGCATCGACCCCTGGGGCTTCATATATAAAATCGAAGACTACCTGGCAGTGTGGCAGATAAACGAGCCACGCGAACTGATTCTGTGCGGTGCTGTGGCCCTGTCGACAGTCGAATTCCTCACCGGCGTATGCCTGCTGTGCGGCATGCTGCGCCGTACAGCAGCCTGGACAGCAACGGCCATCATGGCATTCATGCTGCCGCTAAGTGTCTACATTGCCGTGGCCAACCCGGTGTCGGACTGCGGCTGCTTCGGCGACTTCTGGGTAATATCCAATACCGCCACACTGGTCAAGAACATAATAATCAGCGCGGCCTTAGCCACCATGCTCTTTATAGGCAACCGACGCGCCGCATGCCTGTTCCGTCCGGCCATACAATGGATAGCTGTAACACTGAGCGCCATATACATTCTCACTTTGGCTGTGTACGGCTACAACGTACAGCCGCTGATTGACTTTCGACCCTATCCCACCGGCACCGACCTGGCAGCCGAGATGGCCAAGGCCGACAGCAGCGACGACGCCGACGGCATGCTGTTCGTTTACTCTAAAAACGGTGCCGAACAGAGTTTTACCATCGACAACCTGCCCGACAGCAGCTGGACATTTGTCCGACGCGACCTAAGCTCCCTACCCATTGCAGCATCCTCGAAAGCCTTCGGCATATACGACTCAGAGGGCGACGACCTCGGCAGCGAACTCATTCAGCCACAGGGCACAACCGTACTGGTGGTGGTTGCCGATCCCGGACTGCACTACCTGAGCCGTTCGCGCTTCGTCAATGAAGTCGCAGCTATCGTGAAAGCCGACGGCGGCGACATCATAGGCCTGGTGGGTGCGCCACGCCAGGTAATCGAGCAATGGGCCGACCTGGCACTACCTGACTTCGACGTATTCTCAGCCGATGATACCGAACTGAAATCGCTCGTTCGCGGCGACGCCGCAATGGTACTGCTGCACAACGGCAAAATTGTGTGGAAGCGCACAGTGGGCTCGCTCGACGCCGACTTCACCTCAAGCCACCCGCACCTCGACAGCTATATTGCCATGGAAGCACCCGACAGCGGCAGACTGTTTCTGCAACTCACACTTGCATATATGGCACTTATGCTGATTACCGCCGGACTGAATCTTATCCGCATGAAGCATAAAGCGTAAAAACCCTTTGCCAAATATTTGGCACTTTTCCGACTTTTTTGTAATTTTGCAGCCGGAAAAACAAACAACTCCAACATACAAACAAAAAATGAGAAAGAATATAGTTGCCGGCAACTGGAAAATGAACACCACCCTCCAGGAAGGTGTTGCCCTTGCCGAAGAAGTAAACGCCGCTCTGGCCGGCGCACAGCCCAAATGCGATGTAGTAATCTGTGTTCCCTTCACTCACCTGGCAAGCGTAAATGCCGTTATCGACCAGAACCGTCTGGGCCTTGGTGCAGAAAACTGCGCAGACCACGAAAAAGGCGCATACACCGGCGAAGTTTCGGCTCCCATGGTAGCCAGCACCGGCGCAAAATATGTAATTCTCGGCCACAGCGAACGCCGTCAGTACTACGGCGAAACCTCTGAAATCCTCACCGAAAAGGTTAAGCTCGCACTCGCCAACGGCCTTACCCCCATCTTCTGCATCGGCGAAGTTCTCGAAGAACGCGAAAACGGCACATACAACGATGTAGTTAAAAAGCAGATTGAAGAGGCTCTCTTCTGTTTCAGCGCCGAAGACTTCGGCAAGTTCGTTCTCGCCTACGAACCCGTATGGGCTATCGGCACCGGCAAGACCGCTACCACAGAGCAGGCCGAAGACATGCACGCACATATCCGCAACGTAATCGCCGAAAAGTACGGCAAGGAAGTAGCCGACAACACCTCGATTCTCTACGGCGGCAGCTGCAAGCCCTCCAACGCAGCCGAACTCTTTGCCAAGCCTGACGTTGATGGCGGCCTCATCGGTGGCGCTGCCCTCAAATGCGCCGACTTCATGGGCATCGTAAACGCTTTCTGATTCACACTCTGAATCAACCGAAACAAACGTGGCATCCATGCATGGGTGCCACGTTTGCTTTATCAGAACCAATGTGAACGCCGAGGCATGTTTTTGAATAATTGAAACTCCCGGAATATATTTATAGTCGGCTTTAGCTTTGCATCTTCTGAGCTTATGTCGGCTTGACCCTTGATTTTTGTATCTCGCGGCCGTTCCGCGCGATGCCTGCAAAAATAACATTTTGCGGTACGGAAAATAATTAGTAATTTTGCAACTGGTATTCTCTATTGAAACCTCACGACAATGAAACTCAGCTTACGCAACATAGCAACCGCCCTGCTCTTCTCCGGCTTCTTACACGCCACAGCGGAAGCGCCGGATTCAACAATCGTCGACAGAATCAATGCCTCGGAAACCATCGAGGTAATTCAGCCGGCAGCGTTGCAGCAGAGGCTCATACCCAACCGTGAGGCCGACGCGGCCACATCGGCAAACCATGCCACACCCGCTGCCCGCTCCGGCTTCCGCATTCAGATTTTTGACTCAAACGCACGCGGCGCACGCAACGAAGCTCAAGGCAGAAAGCGAGCCGTAGAAAGCCGCTTTTCAAAAATGCGCGCATACGTTACATTCGACTCTCCATACTGGCGTGTACGTGTGGGCGACTTCCACACCCGTGCAGAAGCTGAGCATGCTCTTACCGAACTCCGCCGGTCATTCCCCGGTTCAGGAGCATCGTTCCGCATTGTACGCGACCGAATTAACTAAACATTGAATTAAAGTGTTACCAGAAGAAGAACAGAACCGCAGAATAGAAGAAATCGCCAAGCACATGGAAGCAATAATAAGCTTGCTTGGCGAAGACCCTGCCCGCGAGGGCCTTGCCAAGACCCCTATGCGGTCGGCCAAAGCTTTGTGGTACCTCACATCGGGATACCGCCGCGACCCGTCGGAAACTATCCGCCAGGCGCTTTTTGAACACGAAGGTTCTAAAATGATTATTGTACGCGACATCGAGTACTACTCCATGTGCGAACACCACATACTGCCGTTTTTCGGCAAAATTTCCATAGGATACATCCCCTCCGGACGCATCATAGGCCTGAGCAAAGTGGCCCGTGTGGTCGACTGCTACGCACGCCGCCTACAGGTGCAGGAACGCTTTACGGCTGAAGTTTGCCGGGAAATTGCAATTACCTCGGGGGCTCTCGGCGTAATAGCCGTAAGCAATGCCCAGCATCTGTGCATGAAAATGCGAGGTGTCGAGAAGCAGGATTCCACCACCACCACAATCGAATACTGCGGCGCTTTCGCTGAAAATCCCGCCTTGCGCGAGGAATTCCTGCGACAGCTACAGCTTTGATTTTAACCAAAGCTTAAAACAGGTAATTGATCACAGCGATTACCGCAAGCAATACCAATATAGCCCCGGCAAGACGCCAATAGAAGCGTTGCCGGGCTTTTCTTTTGCCTTTTCCTTTAATAAGGGTCGGAACCACAAACCAAAGGAAAAGGGCCTATTACAGCAAATACTAGCTGCCGATTCGGGCCAGCTGGTCGCGGGCTATTTTCAGCTGGCGCTCAAGGCGTTCACGTTCTATCTGGGCTTCGACAAGTTCCTGACATGCCCGACTGTATTGCCAGGCTGCCAGCAGCATCGATGCCTGGTCGGCTGTGATTTTTATGTCCTTGCTGCCCTTGGCGCCTACAAGCGACAGACTCAGCTGAGCGCCCTGGTGTGTGGCAAGCCACTCGGCCAATGGTGCGAATTCTTCCTGCGACAGGCTCATCAGTTCCATGCCTTCGACCTTGGCCACACGGTCGGACGGCAGCACACAGGTGGACACAGAGCTGTTATCGGCTCCGCTGAGTTTCACCGAGTTAAGTTCAATGATTTTGCCGGGCGACTTTACTATCAGCCGGAAAAAGCCTTTGCGGTCGACCCGCGGCTCCACGCCTTCGGCTTTGATGTCGCCACGCTTGGGCCACGCCTTTGGCACTACATAGGGGTCCGACTTGTCGCCGGCGTCGGCCATTTCCTTTCCGAGTCGGTCAATCTGCATCATGGCGTTTGCTATGGCTTCGTCGGTCTGCGGTATCAGCTGCATGCTCAGGCCCTCTATGGCTTTGGCGCGCAGGGGCATTGCCTCGCGGCGCAGTGCCACAGATTCCTTGCAGCTGCTGTCGAGCGAGTCCAATAGCAGGCGGGCCTGCTCGTAATTGTTGTTGTCGAGGGCTTTGGATGCTTGCTCAAAAAGCTCCCGGCCAGCTTCGTCGGCTTTGTCGGCATTTCCTCCGCACGAGGCCAATGCCAGTATTGAGGCCGCTAACAGCGGCATGGTGTATAGTTTCATCAGTCGAATTTTTTACGGCGGAACACAAAGTTGCGGCCCAGATATTTCTCGCGCACGACCGGGTTCTCGGCCAGTTCTTCGGAGGTACCCTGAAAGAGGATACGGCCGTCGAAAAGCAGGTAGGCGCGGTCGGTGATACTGAGGGTTTCGGGAGCGTTATGGTCTGTGATGAGTATGCCTATGTTTTTGTCTTTGAGCTTGTAAACTATTGTCTGAATATCTTCCACAGCTATAGGGTCGACACCCGCAAAGGGCTCGTCGAGCATTATGAACTTGGGGTCGATAGCCAGACAGCGCGCAATCTCGGTACGGCGTCGCTCGCCGCCCGAAAGCTGGTCGCCGAGGTTCTTGCGCACTTTTTCGAGGCGGAATTCGGCTATGAGGCTCTCGAGTTTGTCACGCTGGTATTCTTTTGATTTATCGGTCATCTGCAACACTGCACGTATGTTGTCTTCAACGCTGAGCTTGCGGAATACCGATGCTTCCTGAGCCAGATATCCTATACCGTGTTTGGCGCGGCGGTACACCGGGTATTTGGTAATCTCGAGGTCGTCGACGAATATACGGCCTTCGTTGGGCTGCACAAGGCCGGTGGTCATGTAGAAGGTGGTTGTCTTGCCGGCTCCGTTAGGGCCGAGCAGACCTACAATCTCGCCTTGTGTCACACTAATCGACACATGGTTTACCACTGTACGCTTGCCGTATTTCTTTACCAGATTGTCGGTGCGGAGTACCATCAGCTTGTCGTCGCCGGCTGTCGGCTCTACTTCGAGGCCCGCGCTGTTGCCGTCTACCACAAGTTCCTCGTTCACAACCTGTTGCTGCTCCATCCGGCCTTGTATATCCATGCCCGGCAGCGCCGCGGTGTCCGGAACTTTGAATTCCGGAGCGGGTATGTCGCGCTCCTGCCCGTCGCGGCGGTTACGGTCGATACGAAACGAGAATCCCATTATTTCGAAGTTCTTAAGTTGAGTCGGCTCTCGATATAGTCGGTGAGCAGTCCTATGGCTACGACATTGCTGCCTCCCTGGGGCACGATAAGGTCGGCGTGGCGCTTCGACGGCTCGATGTATCGGTTGTGCATTGGCTTGAGCACTGCTTCGTAGCGGTCGATAACCATTTTCGGAGTCCGACCGCGTTCAATGCAGTCGCGGGCAATCACGCGTATAAGGCGGTCGTCGGCATCGGCGTCGACAAACACTTTCACATCCATCATCGAGCGGAGCACCTCGTCGTTGAGCACCAGAATACCTTCCACAATAACCACATCGCGCGGCTCCACATGCACCGTCTGCTCCTGGCGGGTGCATGTAAGGTAGCTGTAGGTAGGCATTTCCACTGCGCGGCCTTCCTTGAGGCAACGCAACTGCTCCACCAGCAGAGTCCACTCAATGGCATCCGGCTCGTCGAAATTCACTTTCGCACGCTCAGCCGGGTCGAGGTGGCTAAGGTCTTTGTAATACGAATCCTGCGGAATCACAGCCACTTCGCCTTGCGGAAGGGCTTTTATTATCTTGTTCACGACGGTGGTCTTGCCCGACCCTGTGCCGCCTGCTATGCCGATTACTATCATGTTATATCATTTTTAACGCACGAAGTTACAAAAAAACAACTTAGACACAAAGAATATTGCCGAAAAATTCGTAACTTCGCACATTGAAAACGAAAGTGTGCAATAATTACGGACGACATGGTAGTAAAGACACGCGAAAAACTTATCGAGGTGGCCCGCCAGCTATTTGTTCACAAAGGCCTGGAGAACACCACTATGAACGATATAGCCAACGCCTCTGAGAAGGGGCGGCGCACCATTTATACCTATTTCAGAAACAAAAAGGAAATTTACAACGCCGTAATCGAAGCCGAAGCCGACAAGATGACCGCCCAGCTCAAGGCCATCGCCTCCACCGGCGACCCCACACCGATGCGCCTGCGCAACTTTCTGCTGTGCCGCCTCGAACAAGGAGCGCAAATCGGCTCTACCTATTCATCAATAAAATCACTGTTCAAGTTCGACCTGCGGCGCATGGAAAAGATTCGCCGCCTTGTCCACGACAAAGAAACTTCAATCTACAACAGCCTCATTGCCGAAGGAATAAATCAAGGGCACTTCGATGCCGACCGTTGCCGGCAACTGAGCCTGTTTTTGTTGCGTTGCGTACAAGGTATGGACCTTGCCGAAATCGATGCCGGAGGCCACAACTCAATGGCTATAGCCCAGCATGCTTTCGTTAATTTTATCCTTGACCACATAACCGTAACCAAACAAAAGTAACATGTACATCAACTCAACCGGATTCTACGTACCCGCCGAACGCGTTCCCAACAGTCACTTTCTGCCAATCAACGGACTCGACGACGAATGGATTGTAAAGCGCACCGGCATCCATACCCGCAGCAAATGCGCTCCCGGCGAAGACAGCAACACCATGGGCCTGGCCGCCATCGAAAACGCTCTGCCCTCATTGCCTTACGACATAAAAGACGTCGACCTTATAGTTAGCGCATGTTATTCGCCTTACGACACCGTCGCCACCCTGGCACATGTAGCACAGCAACGCTACGGTATCGACGACGCAAAGGCCGTGTACGCATCCTCGGCATGCTCTTCGTTTGTAAACGGACTCGAAATAATCGAAGGTTACTTCGCCATGGGCAAAGCCACACGCGCGCTGCTCATATGCTCGGAACACAACAGCTACTACGCCAACGAGGCCGATCCCAAATGCGGACATCTGTGGGGCGACGCCGCCGTGGCATTCTTCATATCGGCAGAACCCGCCGCCAAAGGCGAACCGCAAATCAAAACTGTATACACACGCGGCCTTGGCAACATAAGCAAGGGCCCGGAAGGCGTGATTCTCCGACCCAAGGAATGCGGCATTGCGATGCCCGACGGACGCGACGTCTTCATCCACGCTTGCAAGTACATGATACAGGCTCTGAACGGAGTAACAGAACCCAACGGACTCACACCCGAAACTCTCGACTACATAATCTGCCATCAGGCCAACAAACGCATTGTAGCCCAGGTAGCCCACCAGCTCGAACTCAGCGAAGACCACTTCCTCAACAACATCGACGAACTCGGAAACACCGGCTCGGCTTCAGCCGCGCTCGTCTTCGCCCAGAACCGCGCACTGTTCAAACCCGGGCAGAACATCGGTCTGACAGTGTTCGGCGGCGGCTATTCATGCGGCGCATTTTTGGTTACTATCTGATTTTTTAGTAACTTTGCAGCCTGAAAA
Organism: uncultured Muribaculaceae bacterium; assembly: GCA_910578365.1. Classification (GTDB taxonomy): domain Bacteria; phylum Bacteroidota; class Bacteroidia; order Bacteroidales; family Muribaculaceae; genus CAG-873. The sequence goes on from CAJTRC010000075.1 coordinate 9,027, forward strand.
CATAATAACATAAAAAATTATGAAATTACTCGAAGGTAAGACCGCCCTCATCACCGGTGCGGCCCGTGGTATCGGCAAAGCCCTTGCCCTGAAATTCGCCGCCGAAGGCGCCAACATAGCATTCACCGACCTCGTTATCGACGAAAACGGTAAAGAAACCGAAGCCGAAATCGAAGCTCTCGGCGTAAAAGCCAAAGGTTACGCCTCGAACGCCGCCGACTTCCAGCAGACCAAGGATGTGGTTGAACAAGTGAAGAACGACTTCGGCAGTATCGACATTCTGGTTAACAACGCAGGCATAACCAAAGACGGCCTGATGATGCGCATGACCGAACAGCAGTGGGATGCCGTTATCGCCGTTAACCTCAAGAGCGCCTTCAACTTCATCAACGCAGTGCTGCCCATCATGCTCCGTCAGCGCAGCGGCTCCATCATCAACATGGCATCCGTAGTGGGCGTACACGGCAACGCCGGACAGAGCAACTACGCCGCTTCGAAGGCCGGCCTGATTGCACTTGCCAAGAGCATCGCCCAGGAAGTGGGTTCGCGCGGCATCCGTGCCAACGCCATTGCCCCCGGCTTTATCGAAACTGCCATGACTGCCGCCCTGCCCGACGAAGTCCGCGCCGAATGGACCAAGAAAATTCCTCTGCGCCGCGGCGGCCAGGTGGAAGACATCGCCAACGTGGCTACCTTCCTGGCTTCCGACATGGCCAGCTACGTTACCGGCCAGGTTATTCAGGTCGACGGCGGCATGAATATGTAATCATCTCCGACATACCCATAAAAATAACGGTTTTGCAAACGCAGAGCCGTTATTTTTTGTTTTTCTCAAAGATTTACGCTAACTTTACATATTCAAATTCCTAAGCATGCTTACATACACTACTCATCTTAAAAAACTCATACTGCCCGAATACGGCCGAAACATACAGCGTATGGTCGACCACTGCCTCACCATCGAGGACCGTCAGCAACGAACCGCATGCGCGCATACTATACACAAGGCCATGCTTACCCTTTTTCCGTCGCAGGAAAATCAGGAAAACTACCGCCGGAAACTATGGGACCATTTGGCTCTGATGAGCGACTTCAAACTCGACATCGACTGGCCCGTAGAAATAAGCCCCAGACCTGAGCCGGGAGCCGGACCCGACAAACTGACCTACCCCGCACACACCGACCGCTGGCGCCAGTACGGCAACGAAGTCCGCATGCTTATCGACTGCGTGCTCGATATGCCCGAGGGAGACGAACGCGACACCCTGACAATGCTGCTGGCCAACCAGATGAAAAAACTATGCCTCGAAAACAATCCCGACGGCGTGGACGACGAAAAGGTTTTCAAAGACCTCTACTACATGTCGGACGGCAGAATCGAGATTTTTCCCGAGCAGATGAAACTATACGAATACAAACTCGCTCCGGTACAAGGCAAAAAGAAAAAGAAAAAATGATTACCGACGATATCCTCACACCTATTGGCCACACCGTGAAACCCCACGGTATCGGAGGCGAAATCAACGCCGTGGTCGACGAGTGGGTCGACCTCGACTCGCTCAGCTGCCTGGTGATGAAAGTCGACGGCATCAACGTGCCTTTCTATATTGACACATGGCGCAGCCGTGGCAGCGAGGCGGTGCTGATTAAGTTCGACCACGTCAGCGACGAGGCCGAGGCCGAAGCATACTGCGGTATGGAACTTATGGCTCTTTCGGCCGAATTGCCCGACGACGACAACGGCTGCGACGAAGCCGACGGGTTCTACGCCTCAGACTTCATTGGCTGGACCATACTCGACAACGGCCGCGAACTCGGCACCGCGGAGGATTTCGACGACTCCACCGAAAACCTGCTGCTGAGTGTGAAAACCTCCGGCGGCAAACATATATTCGTGCCCCTGGCCGACGAACTCGTGCTTGAGGCCGACCCCGCTGCCAGGCGCCTCGACATGGACCTGCCGGCAGGACTTTTTGAATTATAACCCAACCACCCCCCATTAACACAATGGAATTCGACGACCAGAAAGCAATACAATTCATCCTCGACCGGCTCCCCGCCGAAGTTGCCGGGCGCTACGACGAGGACATGGTACAATACTTCATCGACACTCTGTTCGATTTCTATGAAGACAACGGCATGCTCGACATAGACCTCAACGACGACCCCGATGAAGCCGAAGCCCGCGAACGCCGTATGACTATCGACGGACTCGTAAAGATTCTTACTCACGATAAATTCTACAACTTCCTGCCCGACGACATCCCCCTGCTGCTCGATGCCGAAACTGCCTACGAATTAGAGCTTGACGACTGATGAACTTACTCAGGATTATACTTGTGTCGATGATTGCCTCGATGCCCGCAGCAATGAATGCCGCCGCGCCCGAGGCTGTCGACCCCTTCGAACTTACTATCGATGAAAACCTGCTCCCACCTAAAACAGGCAACAAACAACGCGAAGCCCTGCGCCAGCGCATGAACTCCGTGTACAACGAATTGAACCGACTGAAATTCCAGGTATCAAAGAGCCACGACGGCCTGGTGGTGACAGCATCGATTCCTTGCTCCAGGCTCTTCGCCCCGAACGACTGCTCGGCAATAATGCCTCAGGCCGAAGAGCTGCTGAAGCCTTTTCTTGACTACGCCAATAATACCGCCGGCTACAAAATTGTAATTTCGGTTCACAGCGATGACACCGGTTCGGATGAGTACCGGTACAATATCACCGAAGCTCGCGCGAACCTGATTTGCGACTATTTTGAAAGCAAAGTACCTCAGGCCGCGGCAAGCCAGACAATAATACCATACGGACTGGGCCACGAAGCCAAGCTGGCTGAAGACGACTCGATTAGAAACCGATCGCGCAACCGACGTGTAGAAATAAACATAGTACCCGTAAAATAAGAGGGTGTTTAATAATAAATGTTAATTCCCGGCCGAAAATCACGTGGCGAATTTTGCTCTGAATTGAAGGAGCATAGCGAGCTATGTGACTGAAATGAAGAGCTAAAGGCGCCCGTGATTTTCGAGTGGAATGGTAA
>CAJTRC010000076.1 GCA_910578365.1 uncultured Muribaculaceae bacterium
AGATTGTCTCGGCAATAGCGAGAGTCTTCGGCCTGCTGGACGAAGAAGTCTATGATGCTGTGATCAATCACTCTGACGAACTGGCTCATATCGCTAAATTTTACAATCTGAAATCAGCAAGTTGAACTTGCGAAACTTAAAATATTTAAATTATTTGTTAACTGTACTTCATATAGAAAATTATCGGCCACCGGCTGTTGAGCGGTCGGCATCGGCATTTACATCCACAAGCTTCTGCGCTCCGCGTTTTTGCCGCCCCCACTGCATATCAGTCCGAACTCTGCCACACAATCCGAGTAAGGGCGACATTGTCAACGAAGTAGGCATTATAATTCTTTTTATTTATTTGCATGTTTTTATGCAAAGTTAGGCAAAAGTTCCGATATATGGCCACAAACGTAAATCAACTTTCGCTATTTTCATTTGTCTGAAAAGATAAAATTTTATAACTTCGTGATTTGAAACCGGACACTTACGGGTAACGGCATTATTAATTTACTCATGATTAATTCATTACGCAACTTCTCTTTAATACTGCTGCTGGCATGTGCAGCTTTAGCGGCTTCGGCCCGCGATTTTTTGGGCATTGACGGCGAAGAATCAACTTCTATAGGTATATATATTAAGGATATACGCTCGGGCAAGGTTTTGGTCGACCACAACTCGCAGATGGCCCTGACCCCGGCCAGTATACTCAAGTGTGTGACCACTGCCACCGCACTGCAGATACTGGGCCCCGACTACCGTTTCACCACCTTGGTAAGCCTGCGCGGCTCCGCTTCCAAGGGTGTGCTTAACGGCGACCTGATTATAAACGGTGCGGCCGACCCGACTCTCGAAAGCAGCCAGTTCAAGCATAACCTGGGCTTCTGCAATGCCGTCGTCCGCAGTCTGCAGGCCGAGGGCATCAGCAAGATAAACGGCGATATTATAATAGTACAGGACCTCAAGAACGCCGGACCTATCGCTCAGTGGGAAATCGAAGATGTGGCCTATCCTTACGGCGCAGGACTTTTCGGCCTCAACTGGCGCGACAACACTTTTACACTCTTTCCGCTGACCGGTGTCACTAAGCCATACGTGCCGGACATTGACTTTGAACTTGAAAAAAGCAACGACGGCAACGAACTGCTGCGCGGCATTTACTCCGACCGTCTGATAATACGCCGCGGCGACATAAACAGCAGAAAACTGAGTGTAAGCACCACCATGCCCGACCCATCGGCAGTACTCAGGGCTGAATTGCTCGAAGCCCTGTCCGATGCCGGCATCGCAGTAAGCAAACGCAGCAAAGCGACTGCGACGACAGCATCAATCCGTACGCTGCTGGAGTGGAAATCGCCCGACGGTGCGGATATAATGCGCTCGCTGATGGTACGCTCCGACAATCTTTTCGCCGAGGGAATACTCCGGGCTATAGCACCCGGAAGCTCGCGCAAAGACGCCATTAAAAAGGAGAAAGAATTCTGGAACTCCAAGGGTATCAGCGCCCGATACACCATAATCAACGACGGCAGCGGACTCACCCGTGCCAACAGGATATCGCCTCGCTTCATGGCCGACATACTCGAACACATGGCCAAGAGCGAGTCGGCCGACACGTATGTGGGCTTCTTCCCCAAAGTTGGTGTGGAGGGTACCGTAAAGTCGTTCCTGGCCAAGACATCGCTCAAGGGCAAACTGCTGCTGAAAACCGGCAGTGTAAGCTCCGTACAGTGCTACGCCGGCTACAAAATCGATGATGAAGGCAAACCCACACACGTGGTTGTGTTTATGATAAACGGCTTTTTCTGCGAACGGTCCGGCATACGTGCCGCTGTCGAAAATATGCTGCTTGAAAAATTCCAATAAAAATCCGACATTCAATATTTAACATTATAAAAGTGTACAACATACAAGAACTATACCGGCTCAACATAGAGCTCGAAGGCTTACTGCGGGTAATCGAACAGCGCGACAGCGAAGAAGCCCGCGAACTGCTCGCGCAGAAATTCAAACTTTATACCGAGTCGATGCAGCAACTGCTCGACTGCGCAAAAACCACGCAGCCCACAGCAGGCGAAGCCGCCATCCTGGATGAAACAAAGAATCAGGAGGCCGTGTCGGCTGAGGTAGTACCCGAATCAGTAGCTGCCGAAGCCGCCGTGGCTCACGAGGAACACAAGGCAAGCACAACCGTAGCCGAGGCCGCCGCCGAAAATGCCCGCAGCCTCAAACTCGACGAAATGCTCTCGGCCCGCCAGTCGGCCGACCTCAGCAAAGCCTTCACCCTCAACGACAAGTACCGCTTCCGCCGCGAACTATTCGGTGGCAGCGACTCGGACTTCAGCCAAACCATAGGGCTGATTGTGCAGATGAACTCCTATGAAGAAGCCCGCGACTATCTGCTTCACGACCTCTGTTGGGACAGCCATAACGAAGCCGTTGAAGACTTCCTTACCATCATCAAGCGCCATTTCCAGGCATGAGCGGCAAACTGTACATAGTGCCGACTCCGGTAGGCAACATGGCCGACATGACTCCGCGGGCAGCCGATGTGCTGCGCGAAGCGGCGCTGATTCTGGCCGAAGATACCCGCACCAGCGCTCCGCTGCTGAAACGTTTCGGCATCGACACCCCTATGCTCAGTTACCATAAGTTCAACGAACACAGCGAAACCGGCAAATTTCTCGACCGTATCGAGGCCGGTGAAACCATAGCTCTCATCAGCGATGCCGGCACTCCCGGCATATCGGACCCCGGGTTCATGCTCTCGCGCGAGGCACGCCGACGCGGTGTTACGGTTGAAACACTGCCCGGCCCGACAGCATTCGTGCCGGCTTTGGTCAGCAGCGGCCTGCCATGCGACAGATTCATATTCGAAGGATTTCTGCCGGCAAAAAAAGGCCGTGCCACACGCCTGGCCGAGCTGGCTGCCCAGCCTCTGACTTTCATCATTTACGAATCGCCTCTCAGAGTAGCCAAAACGCTGACACAGTTGGCCGAAGCCTGCGGCGACGACCGACCGGCCTCGGTGGCGCGCGAGATTTCGAAACTCCACGAAACACACCATCGCAGCACACTTGGCGAACTGCGCGATTTATTTTCAATGAACCAAACACGAGGCGAAATTGTTATCATTGTAAGCGGTCAGGAAAAAGTTCCTGCAAAGGAGCACAAAAACAAATACCGTCATAAAGAACGGGACGAGGCTTAGCCAAATCCTTAATGCTAAAATTCAACGCTTTAACTACATGAAACAGCTTGTAACCATGGCCACTATCGGCCTTCTGGCACTCAGCTCATGCCAGTCGAATGAAAAATCAGCGCAACTGCAACAGCAACAGCAACTGCACGACGCTACCAAGGAAGAACTTGTACAGGCCGTTGCCGAACGCGACGAACTCCTCGAACTTCTGGGCGACATCACCACCGACGTTCAGGAAGTGAAACGCCTCGAGAATATACTATCCGCATCCAACGGCATGTCGGAAACTCCCGACCGCCGACAGCAGATTCAGAGCGACATCAACGCAATCCAGCAGGCTCTGCAGCAGCGTCGCGAACGTCTGGCCGAACTTGAAGCCAAACTCGAAAAATCGAGCACCTCGAACGAAAAGCTCCGGGCAACAATAGCTTCGCTGCGCAAGCAGATTGATGAACAGTCAGTACAGATTACAAGCCTCACCAACAATCTGGCCGAAGCCAAGACCCAGGTGACAAAGCTCTCGACCGTAAACGATTCGCTCGCCACCACTGTGACCAGCGTCAGCAACGAACTCGAGCAATCTCAGGCTCAAAACGAGGACATGACCAACGCCATGAACACCGTTTATTATGTTATAGCCACCGACAAGGAACTGAAAGCGCACGGCATAATCCAGAAAAAGAAAGTACTGCTGGGCGACTACGACAAAAACTTCTTTACCGTAGCCGACAAGCGCAAACTTACCTCACTGCCCCTGCGCACCAAAAAGAAAGTAGAGATTATGACACCAGCTCCCACCGGCTCGTATGTCATTGCCAAGGGTGCCGACGAAATGTGGACTCTCAACATCACCGACCCGGCCCGATTCTGGAGCCTCTCGCCATACCTGGTAGTAAAAGTAAAGTAACGTAAAGATAACTTAAAATAAAGTAAGGCCACCGACCCCGGTGGCCTTACTTTTGTTTATAAGTTATAGACTCACTATGTTTCACCTTTATCTTCAAAATATGACAAACGAACGTTTTCAATCCAAACTCATAGCCCTGCAAAGCAATATGCTTAACTTTGCTTACCTTCTGACATCGAACCGCGACGATGCCTACGACCTCGTTCAGGATACCATGCTCAAAGTTCTCGACAACGAAGACAAATACACCGAAAACGTTAATTTCAAAGGCTGGGTACTCACCGTAATGCGCAATATTTTCATAAACGGATACCGCAAAGCCTCGCGTACCACCGTGCTTGTCGACCGCAGCGAAGACCTGTATCTGCTCAATCTGCCGCAGGATTCCGGCATTGACAACCCCGAAGGCTCACTGACCGTCAAGGAAATCAACGAGGCTGTTAACTCATTCGAGGACGAATACAGAATACCCTTCGCCATGCATCTGGCCGGCTACAAATATCAGGAAATAGCCGAAAAAGTAGGCTTGCCCCTCGGCACAATCAAAAGCCGAATATTCTTCGCACGCAAACGTCTGCGCAACCAGCTGCGCGACCTGCGCTGACTCCGGAACCTCCGGCCCGGTTCAAGTTTTCAAGTTTTTCGGCAAAATTGTTCGCTGTTTCGATTTTTTACAGTAACTTTGTAGGTCAGAAACGAAACACCTTTACATTATACAATGTTCAGAACAAATACCTGCGGAGAACTCCGCATCAGCGACGCCGGAAAAAAGGTGACCCTCGCCGGCTGGGTACAGCGCAGCCGCAAAATGGGCGGCATGACTTTTATTGATGTACGTGACCGCTACGGCATTACTCAGGTGGTTTTCAACATCGAGCACGACGCCGACCTCTGCGAACAGGCCAACCATCTCGGTCGAGAGTTTGTAATCCAGATTACCGGTACCGTGGCCGAGCGTACAGCCAAGAACTCCAATATGCCCACCGGTGACATCGAAATCATTGCCGACTCGCTGCGGGTGCTCAATCCCAGCGAAGTGCCCCCGTTCACTATAGAGGACGAAACCGACGGCGGCGATGACCTCAGAATGCGCTACCGCTACCTGGATATACGCCGAAATCCCGTACGCCGCAACCTCGAACTGCGTCACCGCATGACCATGGAAGTACGACGCTACCTCGACAGCAAAGGCTTCCTCGAAATCGAAACCCCCATGCTGGTTGGTTCCACACCCGAAGGCGCACGCGACTTTGTTGCGCCCTCGCGCATGAACCCTGGCCAATTCTACGCTCTGCCCCAGTCGCCCCAGACCCTCAAGCAGCTGCTTATGGTGTCGGGCATCGACCGCTACTTTCAGATTGTAAAGTGCTTCCGCGATGAGGACCTCCGCGCCGACCGTCAGCCCGAGTTCACCCAGATTGACTGCGAAATGAGTTTCATCGAGCAGGACGACGTAATCCGTCTGTTCGAAGGCATGGCCAAGCACCTGTTCAAGGAAATACGCGGCATAGAAATTGAAGGTGACTTCCCCCGCATGAGCTGGGCCGACGCCATGAAATATTACGGCAGCGACAAGCCCGACACTCGTTTCGACATGCGCTTTGTAGAGCTTGACGGTGTCCTCAAAGGCCACGGCTTCAGCGTATTCGACAATGCAGCCTACATAGGCGGCATCTGCGCCAAGGGAGCTGCAAGCTACACCCGCAAACAGCTCGACGCGCTCACTGATTATGTAAAACGTCCGCAAATCGGCGCCAAGGGCATGGTTTATGCCCGCGTGGAAGCTGACGGCAACGTTAAATCGAGCGTCGACAAATTCTATACTCAGGAAACCCTTCAGGAACTCCGCAAGGCTATGAATGCCGAAGCCGGCGATCTGATTCTGATTCTCAGCGGCGACGATGTGATGCGTACCCGCAAACAGCTGTGCGAACTGCGTCTGGAAATGGGTCGCCAGCTGGGTCTGCGCGACAAAAACGTATTCTCCTGCCTGTGGGTTGTCGACTTCCCCATGTTTGAATGGAGCGACGAGGAGCAGCGCCTCATGGCCATGCACCACCCCTTCACCCACCCCAAGGACGAAGACATACACTTGCTCGACAGCGATCCCGCTGCAGTACGCGCCGATGCCTACGACATGATTATAAACGGCGTTGAAGTTGGCGGCGGCTCTGTACGTATCCACGACAGCGAACTTCAGGCTAAAATGTTCGAGATTCTGGGCTTCACCCCCGAAAAGGCTAAAGAGCAGTTCGGCTTCCTGATGAACGCCTTCAAATTCGGCGCACCTCCTCATGGCGGCCTCGCCTACGGCCTTGACCGCTGGGTAAGCCTGTTTGCCGGCCTTGATAGTATCCGCGACTGCATCGCTTTCCCGAAAAACAACTCAGGACGCGACGTGATGCTCGACGCTCCGGCAGCCCTCGACCAAAAGCAGCTCGACGAACTCACTTTGGAAATAGTAAAACCCGAAGAAAAATAATGCTCAACGGCCACATTATAGAAGCCGTCGAAGCATTGGCGCACCCCGCCTACCAGGAGAGCTGGGACAACACCGGCCTCCAGGTAGGCTCGCGGCGCGCCGAATGTACAGGCGTACTGCTTTGTGTCGATGTAACTCCGGCTATTGTCGAAGAGGCCCATTCGCGTGGATGCTCGCTCATAATATCGCACCACCCGCTTATATTCAAAGGCCTTAAACGCCTCAGCGGCAACACGCCCGTCGAAGAAGCCGTGATGGCCGCGATACGCTACGGCATAACTGTGTACAGCAGTCATACGGCCCTCGACTCGGCCCGTGGAGGCGTGTCGTACACCATGGCCGGGATGCTTGGAGCCGAGTTCCGCCATGTGCTCGCCCCACTTGCCGACCGCCTGATATGCCTCAGCGTAACCACCGACCCCGCAGGAGCCGAAGCCGTGCGCATGACCATGACCGAGCTTGGCGCCGACGAACAGCTTACACGTCAGGAAAGTTGCCGTGTGACAGTACACAGTTTTACAGCTGCTGATGAAGATGCCTTTACAGGCCATGACGAAATCGACGCAGTAAAGCTCACAGCCACCCTGCCCGCCGGCTGCGCTGCGGCCATACCCTCGCGCCTGTCGGAACTCAACAGCCGCATATACGACTACCGCATTACCCCCCTGCGCCAGTCCGACCCGTCGCTGGGTCTGGGCGCATATGCCGTATTCGAGCCGGCCATAACAGTAGCCGAGCTTATTAACCGCATAAAGCAGGCCTTCGGCTCGCCGGTAGTACGCACCACACGCATCGATGACCCCGGACGTCCAATACGCCGCCTGGGACTTTGCGGAGGCAGCGGAGGCGAATTTATCGGCACCGCACTGCGCAGCGGAGCCGAGGCATATCTGAGCAGCGACATTCGCTACCACGACTTTGTAGACTGGCAGAACGACATTCTGCTGCTCGATATAGGCCATTTTGAGAGCGAATCTTGCACAAAACAGATTTTTTATAACGCTATTACAGAAAAATTTCCTAACTTTGCAGTCTATAAATCAGAGTTAGAATCCAACCCGATTAAATATCAGTAAATATATGGCCACTGAAAAGAAATCCGATAGCTCATCAGTAGAGCAGCGCCTAAAATCGCTCTATCAGCTTCAGACCATACTCTCGGAAATCGACCGTATCCGCACCATACGCGGTGAACTTCCCCTCGAAGTAAAAGACCTTGAAGACAGCATCGCCGGTCTGCATACCCGCGTGGACAACTACCACAACGACATCGACGAGCTCAAACGCAATCTCGCAGTAGAAAAGGAAAAAATCAAGAATTGCCAGAGCCTCATCGCCGGCTACAAAGAGCAGATCGACAACGTTCGCAACAACCGCGAATTCGACCTCCTTTCGAAAGAAATCGAATTCCAGACCCTGGAAATTGAACTTGCCGAAAAGCATATCAACGACTACAACCGCGCGATTGACAACAAGTCGGCCGACATCCGCAACACCGAAGAACGCCTCGCCGACCAGGAACACATACTCAACGAGAAGAAAAACGAACTCGACGAAATTGTGAATGAAACCCGCCAGGAAGAAGAAAACCTGCGCGAGAAAGCTAAGGCCCTCGAGCCCAAAATCGACGAACGCACCCTCTCGGCATTCAAGCGTCTGCGCCGCAACGCACGCAACGGCCTCGGCATCGTTTACGTGCAGCGTAACGCATGTGGCGGCTGCTTCAACCGCATTCCGCCTCAGAAGCAGATGGAAATCAAGATGCACAAAAAAGTTATAGTGTGCGAATACTGCGGTCGCATTATGATTGACCCCTCTCTTGCCGGCGTCGACGAAGCATAAACCGCACCACTGCAGTAGCCATTGCAGCTACTCCGGCATAATAATCATAAAAAAAAATTCGGAACCGGTCGGGCTGCGCAAAAGCATGCACTCGACCGATTCTTTTTAATAGCCTCTAACCATAAATGAAAAACAAAATCCGGGATTATATCTCCGAAATCGAAGAAGATACAGACAACGAAGATTTCAACGACGACGAAGACCCTCTGTCTGACGTCCGCGACAACCGCCGCGGTACCCTGCTGTCGGCGCGCAACATCACCATAGCACTGATAGCGCTGACTATAGTGTTCTTCGGCGGATATTTCGCTGCTTTCGCCCTGGCCCACGAGAAGTACCTGCAGACCGAGGCGGAACTGTCAATATGCCGTTCGAGCATTGAATCGAGCCGCAAGGAAATTGCCACTCTGAAAGATTCGGTAGATGTACTCAACCGCAGGTTGGCAGAGCAAGTTCAGACAGTTTCAGTTCAGAGCGAGGCTGATATCAATCATTGAATACAAATGTGGTAGTAAGCGGATAGTGGTCGCTGCTTTTTAGCGAACCGCGCACCATGCTGTGTGCCTTGAAGCAACCGCGGTAAAGCACGTGGTCGATACGGAAGTAGAAGCGGTTGGCATTATAGGTAATCATAGGGCCGAATCCCACCTGGGGATACACTTCCTGGAGGTTGAACTCTGCCAGACGGCGTAGCCCGAAGCAATCGGGCACATCGTTGAAATCGCCACACACTATCACATTCTCGCCGCCATAATGCTTTATATAGCGGCCAATCATCTCTATCTGCCGGGCACGCTTCCGGTTGGCATGCATCAGCTTTGCAAGCAGGTGGTTGCTCACCTCGTTCACGCTGTTGCGGTTGGCATGGCCGTCGGTAATGCGGGTGTACAGCTGCTTGTCCTCGCCTGTAAGGCCAATCGACTGGAAATGGCAGTTGAACACCGAAATCAGATGCCCGTCGACATCAATCTGATAGGCTGCGAAATCATCGCCTCCGGTATCAGGCTTGCAATAATCTATGTGCAGGGCCGATAACGGATATTTCGACATCACGCACTGCGACTTTGTGAAAACTATATACGGATAGCGCTTGTGCAGTGCCGCCACCTGCTCGGCGGTAACGCCAAGGCTTTCCGATTCAGACACAAAGTAGAGTTCCTGTATACACACTATATCGGCATCTTGGTCGAGAATATACTCAAGTGTACGGTTGGGCCCCGGCTGAGATTCCTGGTCCATAAGCCCCAGTGTATTATATGTAAGCAAGGTGAATGAGCGCTCGGCCTCCTCGGGACTCAGTTTGCCGGGAGGCAGGTTGAGCGGACAGAAGTACCACAGCGGTTTGGCACACACCAGCATTGCCATAATAAGGAGCAACGAGGTCCGGCGCCACCAAATCAGATTAAAAACAGTCAGAAATACGGCTACTCCTGACCAGCCCGGCAGTGTCATGCCTACTATGCCCGCTCCGGTCACCTCGGCAGGATTGAACACACCGGCATATGACGAGCATATCAGTCCTACTGCCACTATAATATTCAGTGCCAGCCACAGGCTGTAGCCGAGTTTCCACCACCGGCTCCGCACGGGCTTTCGGGTGGCAAGAGGAGTATTCCGCTTAGAATATGTCATAGGTCTGTGATTTATCTCACTTTATGCGTCCGGAAATATCGAACAGTTCACGCTTTTCGGCATCGGACAACGCGCCGTATCCGGCACGCTTTACCTTGTCGAGTATAGCGTCGAGTCTTCGGTTGTCCTCCTCGGTAAATTCCTTGGCGGACCTATTTGGCGTTTTAATATTTTTTTTCTGGTTCTGCTTTTTTTTGCTTGCTTCCATAAAGCGCAGACGCAGTCCGGGCACCCTGCCCCTCATCAGCCCTACGGCTATGCCTGTGAGCGCGCCACCCACATGTGCGGCATTGCCGCCGAGATTCTGGCCGTCGATATCAAGGAAATAAATAAGCAACACACACATAGCCACCCATATTACCTTCACCCGGCCTATTATCAGCATGTTGATTTCGAGTTGCGGAAGCATCAGCGCTGTAGCCACCGTCACAGCTATTATCGAGGCAGAAGGCCCCATCAGCCATGTGCCATGCCATAAATCGAATATGGTGCCTGCGAGATAAAGCACACCGCCCGATATGCCGCCGGCTATGTAAAGCCATGTAAGCCGCGATGCCGACATGGGCAGCGACAGCAGCCGGCCGAAACACAGCAGCCACAGCATGTTGAACAGCAGCCTGAGCAAGTCGGTGTTTACAAGTGTATAGGTAAAGAGCGTCCACGGACGGGTGGCGAACATTCGCACATCGGCGGGCAACGCCAGCTGGCACGAAGCGGCGGCACGCCCCATGCCAAAGCCTTCGAGTGTCAAATTCAGTAACGTAATTATTACGAAAGCGATACAGTTTATCGTAATGATACGCGCAGTGGCACTACCCCATACAATCGAGGCAATACTACCGGTGAACAATCGTTTAGAAAAACCACTTGTCATTGAAAAAACCTTTTTTCTTCCAGTACAACACAAGCAGAATGGATACAAGCAAACCGCCCAGATGAGCGAAATGCGCCACTGTGGTGGCGTATCCGCCTATACCCTGTATAAGTTCGAGAACGGCATAGCCTACGACGAGCCATTTGAGTTTCATCGGTATGGCGAAATACAGATACACCCTTGCATTGGGAAACAACATGGCCGCAGCGCCAAGAATGCCGAATATCGCACCCGAAGCTCCTACCGTAGGGGTATTGGCTATGCCTATAAGTTCCATCACTCCGGGCACAAAGCTGTAGCCGCCGTCGCCTATGGTTATGACGCCATATCGGACACCCTCCATGAGCGCCTCGCCGGAAAGAGCAGTGGAGCCGTTGCTGAACATGGCCCACGAATGGTCGATTACCCAGGCTACTGCAGCCGAACCGTATTTTACATCAAAACCGTGGATAAGCCAGGCAAACACACCCTCCTGCACCAATGCGGCACCGATGCCGCAGGTAAGATAAAAAAACAGAAAACGCTCCTTTCCGAGGACCCGCTCGATGGGCGGCCCGAAAAAGTACAGGGCAATCATGTTGAACAGTAGATGTCCGAAGCCGCCGTGGACAAACATATACGTTACCAACTGCCACAACTTGAAGCCGGGCGAGGTAAAATAATGCAATGCCGCATAGGTAGTCAATTTCTGATCCATTAGCGGACTAAGCAACATCACCACAAAAATCAACACGTTTATCACCAGCAGATTTTTGGTTACCGAGGGTAATTGCTGAGGGTTTCCTAATCCAAGCATATTTATTCGTAAAATCAAATTTTATGCAAAATTACTGAAAAAATCGCCTCATATGGCGTTTTGGGATATTAAAAAGCCCAAAAAAATCGGATGAACAATATTTTTTTTGCGATTTTTTATTCAGTTTTCAAATATTAACACTATAT
>CAJTRC010000077.1 GCA_910578365.1 uncultured Muribaculaceae bacterium
AATGATTTCACTGACCTATACATCAAGAATGTCGCAAAGAAACTAAACCTCAGGCCACGGAAAAAACTCGGTTTCTCAAACCCGAAAACCGAGTTCTTCAAACAAATCGCTAATTTTGCACTTGCCAGTTGAACCTGCGTTGTGTGATTGTGTTGATTTTTAGCATAAAATGGTGCTGAAAAATTTGGATAAGCAAAAAAAATACGCTACCTTTGCAGTCGAAATTTTCCGCAATAGGCCGGATGAAAAGAGAGTGCAATGCTAAAGCGCTCCGCCTCAGCGGGTTAATATATATGTTTATAATATAATGTACGCAATTGTAGAAATTCAGGGACAGCAGTTCAAAGCCGAAAGCGGCAAGTTCCTGTATGTACACTATCTCGGCGACGCTGCCAAAGCAGGCGATACCGTAACATTCGACCGCGTTCTGCTGGTTGACGCCGATGGTGATGTCAAGGTAGGCGCACCCACCGTGGAAGGCGCAAAAGTAGTATGTGAAGTAGCTTCGCACAAGGCCAACTACGGTGGTGGCGAAGAAACAGAAACCACTCTTTTTAAGGGCGACAAAGTTATCGTTTTCAAGAAGAAACGCCGCAAAGGCTATCGTCGCAAAAACGGTCACCGTCAGTACTTCTCCAAGCTTGTAATCAAGGACATCGTTGCATAACCCTTTAAAAAACACAGAAAATGGCACATAAAAAAGGCGTTGGTTCATCAAAGAACGGCCGTGAGTCGGAAAGCAAACGACTCGGCGTTAAAATTTTCGGTGGTCAGGTATGCAAGGCTGGCAACATCATCAAACGTCAGCGTGGCACCGTACACCACCCCGGCCTGAATGTAGGCATGGGCAAAGACCACACTATCTATGCCCTCATCGACGGCACCGTGCTCTTCACCGAAGGTCGCAACGGTCGCAAGTTTATCAATGTAACTCCCTTAGGCGAGGCATAAGCGATAGACATCGTTAAAGAAGCAAAAAGCAGAGCTGTAGCTACTACAGCTCTGTTTTTTTTGTACCATCCACCGGCACTCGCTCTCTCCCACGTCGGGAGGGCGGCCGGGGAGTATAAGCACCTCTGAATGAACGGCAGCTGTCCGCCGATGTAACCTTAATGTAAACCTTAATGACGCTTTTTACTGAAAAATTTAGAAAAATCGCCAATAACTTTCACGTATATCAGAAATTATATTTATCTTTGCGATTGCATCGATTGGCAGATGCTGTTGTATCATTATAATGAACCAACTATATACCGCAATATGAAAAAATTAATCCTCTCCGTATTGGCCGCCATCGGTTTAGGTACCATGGCGTATGCAGTACCTGCAATGCCCGGATTGCGTACCTTTACGCAACCCGACGGAAGCACCGTGACCGTACGGCTGCTGGGCGACGAAAGAGCCCACTTTTATGTAAGTGACGATAACTACCCGCTGCTTGAAGACAGCGAGGGCCGTCTGTGCTATGCCGAAATAGGCGTTGACGGTCTTGTAAGGGCCTCAGGCGTGCAGGCACGTAATTCGGCTCGCCGTGCGCAGGCCGAAAAAGACATCATGGCCCGCGCCGACGCCGCCGACCTGAGTCAGCGTCTTATGAAGCAGATCCTCGACAACTCTCCCGCCCGAGTGCCCCAGACCGGTATGGGCCTTACAGACAGTACCTTCCCGAGTAAAGGCGAAATCCGGGCCCTTGTGATTCTGGTAAATTATGCCGACGTGAAGTTCAATACTCCGAACCCACAGGACTACTTTACCCGATTGATGAACGAAGAAGGTTTCAGCGACAACGGCGCTACCGGTTCGTCGCGCGACTACTATATCGCATCCAGCAACGGACAGTTCCGCCCTATATTCGATGTGGTAGGCCCCGTTGACTTGCCCAACAACCGCAGTTACTACGGCGGTAACAACACCTATGGCAACGACGCTCATCCGGCCGACATGGTAATCCAGGCCTGCCAGTTGCTTGACGACGAAGTTGACTTCAGCCTCTACGATGCCAACGACGATGGCTTTATCGACAACATATACGTGTTCTATGCCGGTGCCGGTGAGGCTTCAGGCGGTCCCAGCGACTCGGTATGGCCTCACAGCTGGGATGTATTCTCAGCCGGCGGTCAGAATCATCGCTTCGACGGCAAGACTCTCAACCACTATGCCTGCTCCAACGAGTGGATGCCTTTGTATGTTCCTGCCGGTCCCGATGGTATCGGCACCTTCTGCCACGAATTCGGCCATGTACTTGGTCTGCCGGACCTCTATGACACCCAGAACTCGGCAACCGGCTATGGCCCCGGCTCATGGTCAATCATGGCACACGGTTCGTATAGCAACAATTCGCGTACCCCTCCAACATTCTCGTCGTACGAGCGCAACGCACTTAGCTGGATGGAACTCCAGCCGCTGACCAAGGCTGCCAGTATCGAACTCGACCACCTGCTCGAAAGCAACTACGCTGCAGTAATTTCGGTGCCCGGCAACGACAACGAGTTCTTCCTCTTTGAGAACCGACAGCTGCGCGGTTGGGATGCCTATCTGCCCAACCATGGTATGCTGATATGGCACATCGACTATGACCCTACTGTATTCAATCATAATATAGTAAACAATGATGGTACCCACCAGTATGTCGACCTGATTGAGGCCGGTGGTGTCAGCGCCCGCGATGCCGCTATTCCCTTCCCCGGTTCATATGGCGTAACCGATTTCGACGCAGTTGGCTGGGGCGGTGTTGAAATCGGCCTGCCTATAACCAATATCGCCGAGGCCAATAATGTAATCAGCTTCGATGTCCTTGGCGGTATCACTTCGCTGGCCGATCCCACTTACATAAAGGCGCTGCCCGAAGCTACTACCCCTTATTCGCTTACCCTGCAGTGGGATGAAGTGCCCGATGCCAACCAGTATCTGCTCTCCGTATGGAGCGGCGATGCCGACTACGTGAAAGGCTATGTCGAAAAAAGTGTGCGTAGCACCACTCATGTTGTTGAAGGACTTACCCCCGAAACAGAGTACCACTTCAGCCTCAAGGCCAAAGCCGGCAGTGTAGTATCGGCCAAGTCGGTAAGCGGCTCCGCTTCGACAACCGATGTTACATTCGCATTTATAAAAGTCAACACTCTGCCTGCCGAAAACATCAGCGAAAATGGCTTTACCGCCCGCTGGGAGCCCGCCGACGGTGCAAGCGACTATGAGGTAAGCTTCAGCGCTGTTGTGGCCGGACGCACCAACAAAATCATTGCCGACCAGGGTATCAGGACACCCGAGGGCTGGTCGACCAATGTAGTGCGTAACTTCTCTTTGCCGTCTTATGCCGGCAAGGCAGTTCCGGCGCTCCGCTTTGATAGCGACGAAGATTATCTGAGTACAGAAGTGTTTACCGACGAACTCACAGAACTGGAGTTTTGGTATCGTGGCAGCTCGAACGGTGAGTCTAATACTATAGAAGTTCAGTTCCGTCCAGATGAAGACAGCGAATGGGTTACCGCCCACACCATACGTCCGATTGCCGCCAGCGGCACAACTGTAAATGTCAAGGCTCCCATGTCGAGTCATCAGGCACGTATCGTGTTCCGTAGCAGCGACAAAGGAGTTCTTGCAATCGACGACGTTACCGCTCACACCCAGGCCCTTATTGTAAAGGCTATCGAAGGTTGTCAGAACCTGTCGACCGGCGGCAAGACCAGCTACGACTTTGAGGTGACTCCGGATATGGATGTACGCAACGAACTCTATTACACCGTGGTAGGTGTGAATGACCGTGGCAACAAGACTATGGTGTCAGATTCGCGCTACGTTAAGCTTGGTTCAAGCGGCGTGGAAAATGTAATCGAAACAGCCGACAACGCTATCCGTGTACGTGGTCTGCAGATTATATACTGCGGCGAAGCTGGTGCTGCGATGAATGTGTTCGACACCACCGGTCGCCTGATTGGCAGCGCAACTGCCGACGGCAACGGTACAGCAGTGTTCACCGTTCCCGCTCCCGGTTTCTATGTGGCTGTGGCAGCAGGCAAAAGCGCCAAAGCTCTCTGCCGCTGAACCAATACGGCTATAAAACGATAAAGCAGGGCCGCGCCATGATGGCGCGGCCCTGCTTACGTTGTCATTGTGGCATATTCGGCATGCAGGCCGATATGTCAATGCCGGCTGTGTTTCTTGTGTTCGTAGAGCTGATATGAATTGATTATGTTGTGCCAGATACTGTAGAAGCCGCCTGCAATAGAGGTGATGGGCGAGAAGAATGTGTAGCCCATCCAGATGGCAAGTACTGTGTTTTTTTGGCCCAATGCCTGTCCGGCGGTAATTTTGTCGTGATATACAGCACCGATGCGGCGCCCTATGCCGAACTGCAGCAGACAGCATGCCAGCGACACCGCCACAAGCCACAGCTGGGTCGAAACCGATACACTGCAATGCACTATGCTGCGTGTGGTCACGGCTATGGCCAGAGCCAGAGCTACAGCCCAGAGATAGAACGACAGCTCCTGATACTGCGCCAGTCGGCGGCACAAGGCCGGCCAGAGAGTACGCACAGCCATGGCTCCTGCCAACGGCATGAGCAAAAGCGGAAACACCTTGCCAAGTATCAGCAGTGCCGAACTTACAAGCGACAACTCCGGATTAGGGTGAACAAAAGGTACCATAGCCGGTATAAGCATGGCATTAGCCAGGTTTATCAGTATGGTGTAGGTGGTGATGTTGCCTACGTCGCCGCCAAGTTTCTTGGTGATTACAGCCCCGGCGGTAGCGGTAGGGCATATAAGACACAGCATGGCGCCCTCGAGCACCACCCTCAGTGCGCTGTGCGGCAACACTATCAGCACGCTGCCGATTATTGCAAAGAGGCCACACTGTATCAGCAACAGCCACAGATGCCATCTGCGCAGGCGCAGATGGCGCGGGTCAATCTTGCAGAAAGTAAGAAAGAGCATGGCGAAGATAAGCATCGGCTGTATCACCGCCACTGCCCGGTTTGCTGCCGCATGAGCCGAAAGAGGCAGCGGAAGGGCTGTAAACACAAAGTAACCGGCCACGCCTGCCAGGATGGCTATGATTAAAGTCCAGTCTTTAAGAAAGTTGCTGATTTGCATTGTTCGGAGTCTATATTTGGTGCTGCAAAGTTAGCAACTTTTTGTCAGACTGCGGCTATTTTTCTTCGGTCAGGAAGCCTTGGGCACGTGCTGCCGCGAGCGAGTTATAGCTTTCGCCTTCGCGGTAATAGTCGGTGATGTGTGCCACCCAGTCGTTGTCGCTGCTGCCGCCGGCGCGGGTAGCGTTGTATTTCTGAATTTCGCGGTCGTATCGAATTATATCGCCGGCCATGTCATCGCTTCGGTATACATTGCGGTAAATCAGCAGTTCCTCGGGCTGTTTCGGCTTCAGGTCGGGCAGTTCGCGCGGTATTCCCAGAGCCAGACCGCACACCAGACATACACCTTTGGGCAATTGCAGCAGAGCGCTTACTTTTTCGGGGTCGGCCGTACGGATATAGCCGATAGGGCAGGTGCCTATGCCACGGCTCTCTGCTGCCACCAGAGCGCTCATCAGAGCCAGCGAGGCGTCAATCACACCTACGGTGTATCCGTCGGCTGTAGCGGGAAAAACCGAGGGTTCCACGCCTTTGACCTTCCAGGCTGTTTCCATCTTGTGGTAATCGGCCACAAATACCAGAAAGTGGCTGCATGTCTTTATCTGTTTCTGGTTTGTGATTTCGTAGAGCTTCTGCTTTATGTCTTGGTCGCAGATGTCGATTACCGAGAATTGCTGCCCGTTGTAGCTTGTGGGAGTGTTGCGTATGGCCGCGTATATAAAGTCCATATCGCCCTCCGGTATGGGGTCGTACTCGTAGCGGCGTATGCTTCGGCGCTCTAACAGAGTCTGTTCAACTGATTTTTTCATACTAAATTATGTTTTTCAATTATAACAAAAACAGCATACCGGAAGTTTGGCGGTAGCCTCCATTCATATTTTGGCTTTTGTGGATGCAAATAAGCAGTCGTGTTGGCGTAATTGCTTATCTGGCATTGTCGAGTATAGCCTGTACGGCGTTGATTTCGAGGAAGGTGGCTCCGGTGCCGTTCAAAGCTCCGAGTACTGCTATGCGGTCGTCGGGCGTGAGCAGCCCCTGGTCGATGAAGTCCCGTAGGGCATCGAGAGGATATCGCTGTGCGCAGGTGTAATAGTCCTTGTAGTAGTAAGCCTTGATGCCGTAGGATATGCTGAGCCATCGCATGGTGCGTCGGCGGTAGCATATGGCGTACACCGGGCAACTGCCGCGGAACGAGGCAATGAAGCGTGCCGTGCGGCCGTGCAGTGCGTTGGCAATAATGGCCTTGGTGCCGATTTCGCGCTCCGACACCACAGCCTGGCGTGCCAGAAAAGATGTTACGTGGGCATCGGCCAGCTGGGGTATATTGTCGGCGGTGGTGGTGGCAGTGAGCGAGCGCTCAACTTCGCAGGCCACACCGGCCATGGTGCGCACAGCTTCTACAGGGTAACGTCCGTTGGCGGTTTCGCCCGATAGCATCAGACAGTCGGCCCGCTGGTATACGGCGCTGGCTATATCGCTGATTTCGGCGCGGGTAGGCCTGGGATTGGTAATCATGGAGTGCAGCATCTGAGTGGCCACAATCACCGGATGATGTGTGGCAATGCACTTGCTTATCATCTCGTGCTGAATCACCGGTATGCGTGCGGCGGGAACTTCAATGCCTAAGTCGCCGCGGGCCACCATAATGCCGTAGGAGGCCTCGAGAATGGAGTCGAAATTGTCTACACCTTGCTGGTTCTCGATTTTGGCTATGATTTTCATGTCCGAACCCAGGGCATCGAGTTCGGCCTGTACGGCGTGGATGTCGTCGGCGGAGCGTACAAACGAGTGTGCTACAAAATCGACGCCTAAGCGGGCGGCCACGGCCAGTGTGGCTCGGTCGCGGTCGGTTAATGCCGGCAGCCTGATGTCGGAGCCAGGAATGTTGACACTCTTACGCGAGCCCAGTTCGCCGTCGTTGAGGCAGCGGGCGGCAATCAGTCCGCTGTCGCTGTCTACACTCAGAATCTCAAAGTCGAGTTCTCCGTCGTCGATAAGTATATGCTGTCCCTGACGAACATCGCGGGCAATGTCGGGGTAGTTGAGATTAATAATCCGCAGCGATGTTCGCCCGGTGGTGTTGCCCGAAAATTGTACAAGCATACCCTCGCGGAAAGCCAGTTTGCCTTCCGGGTCTTCGTTGGTGGTGGTACGGATTTCGGGGCCTTTGGTATCAATCATTATGCCGATGCGCGGCGATACCTCGCGGCAGTTGCGCACAATGCTTGTGATGCCTTCTTCGCCCAGATGGGCCGAATTCATGCGTACTACATTCATGCCTGCCTCGAACAGACTGCGTATGAAGTCCACGCCGCAGCGGCGGTCAGAAACTGTGGTGATTATCTTGGTGCTCTTCTGAAGCATATTACAATTATAATATAAGTGATTTTAACCTAAAACAGATGTAACCGCACAAGCGGTCGGTACAAAATTAACAAAAAACTGCGTCATGGCCAAACAAACTCGTCGGTCTGTTCATAGTTTCGTGCGAGTTTGCGAAATCCGTCATGCCCGGCAGGCTATTGCTGTTAGCCGGAACTTGCCGGAAGTTGGCCATTTTAATGAAATTTCGCTACAATATGTTGGCATTTTTTGTTACTTTTGTAATAAAATAGGTAAAATGAAGAAGAATAAAGCACGTAGAAAATATAAAGCAAAATCAAACAGACGTTTAGCCATATTGGCGCTTGCTGTGCTGGCGGCGGGCGCCATTGTGTTTGCCGTGGCTCACCGCGGATGTTGCGGCGGCGAGGCAGCCAAGGACGGTATTGAGGACGAAGGACCGCTGTGGAGCGACACTCTCACTAATGCCTCCTCGGCTGTGCCCGCGCTGAAGCCCATGGATTGCGAAATCGAGAATTTTATGGCCCGAAACGGTATTAAGGGCATGCAGGTGGCTGTGATGTCACATGATTCGCTGCTTTACGCCAAGGGTTACGGCTGGGCCGATAAGGAACGCGGCGAGCCGATGACTCCAACATCGATGATGCGTATTGCATCGGCCTCGAAACTAATCACTGCCGTGGCTATCATGCGCATGGTCGAGGACGGTATAATAGGCCTTGACTCCAAGGTATTCGGGCCGCAGGGTATACTCAACGACTCGATTTACACCTGCTCGCTGGCCGACCCTCGCATGGCCGATATTACTGTTGACCAGCTGCTTATGCATGCCGCCGGCTTCGGCCGCGGCGGGGGCGATCCAATGTTTACCATGAAGGATATAGTGCAGCGCAATAAGCTCAAGGGTGCGCCTGACAGCGAAAAACTGGCCTTGCTGGTGTTGCGCCGCCGTCTGGCCTACGAGCCCGGCAAGAGCCGCCGCTACAGCAACTTCGGCTATCTGCTGCTTTCGCTTATTATAGAAAAGAAAAGCGGCCGGCAGTATTGGGAATATGTCGACAGCGCTGTGCTGCAGCCTGCCAAGGCGGCGAATTTCCGTTCGGGCACAAACTATTACGCCGACCGCCACTTTGGCGAGGTCAAGTACTACGGCCCCGATACCACGCTTGTCGAGGAGTATAACGGCAGCGGCAAGATGGTAGAGCGTGTGTATGGCGGCAACGACATAAAGGGCCTCAAGGGCGCCGGCGGCTGGGTGGCCTCGGCTCCGGATTTGTTGCGTGTGGTGGCTTGTATCGACGGCTACGAAGGTGTGCCCGATCTGCTTTCCGGCAAGAGCATATCTCTGATGGCCGAAGCCGATAACGAGGATAAGCACAGCATGACCCGTGGCTGGGCGGAAATTGAGGAGGACGGCAGTTGGGTACGCACCGGTACGCTCAGTTCGAGCCACGCCTACGTGCGGCTGTTTCCCGACGGTCGCTGCTGGGCCATACTCACCAACAGCGGCAACTGGCGGGGCGCCCGTTTTGCTCGCGACATGAGCCGCCTGGTGAGCAATCTCAACGCGCGATATTCAGGCAGCATGCCAAAACGTAATCTGTGGTAATATGCTGATACTTATTGCCGAATCAAAGACCATGGCGCCATGCTGCCGCGATATTCCGGCAGCATGGCTGCATGACCACACTCCGCTGTTCGAGGCCGAGGCCGCCGCGATAATGCGTTCGCTCGACGATTTCGACAATGCGGAACTATGCCGTAAAATCAAAATCAGTCCGGCCATGGTAGCCAATTTGCGCCGTATGGCCTACGAGTTCCCTAACAAGTCGACGGGTATTCAGGCCATCGAAGCCTTTACCGGAGTGGTGTTCAAGGCTTTCGATTATCCAGCGCTTACAAGCGACGGACAGCGCAGCTGCTGCGACAGTGTGCGCATTATATCGTCGGTTTACGGCTGGCTCCGCCCCGACGACATCATAAAGGATTACCGCATGGACTTTGCCACACGGCTCGCTCCCGACGGGGGCAGCATGAATGGCTGGTGGCGCGGCAGAGTCACGGAGCAGCTGCTTGCCGAACTGCGCGATAGCGGTTGCCGCGACATTCTGGATCTTATGCCTGCCGATGCGGCCAAGTGTATCGACCGTAAGCAGTTGCCCCATGACATCAGGGTGTGGAAAGCCGGTTTCCGCATTGTTGACGGTCCGGCGGTGCATACGCCCCATGCCGGACGGCTGAAAACCCTGCGCGGCCTGTTGCTGAGGCAGATAATAAGCGAGGGCATCGCCGGTCCCGACGGCCTTCTTACACTGTCGACTCCCGACTACATGGCCGAGCCGGAACCCGAGGGCGACAGCATAATTTTCACAACAGCCTGAGTCTGTGGTATCTCCCCGTAGTCCCCGCCGGGTAGCGCCCCGTGACGCCAGCTTTTTTTCATAATATAATATCTTACAAACATTAATGTTAGATTTGGAAAAATATGTAACTTTGTATTTCAAGGAATATTGTTGACAGTAGGTCTTGAATTAGACGATGCTATGTGTAAATCCTAAAGTAAAATAATATGGAAAACTACGACGTGTTTATTTCGTGTAAAAGCGATGATTATGGGTATGCCGAGCAGGTATATGAGTTCCTTGTATCATCAGGTAAAAAAGTTTTTCTCGCTTCGAGAGAAATAAGAAAACTGGGAGATTCGGAGTACCGTGACGTTATTGAACGCGCTCTGGAATGTAGTACGCATATTATAGTGCTTGCTTCTAATGCGGAATATATATTGTCGAAATGGGTAAAATACGAGTGGGGACTGTTTCTAAACGGTAAACTCGACGGAACAAAGAAGGGCAATATCATCACGATACTTAAAGACATAGAACCTAAAGATATATACTTTGGGTTGAGGGCATATCAGTCAATTCCATTCGGTGAGTATAGAGATTCGATTTTAGATTATACAAAACCTTTGGATTCGGATGGTTTTGCTGAGGTTGAAGAGCGTGAAGGTGATGATAGTGTGGCTGCTAAAAATAAATCGCGTATTCCTGAATGGTTGCAGGTTCTACTGATATTCATAGGCGCCTTTATTTTCCTCTATTCGTTATGCTTCGGTGTCGGATATTCATATACTTATTTTTTCGATAAACCGGAGGTGAATCCGCAGACTGAATTACTTAACCATGTAACAGTTGACGGGCCGATTATCAGATATTCCAACTTTGGAGTAACCGCTATGTATGATGCAGACGCACAATCGGTAAGAGATATATCCATCAATGAGTGTAAGTTTGAAATCACCGGCGGCGATTTTTGGCGTGCTGCGTCAATAGGTTCGGGATTCGCCATCTGGTATAAAAACTTGAGATATATGAAAGCGAGTGGTCGTTATGGAGCTGCCGTTGCAATAGGTTCATTTATAGGCACACTTTTTGGTTATTCAACAGGCCGGTATATTGCAGAACAGAACAACGCGGCAGAGATACAGGCTTATATGGTGGGTTATCTTAAAGACACGAAACATTGGATTATATGTCAGCAGCAATATGATGAAAGGAGAGATGCGTATGAAAGTTCTCGTTAGGATATTCATATCACGCGAGTTCGGGATAAGAACTTTATGATTTTCAACCAAGCAAAAGACAACATAGAGTATTGGGCGGCCTTTCAAGGTCGCCTGATTTATTTGTACAGTTTGGTGTTGTTAATCCCAGAGGACAAGCTGCCCGTTTGAC
>CAJTRC010000078.1 GCA_910578365.1 uncultured Muribaculaceae bacterium
AGGTGAAGTCTTTGAGAATCGCCAATACGTTCATACGCTAAGATTTTTATAATGAACGCTTTGGCGATTCATTTGTATTTGATAATTCGATATATTAACTTAACTTTCAACTACTTCGGTAATTTTTACCGAAGCATTGAAGTAATTAAATTGGCCTTGTTTACACTTAATTTCAGACCCTTTTCACACGTTCAGATCAAACCTCACAGCTTCATTTCCGGCCAAAAGTTCGCGTGTTCTCTCTATGTTGTTGGCATAAATGTGAACGTTTCCCAGGTTCAGCGTGATAGACTTTAACGGCACTTCGATTTGTCGCGCTATCAAATACAAATGGTAAATGTCTGCTGGCAAACCTAAGTTTGCGTCGCTGCTTCTCTGATAGACCGACAAAACGAGTTCGCCATCATCGAGCTGGAACTGAATAAGGCTTAAACATGGTGCTTGATTTGTTTCCGCTCCTGTTGAACCTAAAAACAACACATAATTTTTGCTGTTCCGCTTTTCCCGGTTAATCTGTTCAATCAAAGCCGGCAACTTCTCAAAATAGGTCGGATAACTGTTAATGAGAATTTGCCCGCAATAATCCCACCAGTTTATCCCGGCTTCTCGGTACTTGGTCAGGTCTTTTTCTCCTGCCATAAACAGGCTCAGTTCGTTGCGCAGCTTTTTGCGTGCGATGTTGTGACCCTCGAAAATTTCCAGCAGGTCATAAGGCGACAAATGCAGCTGCTCATTGAGCAAATAAATTATGTCGCCCTTTTTATTGCTCTGTCGTTTGCCGTGCTGCAATATCTTGCCGAGCATGGCGTAATTGTTTTGTGTCATTCGGCGCGAATTTAGCCCGTTTCTGTGAGTTCTGGGGCATTTCCCGGCTGCATCATAGTGAAGCAGCTTTGCAGTCGGCCGCCAAACGCTTCACAACATCGTAAACGTTGCGCTCGCTCATGCCATATTGCTGAGCCAGGCAGGCGACAATATAACACACCTTTTCGCCGCGCTGCTTGGCCTCCCGGTAGTCCTCAAAGAGGGCAACATATTTATGATCCGACGGCCTTACGCCGGATTTTTCCAGCGTTTCAATCACTCCACCACAAAATTTTAATGCTTCGTAAACTGTCATTCAGCATTTTTTTCGTAATTTTGCAACTCCTATCTCATAAAGCATTAGCACCTAAGCGAGATCGAAGGCATTTTGCCCCCGGCTGCTGCGCTTAGGTGCTATGTGTTTGTATGAGGTAGGATTCTACAAACAAGCCGGGGGCTTTTTCTATGCCTCCGCACTTGCTGAATGTGGTCAGAGTTTGGTTATCATCATGTCGTTAAATTTAGCCTGATAGTTCAGCGTGTTTGTTAGCTGGCGCACTTCCGCGCCGTACATGGGAGCTACTTCTCCGTATTCCTCGGCCATGAACCGGCAAAGCTCCACGATCTGCGACTTGTCAGACGTGAAATAAATGTATTTCGTGCCACGGAGCAGCCGCAACACACTGAGATAGTCGGTCAGCTTCCAATAATTCTCATACATTCCGCACTCGGTCGTAAGATACGGCGGATCCAGCACGAACAACGCCCGGCTGTTGCCACGCTCACGCTCGAATAATTCCCGGTAGTCCATGTGCACCACCTCCAGCCCGTCCAGATAGCCGGCACACTCGTAGGCGCCAGGTCTTACCCGGTTATACATCGTGTGCTTGCGAAGCTCATCCAGACTCGTGACCCATTTGCCGGAGAAAAGCACAGACCGCCCAATGGTCAGAATATCCACCCAGCCGAGCCGGTTCTGCGCTTCCTCGACAATGGCCAGCACCTCGGCTCGCTGTGCGTCGGTCAGACGCTTGTTAGGTTCAACACTGATTAAACGCTCTTTAATCGCCTTTAAAATAGCGTTTGTGTCCTCCACCGCAGCCAGACGGCGGTTGTAACGGTCAAAATCATTATAAACGACCCGACAGTCCGGCAATACATGTTTGGCCGTATGCGACAACAGCCCTGAACCTCCGAAAAGGTCGACCACTGTGTCTATTTGTCCCTCCACCCGCTCCAGAACCTCGGTGAAGTCCCGGAGAAAATAACGCTTTTGCCCCATGAACGGCAGCGGTGCACATTTGTAGTTCCTACTCATCATCACACTATTATATCTATTATATAGGTACCGACAGGGTTTCCAGTCCGATGCTCTGGTCAATCACCGCGTATGGCCACGCTGTTTGCCGGCATAGATACAGCTTGCCCGCCTTTGGTGTTATGCCCGAGCCCGGGGTAGTTGTGGCCGAAGCAGACCCGTAAAGTGTGCCCATCTGTTCACAGCCAATCCAACGCCCGTACCATTTGCCGCCGCTGATGGCAAAAAAACGCTTGTATGCCTGATCGTATACAACCTGCGCCCCTGCCGGAGCCCAGCCGGGCTGTATTATGCGCGACATAGTGGCGGTTTCGACATGGTCGAAATATGCTATCGGCGAGGCGTCGTAGTCCTCGTCGGCCCGGCACCACTCTGTGGCGGTGCCTCCGCGCTCAAGCTTTATGCGGCGGTAGCGGCAGGCCGATGTCGCCCCGTCGGGCTTGCGCTGTATCCACAGCTCCACATTGTTGGCTCCCTGGGTACTGTCCTTCCACTGCCAGGTAAATTCAACCCGTCCGTTTACCGGCGTGGCGTATGCACCGGCGGGTCCATACCAGCCACTGTTGTAAATCAGAAAGTTGTTGATACCCGCGCCGAGTTCGACGTCGAACGACAGTGTTACTGTTTCACCCGCTTCCGGAGCATCGGCCAGCGGTATCTTAAGTGTACTGTCGGCGCTGGCGAACCACTCGTCCGATGTGCCCCGCAGCAGGTTGCGCCCGCGCAGATGCCGCATCCGGTCGGTGAGAGCCGTGCGCAGGCTGGCCTCGCTGGCGGCTACTTTTGTCAGAACTCTGCGCAGTGCGGTATTAGTTACTATGCTCATAAGGTCAATTATAATCAGTTGGATAATATGGCACAATCGCCCGCCCGCCTGCGAAATGCTGTGGGCGGGCGACCGTGTGGTCTGCCTTAGCCGAAGATTGAGTCAACCATTGCGGTAGCCTCCGCGTCAGTCATGTACACAAGGCTGGAAGTCTTTACGAAGTTGCCGTCCACGTAATTCTTGTCGACTTTTTTGCCGATTTCGGTGGTGAGGGTGGCGCTCAGATTGGCATCCTCGCCCAGAGCTTCGGCAATCTCCTTGAGGGTATCGAGGGTTTCGGGCGCGCCGCCTACCAGGTCGGCGATTTTGTCGTCGGTGTACTTCTTGGCTGAATTCAGAGTGGGTGTATGGTCAACGCTGATTACTCCGTTGGCCACATCGATACCGGCACCAATCTGTACCACACCTGCGGCGGTCTTGGTCGCCTTGGCAATGTTGCCGGGGTCTACCTCGATATTGTCAAGTACCACCTTTACGGTACCGTCGGCGTCGGCCTGCAGGCCCGAGCCGGGCTTCATCAGACCAGCCTTCGCGGCTGTGGCCACACCGGGAGCGGCGTCGCTTATCATGCTTTCTACTTTGCCTTTTACCTCGGTGAGGGCGGCTTTAAGAACGCCACCGTTAATGAGTTTGTTGTCTACAGTTGTTTCTGCCATAATTACTAAGTTTAAATGTTGATAATATTATTGTTGATAGCTGATAACTACTTAAATATGCTGTCCACTAATTTGCGTGCCTCGTCGATTGTCAGCGGGTCGGACTGCTGCAGAGATTCAAATATCCCGCCTCCATTCACATAATCGTTATGATATGTGTATAACTGATTGGTTTTGGCGCAGCAATACACTCTATCGCCCGGCACTGCTCCCATATCGTCCAGTTCTCCCCACTCACCGCAGCCAAGCCAGCGGTTGCGGAACTCGACCCTGACCACACCGATAGTAGGCGGATAGATATTCGGCAGCTCCCCTCTGGTTATGCGGCGGTGAACAAATCCTGCAGTTGCCCGGTCATATACTATACAGTCATCCACGGTATAAAGCACTTCTTCGGGACTGCCGGACAGCGGCGAATCACTTGTGTTATCCCTGCAGTCAATACGCAGTTTGGTCATGCCTCCTATCAGATGGCTATAGTCCGGGGAGTTAAAATCGTCCACCTCGTAAAATTCGAGAGTGCCGCCGGAATCAAGTCTGACAAGCATGCCGTCGACGCAGGTATACATCCGGCAGCTGCCACGCATTACAAATATACACTCCTGCCGGCCCCGGCACATATAACCGGCATCGTTGTATAATCCGACCTCCAGCCACGACGGATAATATGGATGAGCAGTGATGCCGGCATTATCGGGGGCAAATACAAAGCCGCCTTTCCTGACGGCAAACAATACCTTGCCCTTCGAAGCGCTTGATGACTGTGTCGGCAAATCCCCGGCATAGTACGTAATCCCGTCGAAAAACATTATCGGGGGCCGACCGCCGGCAGCAGCCGGCAGCGACTCTTCCAGACGTTTCAACCTGGTGTCGAGTCCAGTTGCCGACGAGATGTCATACTTACGGTTCAGCGCATCGGCCAGTCCCTCGACATCCGTCAGCGCCACCCGTTCCAGGCGGTGTCGGAAACTGTCGATCAAATCCGCAAACTGCCCTTCGGTAGGGTAAAGCCCCCGGCGGAACCATGCCTTAAGCTGCGATATATCTCTTATTGCCATTGTGGTATATTGATTTAGTTATTTAGCCCGCATTATATATGCCAGCACATAGTACGGCGGTCGGTTTTCATGCGTCTTGCCCCCGCCCGTCATCTCTGATCGGTGCTTAATCCACTGTATCGCATCCCGGTTGTCACCGGCGGTATCACTGCGCTTGGGATTATCGCTGATACTGTCGTAGCCTACATCGCAGTCTTCGCCGCCGACTCTCCATGTTCCCTCACGGCATTCGCCGCTGCCTTTAGGTATCATCATATAGTCCTTTATCAGGTGACTATGCCCGGGGATCTGAGTATCATCCAGCGCCACAGCCTTAATACCACCCGCCGCACCGCTCCGGCTGTAATCGCTGTCGCTGTCATGCCGGCCCGCCACAAAGCGGCCCCGCAAGTCCGGCAGCCTGAAGTATCCGCTCGGGGTGGTATATCGGGTTCCGCTTGCGCTGGCGGCAGTATTGAATGTGTTTCCCAGAGCCTGATACAGTTCCGGATAATCCGCCGCCCTGAGTTCCTGGCCGTTACACAGCAGATACCCCTCGGGCACCGTCGCTCCCGCCCACATCTGCACCACACCAAGCGGTGGAGGCTGCAGTGCGGCCAGTTCTGTACGCAAATTAATATTCTCCGCCATGAGTTCCTTTACCGTCATTATGTCGGTGAAATCATCCCAGCTGTAGCTGTCCTCGCCTATACCCGGCGCAAGGCGCCTGCGGCTGTAAGCCTTGGGGTACTCAATATTATTGGCCATTACAAATATATCATCCTGCTGCACATACATGCCGCTTGTTGTCGAGCCTCCCGTCCAATATAATATCTCACCCTCCGGGCAGAGTCGCGTACGCACAAACACATAGCCTGCCCCGCGGTGCGTGCCCTCGCTGTTTGCCTCGCAGCCATACAGCACCACACGGTCGCCGGCGATATTACCCGCCAGCACAGCCATATCCACCATCCGTTGCAGATAATCAAGCGTTTCGCAGTCAAGCGGAAAATCCTTGTTGGCCTGCGTCAGATAATTGCCTGTGATTTTATCCATCATATCGTCATTTATAGTTAATCGCATAGCGTTTGCCCGCCAGCTTATACATGTTTACAATTGCCCGCAGCCTCGGCTCAGCCCTCTGCAGCTCAGCCGGCACAAGCACCCAGAAGTCATAGCCCCCCGTGCCCGCGAACCCCTCACGGTATATGCCCACAGCACCGCTGCCACGCTGCGGCACAGTCACCCAGCGCCCCATCTCACGCCTCCACAGCGTCGAAGCCTCAACGCTCGCCGCACCGTCGTCATCCTCTATCGCTATACGCCGCAGCTCCGGATCAAGCTCATCGTTGAGCACCCCGCGCAGCTTACACACCTGCCCGTTATGCCGGAGCCTGTAGCCGGTCGCACTCCGGTATGCCCGCAACTCCGACAGCAGACGCCCCAGCGGAGCAATACCCGCATACAACAGAGCCCCGGCAAGCGGTCGGCGAAGCCATGTCGGCAGAGCCAGCAAGGCAAGGCGCCTCATATTTACATTATAGCTTCTGTCAGCCCTGCTCATCATACACTATCATGTTTACAGTTATCTCCCCGGGCCGGAAATACCCCGCAGCCGGCGTCAGCCGTGCGTTAATCCTTGTTGTCGTACTCTCGTTTGCAGCCTGCGCCGTACTCCCGCGCAGCTCCACAATTCTCACCCCCTCCACCTCCTGGAGCCGGTCAACAAGAGCCATATTCGTATATTCCCCGTTAAACGGCAGATTCTCTATATAGTCCTTTATGGCAGCCATGCAATCAGCCCGTACCGCCTCAGGATCAAGCATAGCGTTATAATACACATCCACACTGCAGCCGAACACATCAGCCTCCATATTCACGAGCGCCACCCGCACCCCGGCATCCTTAATCTCGCTTATATAGGCTTTCAGTTGCCGCTCCTGCTCTGCCGTAAGGGGACGCCGGCTCCCGGAGTCGCCCCCTGCCACCTTTATGGTCAACAGGCTCGCGTCCCGGCTCTCGACCGCAACGGCGTGCCTGACCACCCGCGCCGCCGACACCTCGCTCTCGCTCATCCCCTCAGTATCGTAACTGTCGCTGTCCGGCATCAGTTCCCGGCCAGCCATAAACTGCAGCACCTTGTCGCGATACCATTTGGGCCGGTGAGGTATGATCCTTTCAATCTCCGCCGTCACCTCCGATTTATGCCGGGCCACAAGCTGCTCCACAGTCCAGGCACACACAGCCCACACATAAAGCAGTATATTCTCAATGCTCGCCGCCCCGAATACAGAGCCGAACTCCGCCCCGGGCTCAAAGCCATAAATCCCTGCCGCTGCCTCATTGCGCATGAACTCACGAGCTATCTCACTTTTTATATCATTGATATTTCGTGCCATTTCAATACTCATTAACTACCGTTTAACTCACCTCAAAATCTATCTCCAACCCCATATGCCCTATGCCTCCACACGGGCAGCACTGCATATCCTCCGCACTAACCTCTGTTGCCGGCTCCACCCCGTGCGCCCTGTATAGCCTTACAACCCGCGCGTTGCCCACATCCACCGGCTCGGGCACTGTCAGTTCCTGCCCGTCCTCCAGCCTGTCCGTAAGGCTTACGCCGTTGGCCGCTGACAGAGCCATCGCCGTTTCAAGTCGGCCGCCGGTCTGCAATGCCATGTCGAGCACTGTCTGCCTCTCTTTAGCTGTCGTTTTCATCTCTCTATGCTTATTGTGCCGTCAGCTTCCATCGTCACCCGCTCACACTCCACCCCGCAGCCTCGCAACATCTGCCGCACCTCGCCCGACCACATCACATCAGGTTGCCCGCCGCACATTCGCCCGGCTTCGCCACCCAAAAGCGGGTGCTCTTTCAGTTCCCCGCGCATTGTCAGCACTACGGCCTCTGCCGTCTGCCCCTCTGTGTCGCCCACGGCTATGCCGCCTCGCTCGACAAGCAGGTCGCCCGTGCCCGCATCTATCAATATGCCTTTCATCGTGTAGCCTCCTTTTTCGGTTGTTCATAATCATTGCTGAATATCTCGTAGTCCTCGTCGCTCACTGCACTCACCTCGATCACCTGATAGTTGGCCTCGGTCATCTGCCGCACCGCGTAGCTGCGAACCACAAGCCGCCCTATGTTCAGAGCGTCCAGAAACTCGCTGTGCACCCGCAGTGCCTCTTTTCGCTCCAGCAGTTTCCGCGCCTCTCTCAGTTCCGTGCCCGGCCACTCGTCTGCTATCAAGCCCCCCTCCGTGCTCTGCAAGCCCAAAACTATGCTCACGGCCCAGTCCCCCGCGTTTATATACTCCTTCACCGTGCCGTCCCGTCCCGTCAGCGCCGTGCTCACTATCCGGTGCTCCCGGCTCGCTGCCGCCACCGCGTCAACGAATGTCAGCCCCTCGCCGTTCTCCCTCTCCAGTCGCAAAGGGCACAAAACCCATCGTCCTTCCCAATATGCCGGGTCCGTTATCGGCTGCCCGATTTCATGCCCGCTTATGCCGTCCCGGTCCGGACTTCCGCCCGGCTCCGTGAACCGCACAAGCCGCTTGGCCATGTGCTGCGCCCAGCTCACCGCCGCCAGGTCTATGCTTATAGGCAGTTTCTT
The DNA here is from genome assembly GCA_910578365.1 of uncultured Muribaculaceae bacterium. Lineage (GTDB taxonomy): Bacteria > Bacteroidota > Bacteroidia > Bacteroidales > Muribaculaceae > CAG-873. Next base: position 8,252 of record CAJTRC010000078.1, read on the forward strand.
ACCGCCTAAACTCGGTTGTGGAATTAAACTCATGACGTTGCCAGTTGTGTGTCGTTTAGTGCACCCATCAAGGCCTCAAGCATTGCAGTTTTGACCTGCTCGGCGCTTTCGCCGACGGTCGCGCTGTGTATCTCGAAACGCTCGACAAGTTTTTCAATGTTGATTGTTATATTTTTGATTTTGCCGCCGCCATCACTGCCGGGACCGTTGCCGCCTGTACCGCCGGCTCCGCTCAGAGTGTTGCCGGTGGGGTTGACTGTCGGAAGTTCAACCTCGGGCACAGTGGTGCCGCTGGCGTTTGCCGGGGCTCCCTTTTTGCCCTTTGCTTGGCCGTTGGATTCCTTTTTGGCAGACTCGGCCATTTCAGCGTCGTAAGCTTCGTTAAATGCCTGGCCTATTTGTCTGCCGTAGTCGCTAAATCCGGCTTTTAGTTTCTTAAGCGCAGCATCTATGCCGGAGGCATCCAGACTGAACGCGGCTTTTATAAGGTCGCCAATGGCTCCGAATGTGGTTTTTGCAAGCTCTCCTATGCCGGTGAAACAAACCTTAAACGCCGCCCATGTGCCTTTGAGTACTGCACGGAACTTGACCGATGTATTCCAGAAGTATGCGCCTATTGCAATGAGCGCGGCTATGGCTGCCGCTACCCAGCCCGTAACCGGAATGCTCATTATTGCCACCGAAACGGCACGACAGGCGGTTGATGCAGTCGTGGCAAATATACCGAATGATGTTGAAGCTGTCGCGGAGAATGCGGCCGAGGCGGTACCGCCTGTTACGAATGACAGGACCAGAGCGCCCAGACCTTTGAGAGCGTTAAATATGCCGACAGTTGCTAAACGAATTAGACCAATAGTTGCGCGGCCAATATTGCCTATAAAGCCCAGCGATATCATGTTGCTTGTTGAAAGAGTGCCGTTCATCAGCGCGACACTCATGATGGCCGACCTTATCCAACCAGACCAGTTAAGCCTTACTATTAAGAGCAGCCATTTCCAAACTGCCGTAAGCAGTGGCGCGAGCTGAGCCAATGGCACAAGTGCCGAAGTCAGCACGCCGCACCATAGTGAAAAATCGCCTGTGGCCTGGAATATGGAAATTTTCAGGTCCTCTATTTTCTGGTTTACTCTCTCCTGTCGCTCGGCGTAGCTGTCCATGACAATAGCCGCCTGCTCGGTAGCGCTGTTGGTGCCTGTTACGGCGTCTGTGAAGCCTTGCAGACTCTCGGTGCCCTGAATTAAGGCGCGAGCGGCGTTGGCATTTTCCACGCCAAAGAATTTTGACAGTAGCGCAGAGTCGTTAAGCATCGGTTTCAACATCTCGAGGCGTTCTTTAAGGCTCTTGGAGTTGTCGCCCAAAGCTACAACATCAATGCCGGCCTTTTGAAGTTCCTCGGCTGCCTGTTTTTCCACGAAACGCCCTTTGCTAAGCTGGCCCAGGACATTACGCAGGGCAACACCGCCCTCGCTGGCCTTTTTGCCGGCCTTGTCAAGCACCTGGATTGCGGCGTTGGTTTCCTCGAAGCTCACATTGGCAGCCTTGGCCGCCATACCGCATTGCTGGAGTGCCGCGCTAATTGCCGGAAGCTCCGCCGATCCTGCCTGACCCGCCGCCGCCATCACGTTCATCATCCGCGCCATCTCCTCGCTCGCCGCCGTAGGGTCCTCCAGGCTCACGCCGTACTGGTTCATCGCCGTGGTCAGCACCTGCGCCGCGGCCACGCCGTCGCCGCCCATCAGCTTGCTGGTCGTCTGTATGCAGTCACCCATCGCGCTGAGCGCTTCCGGATATTTACCCAGCTCCGGCGATAGCTGCGAGAGCAGCAGCTTGTAGCCCTCCACCGCCACAGCCGCGTCCGTGCCGAATGCTTTGGCACTCTGTCGCGCAAATGTTTCGATCTGTTTCAGACCGTCGCCCGTAACGCCTGCCACCGCGCTGAGGTCGTGCATCTGGCTGTCCAGTTTAACCCCTGCGGCACTAACCTGGTTTATGCCATCGGCTATGCTTTGTGTTACATTGTTAAGGTAGTCAAAGCGTGCCAACGCACCCGTAAGTGTTTCCGTCCACTTCTGGCTACGTTGAACCTCAGCCGTAAAATTCCCGGTCGCGGCTGTCATGCCGTTAATAGTCGCTGAATAATTACCGCCTATGTTAAAAATGTAGTCAAATACGTTGGCCATGTCAGATTTTTTTCGTATATTTGTGGCAGATTCAACAAGTAATAGTTATGAGCGACTTCCTACATATTGTCTTTGTAGTCTTTGCCAACCTTATATGCTGGGGAATGCTCGTGGCCGGCGTTGTCGGCTTCATTGCTGTTTTATGGGCTATAATCACCGGTAAAGGCAATAAAAAGGGAAACACACCCGGCCTCCCCTGGCTCTAACTTTTCCCATCGCCAAACAGCGACGCGATAAGCTCCGCCAGGTTCCGGTTCCTCCATCGCTCCAGCCATAACGCCTCGCAATAGAGCCGCGCCCAGTCCTCCTCATTCTCGATTTTTTCAACATCTACATGCAGATTGGCCCGGATTAGGGCGCACCCCTTGGCGAAGCCGTCCTCATCGTCAGACTCCGCCAACGTGTGCGCCTCTACAAGTTTTTTATTAAACTCTGGAAGCCGTTCAGAACCGCCCCCAGCTGCTTCTGAACAGCCATAAAGAGCAGTGCGTCCGTGCGCAGCTCCTCGCTGCCACCAAGCCAGCAGTTGTCAAACATCACCTTGCCTGCCTCCACCTCGTCAGTCTTCGCCACTTTCGTCACAGCCTTGATCGTTTCAAATGTCGGGCGCTTGAAATAGCCCACATGCACCTCGTCGCCGTCCCGCACCTCTACTGCGAAGCTCTTGCGGTGCTTCTCCTTGAATGCCGCAACCTGCGACTCAGTCAGGGCGCCGTTAATAACTCTG
>CAJTRC010000079.1 GCA_910578365.1 uncultured Muribaculaceae bacterium
CCTTCTGGCGAGGGGATGCCCCAGCGGCGGGGGCGGCCTAAACCGCCCCCAAGAGCGGACGGAGGCATGACTATTCTCAAATAATCTAAGGTGGATGTAATTTTTGCCTCATTTTATTTGGATTTTAATATAGTTCGTATTTAGCTAAATGTCAAAGAGCGATTCATTGTCCAGAGGGTTCTTGCCCAGATGCTTATAGGCGAGGTTCGTTACCTCGCGGCCGCGTGGAGTGCGTTTTATAAAGCCTTCTTTTATCAGATAAGGCTCATACACGTCCTCTATGGTGCCGGGGTCTTCGCCCAGGGCGGTGGCTATGGTGTTGAGTCCAACCGGGCCACCGTGGAATTTGGTGATGATGGTGTTGAGTATCTTATTGTCGATTTCGTCAAGGCCGTAGCGGTCGATATTCAGGGCCTCAAGGGCATAACGGGCTATTTCCACATCGATTGAGCCATTGCCCTTGACCTGGGCGAAGTCGCGTACGCGACGCAGCAGCGAGTTGGCTATACGGGGTGTGCCGCGGCTGCGCAGAGCTATCTCCTGCGCGGCTTCAAGACTGCAGCCTACATCAAGCAGCGATGCCGAGCGGCTGATGATGCGGCGAAGAATTTCGTGGTCGTAATACTCCAGGTGGCAGCTGATACCGAATCGGGCGCGCAGGGGCGAGGTGAGCAGTCCGCTGCGGGTGGTGGCGCCTACAAGTGTGAACGGACTCAGACTGAGTTGGACCGTGCGCGCGCCGGGGCCTTTGTCAATCATTATGTCGATGCGGTAGTCCTCCATAGCGGAGTAGAGATATTCCTCCACTACAGGGCTTAGGCGGTGGATTTCGTCGATGAACAGCACGTCGTTCTCTTCGAGCGAAGTAAGTATGCCGGCGAGGTCGCCGGGTTTGTCGAGCACGGGGCCTGATGTAATCTTCATGCCCACGCCCAGTTCGTTGGCTATGATACCGGATAGTGTGGTCTTGCCCAGACCCGGAGGGCCGAACAGCAGTATATGGTCAAGGGCCTCGCCGCGCATGCGTGCAGCGCTGACGAATACCCTGAGGTTCTCGATTATCTTTTCCTGTCCGTTGAACGATTCGAAACTGCCCGGGCGCAGGGCTTTCTCGAAGTCGCGGTCGGGCGCATTTTCTCGTATGTTGAAATCTTCTTGCATAATTTTTTAATGTTTCACGCAGTCTTGACTCTGCGGACACTGCCCCTTGACAATCTCTGCATGGGCGCCGGAAATAACTTTGAGAATCTCTGCTGGCCGTATGGCATTGAGGCAGAGATAGTCGCCGCGGAGGCAAGGCTTGTTGCCGAACACCGAGCAGGGTCGGCAGCTCATGGGCAGCTGAATGCAGTCGGCATCGCTCTGGCGCCATCCCATAAAGCCGCAGTAGGGGTGGGTGGCGCCCCACACGGTAATGGTGCGTGTGCCTGCAATGGCAGCCAGATGCATGTTCGACGAGTCCATGCTCAACATCAGGTCGAGGTGGTTCATCAGAGCCAGTTCGGCCGCGAATCCGTAGCGCTTGCCGGCCAGAGAGGTTACTCCGTGGTATTTTTCGGCCCAGCTGTTGAGAATTTCTGCTTCCTCGCCTCCGCCTCCGAACAGAAACACCCGGGTTGCTCCGGGGCTTTCACATAGGCCTTTTACCACTTCCTCCATTTTTTCGGGCGGGTATATTTTGCCTTTATGTGCCGCAAATGGCGCTATGCCAATCCATCGTTCGCCATTGGGGCGGGATTCGCAGATGCAGGCGAAGTCGTCGGCCGGAGCCATGGCATGGCAGTCGTACAGACCGTCGAAGCGGTAGTCGACCGGCAGGCCCAGCCGGTGGAAAACCTCGCGGTAGCGCGCACGGCTCGACAGCAGAGGCAGCATTACCTTGTTGCGTACGCGGGTAAGGGCTTTACGTCCTTGCCGCCCTTTGTTGATGCGGCTTACGCGGGTGCGCTGCAGCCGGCAGAAAAAGCCCATGATTCGGGTGCGTATTACATCGTGCAGGTCGGCGAAGGCGTCGAAATCGTATTCCTTTTTCAGTTCCGAAATAAGGCGTCGGAGTCCTCCGAGGCCTACGTAGTCGGTTTTCACATCGGCCCCTACGACTATAAGATTGTCGGGGCGGTTGATGAAAATCGATGTCATTGAAGGCCTGGTCACGAACACAAACCGCACGTCGGGGTAGCACCGTGCCACGCTGTAAAGCACCGGCACGGTCATGGCCACGTCGCCTATGGCGGAGAATCGCGCGGCCAGCACTGTAATCAGTCCGAGGGTGTTGGAGGTAGGGGTGTTATTTTTTTGCATAGAGCACCGGATTGGTATCGGCGTCGTTGTACATTTTCATCTGTCGGTATACCTTCATGTATTTTCGTCCGGCGGCCATGTCGGCGAGGAGCTGGTCGATTGCTGTCACCAGGTCGGAGCGTTGTTCGAGCAGCACTGCCAGCTTTGCCGCGCAGCGGCTGCGGTGTGCGGCGTCGGCATCGGTACGATTGGCCTCGGCCTGCATGTGATATATCTTCAGGGCCAGAATGCTCAGTCGGTCGAGGGCCCATGCGGGCGACTCTGTGTTGATGGTGGCGTCGGGGGCCACGCTGACTCCGGCGAACTTCTCGCGGAAATAGGTGTCGAATTCCTCCACCATGTCGGTGCGGTCCTGGTTCGAGCGGTCGATACGGCGTTTGAGAGCCAGCGCCTCCACGGGGTCGATGTTGGGGTCGCGGATTATGTCTTCGAGGTGCCACTGTACGGCATCGATAAAGTTCTTGGCATAAAGGGTGTGTTCGAACGAACCGGCATCGAAGGGGTTGGGCGATGGCGCGTCGACGTTGTCCGCAAGATGGTAGTCCGCAGTAGAGTGTTCGAAAATATTGTAGTAGTCTTGTGCTGTCATAATCAATGAATGTTTGGAAACACAAACTTACAAAATTTTTTGGTAAGGAGAAAAGAAAAGGTATAAAAAATTAGGAGCCTGCAGATGCAGACTCCTAAGGCGCTTCAAGATGGACTCGAACCAACGACCCTCTGATTAACAGTCAGATGCTCTAACCGACTGAGCTATTGAAGCAAAAGATATAAACAAAAAGCGAAAATGAAGCGCTTCAAGATGGACTCGAACCAACGACCCTCTGATTAACAGTCAGATGCTCTAACCGACTGAGCTATTGAAGCAGTGTTTATATCACCCCTTTCGGGGATTTGCGCTGCAAAATTAGTGTAATTTTTTTACATACGCAAATTTTGCGCAGATTTTTTTTCTGTTTTTTTGAAAAATATTCAAAAGCGGATGTCGAAGTCCTGTCGCGGCAGTTTCGGATTAGCCACAAATATAAGGGCGCGGCTATGGCGGCAGCCAAAACTCATGCCTCGCTGGGCGCTACGCAGTTTTGAGTGCCACAGCCTCATTTTGGTGCGGCCGTAGGGCGGCAGTATAAGCAGGTGGGCTTGGGATTGGGCTGCTATGGCATCCTTTTCGTTGGCTACTATCAGCATGTCGGCCTCGGTGACGGATGCCTGTCGGGCGTAGGGGCACGCACGCGACACTATGTCGGCTAAAGCCCGGTCGCAGCCTATGATGCAAATTCGCTGTGGACGCAGACGCAGTAGCACGCGGTATAGCAGGCGCATGGTGTCGCGGCTGTAGATGTCGCTTTCAGGCAGGCTGTCGTAGTCGTAATATGCGTAGCCGCGCGGGGCACGAAGCTCCGAACGCAAAAAGTCGAAGGCAAAGGGCGAATGTACTCCAAATCCTTTTCCGTGTCGCCACCTTAGATACCAGCCGAACATTTTTTTCAATGTTATCTGTTTTCAATGTTATCTGTTTTTAATGTCGGCTGATTTTTTATTTCTGAGCACCGGCATGAATATGGCGCCTGCCAGCAACAGGTATATGAGTGTGACGCTGGCGTAGGCTATGCCGCCGGTAACGTGCAGCGACTCCGGGTCGAACACCATCTCTACCTTATGGTCGCCGGCGGGAATACGCATGGCGCGGAGTATATAGTTTACTCGACCCAGCTCGGCGGGTTCGCCGTCGATGGTGGCGTGCCAGCCCCAGGGGAAATATACTTCGGAGAATACGGCCACGCCTCCGTTGGCGCTTTTGACATCGTAGCTAAGACGGTTGGGGGTATAGCCGGTAAGTGTCACGGCATCGCCCTCAGTGGTGGTTGATGCCTGGCCGAGTATGCTCTTGAAGCGCGCGTCGGCCACGGCCGAGCTGCCGGGGTCGAGCTGCTGCAGGGTGTCGAATTCGGCTTTGGCGCCGTCGACGTATCTGATATCGCCCACGAACCAGCCGTTGCCCAGTGCGTGCGGGTTCTTTGATACCTGGCCGTTGAGAATCACATAGCGGGTGTTGAGCATGTCGAGTATCTGGGGCGATGTGATTGCGTTGTGGGTGATAAGGTCGTTGTAGCGACCGAGTTTGGCTGCGTGGTAGCCGCCCACCATCTTGTGGTAGTAGCTGCGGCGCGCCGAACCGAAATTGTCGAAGTCGGCCACGCGGTACGACAGGTCTTTGTCCTGGAGTATCTCCATGTCGAGGGCATCGGCGGCCAGCGGGTCGGAGAGCTGTATCGAGTTCTTAACAAAGTTCTCGCTGTCGACGTAGCGGTGGTCGACGCTGTAAAGGTCAATCAGCACCAGAGCGGCCAAGGCGCACACGGCAGATGTGCGTTTCAGCCAGCCTTTGCATACGGCATACAGAGTTGCGGCGGCAAGGAAGATGAACAGCAGCGAACGCCATGCGTCGGACTGTACCAGGCCGTAGCGCAGCGACTCTATCTTGCCTATAAGCGAGGCGTAGTCGGCTATGTAACCCTGTTGGTTGTACGACAGCAGAGCCTCTTTCTCGTACGAGGTAATTGCATCGCCGGCTATGCCCGGAGCCATCACGGCCAGCAGGCATACCGCGGCCGGAACTGCAGCCGAAACGATGGCTTGCCAGCGGAATCTCTCAAAGGGCTTCTCGGCGCTTAAGAATTCTTTCAGGCCCATCACTGCCAGCAGTGGCATGGTGAATTCGGCTATTACAAGTATGCTTTCCACGGCGCGGAACTTGTTGTACATAGGCAGGTTGTACACCAGCAGATCCGTGAACCACTCGAAGTGGCGGCCCATGGCGGCCAGCAGCGAGAACAGGGTAAGTATCAGCAGTGCCCACTTCATGGGGCCTTTGACAATCAGGCAGCCTAACAGAAACAGTATGCACACTATCGCTCCCACATATACCGGGCCGTTGGTGCCCTCGGTATCGTTGAAGTATTGCGGCAGCATCTGCATAATCTGGGCGTCGTGCGGGTTGATTCCGTCGTCTGAGCCAACGATTTCCGACAGTGTCACAGGCTGGTTGGCACCGCCTGCCGGTCGGGCGGTTGCGCCGCCTTTAATATTCGGTACAAGCAGCGACAGCGATTCTGAGGGTGTGTAGCTCCAGGCTACAATCTGGTTGTAGTCCATACCTCCGGTCGGAGCCTTGGCACTTTCAGCTTCTTGGGTAGCGTTATCGCTTTCGGCGCTTGCTCCCAGTTCGCTTGCTCCGCGGTCGGTTTCCTTGGCATATTCGTAAGTGTTGTACAGTGCCGGCAGGTTCGCACCCAGAGCCAGCACACCGGCTCCGAGCAGGCAGGCCGTGGCAATGAGCCATTGTTTTACCTTTTTGTCTTTGACTGCGCTGCACAGATAGGCAAGCGCCATGCCGGCCATTACGAAAGCGAAGTAGTACGACATCTGCGGATGGTTGGCGTTGAGCTGCAGCATGGCGAACAGGGCCGTAAGCGCCGCACCCGGCAGGTAGCGACCGCGGTAGCACAGCACCAGACCGGCTATTGTAGGCGGTATATAGCTAAGCGTCACGAATTTCCATATATGTCCGGCGCCGATTATAATCACAAAGTAGCTCGAGAATCCCCAGGCTATCGAACCCAGCAGTGCGTAATACCAGCGCATGTCCATGGCGTAGAGCAAAATAAAGAAGCCGAACATCATCATAAACAGCAGGTTCGACGGAGCCGGCAGCCACAGGCCGTAGAGGTCGTTGAGCCACTCGAACAGGGCGTTCGACGGATATGACGGCGAAATCTGGAATGTGGGCATGCCGCCGAAGAGCGAGTTGGTCCAGAGGGCTTTCTCGCCTGTGGCTTCCTCGAAGGCCGCGCCTTCCTGCCCGTTGGCGGCTCCCTGCACCATATCGGGTTGCTGCAGAGTGTTGCCATCGAAGTTGTCGGGATAGAAGAATGCCAGGGCTACTATGGCCATAATGGCTGCAGACAGGAAGAAGCCCCATACACGCGGGCGTTCGAACCACGCGATTATGCGGTCGGTGATATTCATATTGTTCAGAGTTTAAGAGTCGAAGTTATCTATAACGCCGATAAGACGTGTCGCTTAAAAAAACAAAAGCGCAGAGCCTGAGGCTCTGCGCTTTTCAGTAGTCTTACCAGGATTCGAACCTGGACAGACAGAACCAAAACCTGTAGTGCTACCATTACACCATAAGACTGACACTGTGCCCCGGGCTAAGCCCAAAAGCGATGCAAAGTTAATCACTTTTTTTCTTTTGGCCAAATCGAAATGATAAATTTTGCTAAATTTCACTTTATTGCGGCTGAAACAAGCTCGTTTTTTTGTACATTTGGAGTTTAGAATCCAAATTAACTTTTGAATATTATGATTTCACCTAAAATTCAGGACGCTATCAACGCCCAGATTAACGCCGAATTCTGGTCGGCTTATCTTTATCTCGCCATGGCCATGCACTTCGAGAGTGAAGGCTTGCATGGTATCGCCAACTGGTTCCGTATACAGTTCAAAGAGGAGCAGGCGCATGCCGAAATCTTCATCAACTATCTGCTTTCGCGCGGCGGACGTGTGGCTCTCGCTTCCATTGCCGAGGTTCCCGACAGCTGGGAGTCGCCTCTGGCTGCTTACGAGGATACTCTGGCACACGAGCAGAAGGTGACATCGCTCATCAACGGCATATACGCACTCGCCGAGGTCGAACACGACTATGCCACCCGCGGAAAACTCGACTGGTTCATAAGCGAGCAGGTAGAGGAAGAGGAAACTGCCCGTGGCCTCATTGACCGTCTGAAACTTATAGGCGAAAACGGCATGGCTCTGTACATGCTCGATCAGGAACTGGCCGCGCGTGTCTACAACGTGCCCGCTCCGCTGGCCAATGCGTAAGCAAAGTTTATGTTTTTAGCTGACAACAGTAGCGGCTTGCCGCAAATTGAACTGCGCCACGAAAATTAAACGTAATTTTCGTGGCGCAGTTCAATTATGATACAAATTCTTGATTATATGAAGAACTTGGTTTCTTTGCCCAGGATGTCACTGAGCAGGTTGTTGGCCAGACGGCTGGCGCCGAGGCGGAAATACTCATTGGTGAGCCATTTTTCGCCGAGTACGCTCTTGATGATGGTGTAGTACTTCACGGCATCCTCGGTGGTGGAAACACCTCCGGCGGCCTTGAAACCTATCATTGTGCCGGTCTTTTCATAGTATTCCTTTATGGCCAGAGCCATTACATATGCGGCCTCAAGACTTGCGCCGGGATAGCCTTTGCCGGTTGACGTTTTGAGGAAGTCGGCTCCGGCGTACATCGACAATATAGATGCTGCCTTGATGTTGGCGGCGGTTTTCAGCGCGCCCGATTCAAGGATTACTTTCAGGCGGGCGTCGCGGCAGGCTGCCTTCTGCTCGGCAATTTCGTCGCATACCTCTTCGTAGTCACCGTCGAGGAAGTTGCCCAGGTTGAGTACAATGTCGATTTCGTCGGCACCGCCGTCAACAGCCAGAGCTGTTTCTGCTACCTTTACTTCGGCGAAAGTCTGCGACGAGGGGAATCCGCCCGAAACGCAGGCTATATCCACATCGCTCACATCGAGTACAGTGCGCACCACTTGGGCGAAGTTAGGATATACGCAGATAGCGGCTACATTTTTGAGTTCGGGATATTCTTCGTCGAAAGCGTTTACGCGTTCCACAAAGTCGGCTACCGAACGGGGCGAGTCAGTGGCGTTGAGGGTTGTGAGGTCAATAGTATTGAAAAGGAATTTCCACACCTCCGGGGTGTTGTTCTCTTCCATGTGGTCGGCGAGGATTTTTGCGACCTCGGCCGATACTTTTACATCGTCTTCAAGCACGTGGCTCTGGGCCACGGCGTCGTGATACTTGTCGCTCATTACGGTAAAGTGTTTTATATTGTTGGTGTAAATAATTATTTATGAGAATCTTCTGCCATCTCTAACATTTTTTTTGAGCAGATTGTTTTTGAAAGCCAGCTGCAAGTCGATGCCGGTCTGGTTGGCCAGGGCGCAGAGCACCCACATCAGGTCGGCCATTTCGTCGGCCAGGGCGGTGTCGCTCACGTCGTCGGACTGTTTGGCACGCTGGTCGCCGTAGCGCCGGGCCATTATAGAGGCGATTTCTCCACATTCTTCGGCCAGAATCGCTGTGTTGGTCAGCGGCGAGAAATATCCGGCTCCGGTGCCCGCAATCCAACTGTCGACTGTCTGCTGTATTTGGGCAATCGACAAATCTTGTTCTTGCTGTTTCATATCACAAAACTACAAAATAATTTGCAGATTGTGCCCCTATTCTGGCCTAAAATTCGCCTAAATATGCCCTGCTATTGCATATCGGAATAAAATAGTGTACTTTTGTACCAGAAAATTATCCAAAACAAGAAATGAAGACACTTGTCAAATACGAGGATGTGGTAGATAAATTGCGGGCGTTAGACGAATTTGGAGAAATCGGCGAATGCGTTACCGTAGTTCGCATGCGCTCCAATGGCGACGATGCACCCGATAAAAACAATCCGGCGCAGACCGATTGTATGGCTGTAATGCTGGTGATGTCGGGCGGTGTGGACATCGAAGTCAATATGGATTACTATAGGGTGGAGGCGGATTCGATGATGGTGATTCCGCCCCGCACGCTTGTGAATATACGTGCAGTCGACCGTGGCTCCATCGATGTGTATCTGCTGTTTATGGCCCAGAGTTTTCTGCAAGAAATCAACATCAACTATGCTGCCGTGAGTGTGCCTTCGTCGGTGCCCTTCGAGAAGCCTTCGGCTGTGCGCAGGCTCACCTCCAGACAGTCGCGTCTGTTCAAACGCTATTTCGATCTGCTGTACGATGTGGCCCATAACCAGGCCAATACGCGAATCGACCTCAATATCGCATCGAGTCTTGTTTCGGCCATGGTGTATCAGGCGGCGCAGTTTTACTATAAGGAGCTGGCCGACAACAGTCCGCGCTCGGAGGCTCCGGGCAACCGACCCAGCAACTATGTCAAGGAGTTCATACGCCTGCTGCAGCTGCACTACATGAACGAGCGGTCGGTAACTTTCTATGCCGATAAATTGTTCATATCGCCCAAATACCTGTCGCTGCTGGTGAAGAAAGCCACAGGCCGTTCGGCATCGCGCTGGATTGATGACCGTGTGATTATGGAAGCACGCAACCTGCTGCGATATTCAGGCAAGAACATTCAGCAGGTTGCGTATATGCTTAATTTCAGCAATCAGTCGTCGTTTGGCAAATACTTCAAGCACCTCACGGGCATGTCGCCAACCGAGTACCAGAAAAGTTAGCGGTCGACTGCGTCGGACGATGTACTTTGTCCGGCGTTGTATGCCTCCAGGGCTTTTCGCAGCACCAAAAGTGCCTTGGCCAACTCCTCTTTTTCCAGTACGTAGGCCATGCGCACCTCGTTCTTGCCCATGCCGGGGGTGGTGTAGAAGCCCGATGCCGGAGCCATGAATATGGTCTGGCCCTCGTACTCGAACTCTTCCAGGCACCAGCGGCAGAATTTGTCGGCATCGTCCACCGGCAGCCTTACTACGGTGTAGAATGCGCCCATAGGTATAGGCGTGTAGCAGCCCGGAATCTGGTTAATCTGGTCGATCATAAACTTGCGGCGCTCCACATACTCGTTGTATGTGGCCAGCATGTATTCGGGCGATGTGTCAATCGAGGCTTCGGCTACCAGCTGGCCCAACAGAGGCGGGCTTAGACGGGCCTGGCAGAATTTCATTACATTCTTTTTAAGCTCTTTATGCTTGGTAATCAGTGCGCCAATACGTATGCCGCATTCGTTGTAGCGCTTCGATACCGAGTCGATCAGCACTACATTCTCCTCAATGCCGGGCAGGTGGAAGGCCGATATATATGGCGCGCCGGTGTAGCAGAACTCGCGGTACACTTCGTCGGAGAACAGAAAGAGGTCGTACTTGAGCACCATGTCGCGTATCTGCAGCATCTCCTTCATAGTGTAGAGATATCCTGTGGGGTTGTTGGGGTTGCAGATAAGTATACCCTTGGTGCGCGGAGTAATCAGCTTCTCGAACTCCTCGACCGGCGGCAGTTCGAATCCATTGTCGATGTTCGAGGGCACCGTCACAATTTTTGCGCCGGCCGAAATGGCGAAAGCCATGTAGTTGGCGTATGCCGGTTCGGGCACAATAATTTCATCGCCCGGGTCGAGGCATGCCATAAAGGCAAACAGAACCGCCTCCGAGCCTCCGGTGGTAACGATTATATCATCTACATCGACGTTGATTTTAAATCTGCGGTAGTACTCACGCAGCTTTTTGCGCAGCGACAGCAAACCTTCCGAGGGGCTGTATTCCAGTACCTTTCTGTCGATATTCCGCAGGGCTTCGAGAGCCTCCGGGGGAGTGGGGACATCGGGTTGGCCAATATTCAGCCTATATACTTTTACGCCGCGCTCAATGGCTTTGTTTGCCAACGGCACGAGCCGGCGAATTGGCGAGCCGGGCATCCTCTCGCCGCGTTCCGATACTTGTGGCATATTCTTAACAGTTATAAAGCAGCAGCAATTCTGCGGATTATGGCTAATTTCAAACTATATAAAAAACGCAAAATCCGCTGAGTTTGTTGACCTGTTGCCGGAGCTTCCGGCTTAAGATTATAGACAAATACTTTATTTATTTTACTGCAAAGTTACGAAAATAAATCAGTGTCTGCAAGTATACGGGCAAAATCAGCACAAAATCGGACCTGAAAAAATTATGATTTTTTCAAAAGTCATAAGATTCGGTTTTGTGAAATTTTTTGTACTTTTGCAACTTCAACTAACAA
>CAJTRC010000080.1 GCA_910578365.1 uncultured Muribaculaceae bacterium
CGGGCAGCTTGTCCTCTGGGATTAACAACACCAAACTGTACAAATAAATCAGGCGACCTTGAAAGGCCGCCCAATACTCTATGTTGTCTTTTGCTTGGTTGAAAATCATAAAGTTCTTATCCCGAACTCGCGTTATTAGTAATATCAGAGGTTGGGGTTGATTTCTTTCCATTTGTCGATGGGGGGCATCACACCCATGGCGATTACCTCGTCGCGCAGGGCACAGAGGTGCTGGTAGCTGCGACGTAGTTCGTCATGTTCTTCGGCTGTGCCTTCTACTATTTCGGCCTTTACGCCGTCTTTGGTTATGGTGGTTTCAGCGGCCATCATTATGTGGTTAAACTCACCGTTGTTGATATATGCGCCTGCAGGCCAGCGGAAAGCCTCGCCGCCCATGGCTGCACGTATCATCTCGACCGACAGGTATGCCGAGCTCTGGAACGAACTGCGGCCACGCAGGTCGATTATGTGCTTGCCGCCCTGTACCACACGCCGGCGTATGCCTTCCCAGTCGGCTGCGGGCAACTTTTGAGATCCGATAATTTCGAGTAGCGGAGTGCCAGCCACCTGAGCTGTAGAAGCAAATACGGCCATCTGTTCGCCATGTCCGCCGTAAGTGCGGCAGTTTACCACTTCGTCGGGAGCCAGGTTGAAATATTTGGCCAGTTCGCTGCGCAGACGTGTGGAGTCGAGCGCGGCCAGAGTGGTAACCTGAGATGGTTTCAGGCCCGAATAAAGTAAAGTTATAAGACCGGTGATATCAGCGGGGTTAAACACCACCACAATATGCTTGACATCGGGGCAGTACATTTTTACATTCTTGCCGAATTCCTCGGCTATTCCGGCATTGCCCTTGAGCAGGTCTTCACGGGTCATGCCGGCCTTACGTGCCGCACCACCGGAGTTGACTATGTAGGCTGCACCGGTCAGAGCCTCCTTGATATCGGAGCTGAAGGTAAGGTTCAGGCCCTCGAATCCGCATTGCAACAGTTCTTCAGCCACACCTTCCAGACCCGGTGCATACGGGTCGTAAAGACAGATGTTAGGAGTAAGGCCCATCATAATTGCAGTCTGGGCCATATTGGAACCAATCATGCCGGCTGCGCCGACAACCACCAGTTTTTCGTTTGTGAGATATTTCATATCAGTAGTAGTTTAATCTACCGTGTAAACAATCGGACGCCGGAAAAGTTCATTACTACCTCAAAAAAAGCGTCAGAGCAACCGCAGCGACGCCTACAACAGCTGCCTTGCCACAGAAGGTTCTCTTGCCGTAATGGCTGCCGGACTTAAGGCGGCTAAACCCTGACGATGCCGCTAAAGACTTCAGCGGCAGGCCCGGTCATAAGCAGTGAGCCGTCGGCATCGGCGGAGATGGACAGTGTGCCACCACTGAGCTGCACCTCCACCGGCCACTTGACCTGGCCGTTGAGTACTGCTGCGGCCGCTGCCGCACAAGCGCCGCTGCCGCAGGCAAGTGTTTCGCCCACACCGCGTTCCCAGGCGCGCATGGCTATATGGTGGCTGTCGATAATCTGCACAAATTCGATATTCGCCTTCTCGGGCCAGATTTCGTGACATTCCAGCCGCGGACCCAGCAGCTCGAATTTACAGCCGTAAAGGTCGCTGACAAATACCACGCCATGCGGATTGCCTACCGACAGGGCAGTGAGGCGCAGTTCTTCGCCGCAGTTTTCAACAGGGCTGTTGATAAGTGCGGTTACGGTGTTTAGCGGCACCTGAGCCGGGGCGGTGACTGCATGGCCCATATTCACTGTAACAGCCTCGACTCGGTTATCAGAACCGATAGCAAGATGCAGGCGACGTATTCCCGCGCCGGTTTCTACGGCAGGCGTGGGGCTGCATGATATGCCATGTTCGTAAGCGTATTTGCCCACACAGCGCAGTCCGTTGCCGCATATAGCGGCCTCGCTGCCGTCGGCGTTGAATATGCGCATGCGGTAGTCGGCCACATCCGAGGGGCACACAGCCAACAGGCCGTCGGCTCCTATGCCGAAGCGGCGGCGGCAGAGTGTGCGGGCCAGCTGCCCGGGTGCGGGAGTGTCGCTGCCCATGCAGTCGACAAGCACGAAATCGTTGCCTATTCCGTGCATTTTTACGAATTGCAGTTCCATTACAGTATGGCGTTTTTGAGGCGCTTCAGACCTTCGAGCAGCTCGCTGCGCGGTACACCTACATTGAGGCGCATGAATCCGGCACCTTCGCGGCCGAATGTGGTGCCGCCGCTTATCGCCAGCAATCCGCGGTTTATAATGCGGTCGCAGAGTTGGTCATGACTGAGGCCTGTGTCGTTGAAGTCAATCCACAGACCGAATCCGGCTTCGGGCATCAGGGTCTTTACAGCCGGAATATTGCTGTGGATATACTCGCAGGCAAAGCGACAGTTGTCGGCTATATAGGCGAGGACGGCATCGAGCCATTCGTCGCAGAGGCTGTATGCCGCCGTAGTGGCGGCAATGGCACAGGTGGGAGCAGTGTCGAACTCACTGGCTTTCAGCCAGGCAAAGAAGCCGTCGCGCAGACGGGGCGACTTCACTACAGTCCAGGCGCTCGATATGCCCGGAATATTGAAGCTCTTCGACGGTGCTCCGAGTGTAACAGTCACTTCGGCTGCAGTATCCGATACCATTGCGGTGGGTATATGCCGGCGTCCGTCGAGCAGCAGGTCGCCGTATATTTCGTCGCTGAGCAGTATTATATCGTGGCGCTTGCAGATATCGGCCACGCGGCGCAGCGTGTCGGCCTGCCACTGCACCCCCACCGGATTCTGCGGATTGCATACCACCACCATCGCCGGATGTTCCAGGGCGGCTATCCGCTCAAGACCTTCGAGGTCCATGCGGTAGTTGCCGTCGGGTGTACGCAGCAGTGGATTGTCGACCGCCACCCGAGCGTTGCCTTCTATTACAGAACGGAACGAATGGTACACCGGAGGCTGGATTACAATTTTGTCGCCCTTTTCTGTAAAGTAGTTCAGAGCCAGGCCGAAGCCCTTTTTCACACCGGGCAGAAAGTCGATGTCAGCACGGTTCAGCTGCCAGCCGTGGCGACGTGTGAGCCAGCCGCTTATGGCCTGCCAGAACTCGTCGGGGGCTGTGGTGTAACCCAGCACCCGGGTGTCGATACAGCGGTGCAGGGCATCGATTATCACCTGCGGAGTAGCAAAATCCATGTCGGCAATCCACAATGGCATGATGTCGCTGCGGCCATATTTTTCGTGTAGTTCCTCGTATTTTGTTGCGAAGCTGCCATGACGGTCTATGACTTCGTCGAAATTAAGGATGTCCATTAAAGAATTGAAAAGAAATAAAGTAAAACGAAGTAAATTAACAGGTTCAGAAGTAAGGCAATGACGGCTGTATTTGTCAGCGTCTGATTAGCAGAGCAGCCTCGGGTCCAATATTGAATATCATGTCGAGTATGCTCATGCCGGCCCGGAATCCGAGCGAATCGGCACGAATCTGCCAGTACTCCGGCAGGTTTATGTCGCTGAAATCGTGGCGTCGGAAATCGGCATATGTTTCCGGCAACTGCTCAGGCTCGAGGGCGGGGGGCAGCTCGAGAATACGTCGTATCAGTCGGTCGGCTTCACGGTTAAGACTGCCGATGGTGCTGAAACTGCTTTGAGCAGGGTCGGTCAGAAGAGGCAGAATGCGATCGATATAGAATTCAAAGAATGGTGTTCGTCCATAGGCCGATTCAAGTGCTGTGATGTGCAGTTTCCACCACTGTCCGTGGTCGGATATACATACATCGCTCCATCCGCGGTTTCCCGACAGATGGCATACCGGTACAGTAAGGAATAGCTCACCGCGTGTATCCACTATTTTATAACGGTGTGCCGCCTTGAAACATTTGTCGGCGCGCATCGAAAAGTCTACGGCAGTATCGGCAAAACGGGCCACTGCCGCATAGTATGCGGTGGAGCCGAACAGCTGCGGAGGCAACAGTGCTACTTCTTTTTCCATCCGCGGCTGCGCATTATCGGGCCTTTCTGAGGAGGCAGAGATGGACTCTTGCCCTGAAGCGAGCGCAAAGCGTATGGGTTACGCCGTACGGCCAGCGGGTTTTCGCTGTCGGGCTGTATGTCTTCGCGCATCGGGCGGTCTTTGAATTTGTTGCTTCGGTCGAAATCGTCGCGGTGTTTGTGGTCTTTGTCCTTGAAGCGCCGCTCCTTGCTGTCGCCGTCGCGGAATTTGCGATCTTTCTGAGCGCTGTCGCGGAACTTTCGGTCCTTTCCGCCTTTGCGAGTTGCACGTTCGTCATCAGCGTCATTGACGTGGTTCTTGAGTTTTCCGCCGGCTTTGAGAAATGATTTCTTGTCGCCTTCGAAAATCACATATTCCCGCAGTTCACATTCGAGGGCTCCGTTGAGTACGGGCACTTTTTCGGAGGCGGCCAGACCGATTTTGGCGAAGTATTCGTCGCGGTAGCCTATAATCCAAACATGGTATCCCTGGAACACATTTTTCAGGCGGTTGCCTATTGTGGCATACAGGGCGTCCATATCGGGGGCCGATATGCGTTCGCCGTAAGGCGGATTGGTCACAAGTATGCCTGCCGGCTGCGGAGCTTCATTCCAGCGCGATATAGGCTTGACTTCAAGGCTGATATACTTGGCCATACCGGCACTTTTTATATTCTCGCGGGCTATGTCGATGGCTTTGGGCGATATGTCGGCGCCCACGATGGGATACATGGGATCGCGCTCAGCGCTGTCGTCGTTGAATATGCTGTCGAACAAGTCGGCGTCGAAATCCTTCCAGCGCTCGAAGGCAAAGCTGCGGCGATATATGCCGGGATTGATGTTGGCGGCAATCATGGCAGCCTCGATAAGGAAGGTTCCTGAGCCACACATGGGGTCGACCAGCGGACAATCTCCTCGGTAGCCGCTACGCAACAGTATGCCGGCTGCCAGCACCTCGTTGATGGGGGCTTCGGTCTGAGCCACTCGATAGCCACGTTTGTGCAGCGACTCGCCGCTGGAGTCGAGCGACAGGGTTACGTCGGTGCCGCTTATATGCACGTTAATCATTACGTCGGCATCGACCAGACGCACGCCCGGACGTTTGTCGGCGCCATAGCGGTCTTTGAACCAGTCGACTATGGCATCCTTGATGCGGTATGTCACAAAGCGCGAGTGCGAGAACTCGTCGCTGTAGGCCACAGTGTCAATCTGGAATGTCTTGTCGATTGTCAGCAGCTGCGACCAGTCGTACTCCTTGGCCTGCTCGTAAAGGCTGTCGGCGTCTTTTGCAGTAAATTTGAAGAAAGGTTTGAGAATGCGCAGGGCGGTGCGGCAGCATAGGTTAGCTCTGTACAGCAGTTCCTTATTGCCTTCGAAGGCCACCATACGCTTACCGGGCATAACATTTTCGGCCCCAAGGGAGCGGAGCTCTTCTGCCAGCACATCTTCCAGGCCCTGGAAGGTCTTGGCCACCATTTCAAACTTATCGTTCATCGTGCTTTGTTATATTTTTGTGCAAAGATACAAAATAAGCGGCAATTTCTCTACATCCGGTACAGTTTTTTGTTTTTAACAAAAGCGGCACGGTTTTTGTTATTGCTATTGAAAACGATATATTTCAAACTCTATTATAATTATGGAAAATAAAGAACTCGACCGCCTGAGCTATGCTCTTGGTCTAAGCATGGGCAATAACTTCCGTGCTTCCGGCATACAGACAATCAACGTACAGGACTTCGCCGATGGTGTGGCCGCCGTTTTCTATGGCTCGCAACCTCAGATGACATACGACGAAGCAAAGGCCGAAATCCAAAAGTTCTTTACCGAACTTGAGGCAAAACAGCGCGAGGAAGCCGCCAAGATGGGAGAAATCAACGCCAAGGCTGGTGAAGAGTTCTTGACTGAGAACGGCAAGCGCGCCGAAGTTAAGACTACTGCCAGCGGTCTGCAATACGAAGTTATTAAGGAAGGGGACGGCCCTCAGCCCAACGCCGACGATCAGGTAGTGGTACACTACACCGGCAAGCTTATCGACGGCACTGTGTTCGACTCCAGCGAGGACCGCGGTGTGCCCGCCACATTTGGCGTTACTCAGGTTATACCCGGCTGGGTTGAGGCCCTGCAACTGATGAAGGCCGGCTCAACATGGCGCCTGTTTATACCTTCGGCTCTGGCCTACGGTCCGCAGGGTGCAGGCAATATTATCGGCCCGAACGCCACTCTTATTTTCGATGTAAGCCTCATCGAGGTTGTAAAGAAGTAATTTATGAAATTTAAAGTATTCATTGCAATAGCCGCGATCGCGGCTATTGCTTTTATCGGCTCCGCCGACATATCGGCTAAAAAGCAGAAGAATTCTGCTGCCGACACCGACCCGGAGGCCTATAGACTCGAACAAGCCATGGGTACAGTGCTGGGCACTGCCCTGAACCGCTCGGTCGACCAGATTTCTGCCATGGGCATAAGTGTAGACCGCCGGCAGGTTATCAGCACGGTGCTGAAAGTACTCGACGGCAAGGACACCGGCTTCACCCTTGCCGAGGCCGATAACTTGATTGCCCAGTATGTCGACTCGGTTCGCGCCGAGGCCAACAAACCGCTCACGCCTGAGTCGCAGGCGGCATTCCTTGAGCAGGCGGCATCCGAGCCGGGTGCCATAACCATGCCTTCGGGGCTGGTGTTCCAGGTCATTACCGAAGGTGAGGGCGCAATGCCGGCCGACAACGACTCGGTACGCCTGCTGTACACCGGCAGCCTGAGCGACGGACAGGTGTTCGACACCACCGAAGAACCGGTGGTATTCACCATTCAGAATCTCGTGCAGGGCTTTACCGAGGGTCTGAAGATGATGAAGCCGGGCGGCACATACGTAATTACTTTCCCGGCTTCGCTGGGCTACGGCGAAAGCGGTATACCCGGAGCGATACCCGGCAATGCCGCCCTGAAGTTCCGCATTAACCTGCTTGAAACTCTGCCTGGCAGCAATGAATAACCGCGACTTCGAGAAGAACTTCCGGCGCCTGTACCTGCCTTTGGGCATGTACGCCTTGCGCCTGTGCGGCAATACCGCACAGGCCGAGGATATTGTACAGGAGGCTTTTCTGAAGTTGTGGGCAAAGATTGAGGAAGGCCTTGAAATCGATGATTTCAAGGCATATGCCTATGGTGCCGTGCGCAACGAGGCTCTGCACTGGCTGCGCGACTGCGGACGCCGCGAGGAAGCAGTGGACAACCTGCCCGAGCTTAGCGACGAACAAATCGACACCTCGGAACGCGATGCCGCTCTGTGGCGCGCCATAGAGGCGCTGCCCGAACGCTGCCGCCGTGTATTCCTGCTCAGCAAGCGCGACGGCCTAAGCCATGCCGAGATTGCCGACGAAATGGGCATTTCGGTTAAAACTGTCGAAAACCAGATTACCAAGGCTTACAGCCGACTGCGGGGCGAGCTCACCGGATTCCGCATGCCGGTGGTCTTCCTGCCCTTTTTATAATATTTTTTTTCATTCAGCATAGGGGGATTTTGCAGAATGTGGCTCTTAGCAATAGAACATCACATTTATGCAATGAAAAAACTTACTATCGCAACCTTGATTTGCTGCTCGGCCCTTGCTGCCGGAGCAAAGCAGCCCGAAACCGGTTACCGCGGATTTATCGATGCGGATTATGCTTTGTTCAAACACAATGCTCCGGGATTCGCCCGCCAGCACGCCCACCATGCCGGCATATCCACCACCCACGGATATCAGATTATACCACAGCTGTTTGTAGGTGCCGGTATTGGTATTGAAAATAACACCTATACCTCCAATTTTTACTTTCCGGTATTCGCCGATGTGCGCACCGACTTGCAGTTCGGCCGTTTTACCCCCTACGCCGACATGCGTCTGGGCTGGACTTTGGCCTCCGACGGCGGTTTCCTGTGGCAGACTACCGTGGGCTACCGTTTCAACTGGGGTAGAACTTTCGCCATCAACCTGGGCGTAGGCTGCTACCTGCAGTGTGTAAAATACAACTATTACAATTTCGACTACGATAAATGGGACTGGCAGAACCCCGGATACGATCATGGAGATATCACAGTCAGTCACAGAGTGGAAACAGGCCTGATGGTACGTCTGGGCATAGAATTCTGACATGAAGACCGAACGATTTAACGAAAGCCTCGACTTTGTGGCCCGCCATTATCGCCGGGGAGCATTCGATACTGCGAGCGGTCTGCGTCGGCTGGGCTTCCGCCGCCGGCCTGCCATGCTGCGCCGTGTGGCTGTAATAGCCGGAGCAGTTGCCCTGACTGCATCGGCTCTGTTTGTGGGATATTATAATTTTTATGCTCCGGACGGAACTGACTCCGCTTTACAATCGGCTCCCCCGGCAGGCACTCCTGTGGCCGAGCCCATGAAAGTGGTGCGGCTGGAATTCAGCAACGCATCACTCAGCGAGGTAACTGATGAAATCTGCCGCGTGTACGGAGTTACTTTGGCAAATATCCCAATAGAGGATTACCGCCTGACTCTCAGCTACGAAGGCAATGCTTACGACCTGGTGGAAACCATCAACGAACTATTAGGCACAGATATAGTGATATGCGATTGATTCTGCTCATTCTGGCAGTGACGCTCGGGATGAGCGCCGCTGCCCGGCGAGTGACAGTCGATGTTCACAACGCCGACGCCGAAACTGTGTTCAAGACCCTTATGCAACAGAGCGGCAAAAACTTTGTGTACGCCGCCGGACTGCTCGACGGCATGAAAATATCGGTGCACGCAAACCACCGCCCTCTGCGCAAAGTACTCGACGATATGTTTCGAAACACCGACATCCGCTATAAAATCAAGGGCGACAACGTGATGCTGAGCCGACGACCCGCAAGGATAAAGCCGCTGCCGACGGTGGCGCCACGTATGCTGCCCGACAGTGTGGAGCTGCCTTTCGAACTGGCCAACCAGCTGGCCGAGCTGAAAGTAACCGGCTCGCGGCTTCAGAACCGCGCACTGGAGTCGGCCGAAATAGGAAGCTACAGACTGTCGGCCGAAAAGATAATATATACCCCGCAGATATTCGGCGAGAGCGATGTAGTGAAAACCCTACAGCTCGAGCCGGGTGTATCGGCGGGTACCGAGGGCATGGCAGGCCTGCACGTGCACGGCGGTAATGCCGACGAAAACCTCTACACCCTCGATAATGTGCCCCTGTACCAGGTAAACCACTTCGCCGGCCTATTCTCGGCTTTCAACGTCGATGTGGTCAAGTCGGTCGACTTCTACAAATCGAGTTTTCCGGCGCGGCTCGACGGGCGTCTGTCGTCGTTCGTCGACGTACGCACTCGCGGCGGAGGCGAAGACGGGCATCACGGATTGGCCCGTCTGGGTCTGACCTCGGGCGCGTTCAACATCTCCGGACCCATAGGTCATGGCGGCACCGGCTATTCGGTAGCACTGCGGCGCTCGTGGTACGATGTACTCACCGCTCCACTACTGGCCATCAACAATAGCCTTAACGACCCCAATTTCGATGAGGACCTGCGCTTCCGCTATGCTTTCACCGATTTCAACGCCAAGATTACTCACCGTTTTTCGCCCCGTTCGAATGTCCATTTCATGGTATATTACGGCGAAGATTTCCTGCAGGGCGGCAACAAGGATAATTCCGACAGCTACAAAGAGGACGACAACAACAAACTGCGCTGGGGCAATCTGGTGGCGTCGGCCGGCTGGAACTACCGTTTCTCCGACGGACTCTCGGGTGAGTTCACCACCGCATACACCCGTTACTTTTCGGGACTGAAACGCCGCTGGTATTACGCCGAATATGTGCAGGGCGAGATGAGCAGCGAGAGCCTCGATGTTTCCGACAGCAACAATAATATAAACGACTGGATATTCCGCAGTGATTTCTACTGGAATCCGGCCGAGGCACACCGACTGAATTTCGGCGCCTCGTACACTTTCCATAATTTCCACCCCACCGACAGCCACCACAGCATTACCACCGACGGCATTCAGGCCATAGTCAGCGATACCACCGAACGCTACCGGGCCAACGAACTGAACGCCTACATAGGCTACGACTGGCGCCTGTCGGACAGATGGCAGCTCAATGCCGGCCTTCACGGCTCGCTATTCGCCATCGACAGCAAGCTACACCCGGCAGCGTCGCCGCGCCTGTCGCTGCGATACAGTCCGCGACCCGGCTGGGCCTTCAAGGCCGCCTACGGCCGCACGGTGCAGTATGTACACCAGCTGTCGCAAAGCTACATATCGCTGCCTACCGACCAGTGGGTACCCGTTACCGGAAATTTCAAGCCTCAGACAGCCGACAAAATCAGCATAGGCGCATACCGTTGCATCGGAAGCGACTGGACCGTATCAGCCGAAGCCTACTGGAAGTGGATGCACAACCTGGTTGAATACCGCACTGACTACTATCTGGCTCCGGCTTGGCAAACCGACCGACGCTTTACTTCGGGCAACGGAAGCGCCAAAGGCGTCGACTTTAAACTTAGCAAGGAAAGCGGACACATCAGCGGACACCTCGGCTACTCGCTGCTGTGGGCCGACCGACACTTCGCGGAGCGAAACGGCGGAAGACCATACCCCGCCCGCAACGACAACCGACATAAAATAAACCTGCTGCTGCAGTGGCAGATAAACGACATCTGGAGCATGGGGGCAAGCTGGACCGGCATGTCGGGCAACCGCGTCACCCTACCGATACAGGTATGGGAGTCGCCCATAATCTCCGACTGGAGCGCCGACGTGCCTCTCGACACCGATGTCAACAATTACCGCCTGCCTTTTTATCACCGACTCGACCTCAGCTTCACACGCCAGACCCGCCGGGGATACTGGACTTTCAGTCTTTACAATGCTTATTACGCGAGTTCGGGATAAGAACTTTATGATTTTCAACCAAGCAAAAGACAACATAGAGTATTGGGCGGCCTTTCAAGGTCGCCTGATTTATTTGTACAGTTTGGTGTTGTTAATCCCAGAGGACAAGCTGCCCGTTTGAC
>CAJTRC010000081.1 GCA_910578365.1 uncultured Muribaculaceae bacterium
CGTGGAGCCAGACTTTTGTCCTTAGCTTCCTTCCGATTCTCCTCACGGCAGACACCGTTGCCTCGGACTATGCGCTTCCCGCTATCGGGGCGCGCTCGGGACTTCCACCCGTTAGATTATGCCCATGTCGGGCGAACTAAAAAAAACAGCGGTTCCGCATGGATGCGGAACCGCTGTTTTTTCCTTTGCACCGAAGAGTCGCTATCAGGCGTTCTTCGAGGGCATGCGACGCTCTTTGATACGGGCTTTCTTGCCGGTGAGAGCACGCAGGTAATAAAGTTTAGCACGACGAACTTTACCGTACTTGTTCACGGTGATAGAGTCGATAAACGGCGATTCGATGGGGAAGATACGCTCTACGCCTATGTTGTCGCTCATCTTGCGCACAGTGAAACGTTTCTTGCTGCCTTCGCCGCTGATGCGGATAACCACACCGCGGTACTGCTGGATACGTTCCTTGTTACCTTCTTTGATACGGTAAGCCACGGTGATAGTGTCGCCGGGGCCGAATTCGGGATGCTGCTTGCCGGTAGCAAATGCTTCTTCGGCAACTTTAATCAGGTCCATTGTAGTCTATAGAGATTAAAATGTTAACATTACTCGCAATATTCGCAGGCTGCATGTCCTGCCAGAGATTACGAAACTGGCTGCAAAGTTACAAAATAATCGCCGAAAGCACAAAACTTTCGGCGATTATTTTTATTTTAAATCAAAAACCATATCGGGGATAGAAATGGTTTTTCAGTCAATGTTTGAAATAAGCATGCCTATGTCAGAAGCGGTAGCTCAGGCCGGTCATTATGCGGGGTATCATCACAAAGCGGGCGTCGGAGGTGTAGCCGATAACCACGCGGTTGGGATAGAACGATACGTCAGGCTCAATGTGCACATCGATACCATGGTCGAGGTTATATCGGAACTGTACTCCGCTTTCAAGCATAAGGCCCGGAAATGATTCGGGCAGATTGCTGAATCCGACTCCGGCGCCCAACATGCCTATGATATGGAAGCGGCGTGCAGGATTCTTATCCATCAGCGAACTTATGTTGAGCAAATAGTCGGCATGCGCAGTGTGTATGTAGGGGCGCTTGCCCTTGCTTTTCTGACGGGTGATTATGTCGGCGGTATACCCGATACGCATGCCCGACACGCTGCTGAACCAACGGCCTACCGAGGCATCGAGGGCGCCGCTCAGATGGTGTGGCTTGTTGATGAAGGTACTGCTGAAGAATGTGGGGCCGCCGGTGAACGACACAAAGTTGCGGCCATCGGCATAGCGGCCTGCCGCCAGACCGGAAAGTATCCCGGCAGGTGTGCCGAGCTTGTATTTCAGACCTGCCATCACACGCAGTTCGGGAGTCCAGTGGCACGACGAGCCGTAGAACATGGTATTCGCCGCCAGCTGGGGCTCGATGTAGAAGTCGAGTGCATCGGAGAGCCGGAAGGAGCCATGCAGGCCCACTCGCCCTTCGACCATGGCACGGACCGGGCCGCTGCGCCAGGCTATGCCGCCTCCTACGCCTACCAAGGCCGAGAGGTCGAACACTCTGTCGGGATTAAAGCCGGCCATGCCGGTGGACATACTGAGCAGATAGTCGGCATCGACGCCAAGCGACATGTAGTTGGGATTCCGGCTGAACACCTCTCCGCGGGCACTGATACGCCAGCTCGAAAGCGGGCTCTCCCGCCTGCCGAAACCGGCCTGCGCCACAAAGCCGGTGCCATAGTCACCGCGTCGGCGCCACGAGGGCGCAACGGCGAATGTCAGGAAGTTATTACGGGCTTTAAGATAGTCGGTATAGCTTTCAGGATAGTTGTGGCTGAAGTTGCCAATAGTATAGCGCAGACCCGCGCTGACCGACAAAAACGGGCCGTGTGCGCAGGCGTCGAGTTCGCGGCTGAACTTGCCGGTAAACATGCGTGCCTCCGGTTCGATAAATATGCCCCACTCCGGTGTAAGGCGGAATAGTGCCGTAATGCTTGCCTCAGCTCCGGGGTAGTAATTGCCTTTGACATTGCCGGCATAAGCCAGCACGGGACCCAGATTGAGCGACATATCGAACACCTGGCCGGGACGATATCCGCCGAAGGCCGAGTTCAGATTCCACACAAAGTCGAGCGAGCCTATGGCCAATGTGCGATGCGGAATGCCGTTGCCGCCTATGTTGCCGAGTTCGCCTTTAAGACGCAGACCGGCAGTCGGCGAAAAGAATTTGCCTGCAAAAAAACTGCCGAAACCGTTGGGATGCCGAAACTCCTGCGAGCCGTTGCGTGTAAAGGCCCATACACCTCCGCCGACGCCGAAAAACAGATGGTCATCGGGCGCGCAGTCGAATTGCGAGGCACCGTCCAGACGCTGCTGCTTGTTGAGCAGTCGGTAACCAAGACCGATGTTGAAACTGAGGTCGGGACGGAAACGGCGCTGGCCGTCGCCGCTGAAGCGTGTGCCGGCCAGCAGGCTCAGGCGAGGTTCGGCATAGATGTATAAGTTACGCTGGACGTTGAATCTGAGCTGCAGAGCGGCGCGGAGTCCGACTTTATTACCCCACAGACCGTTATAGCGTATTCTCTGGTATTCAGCACCGAGAGCGCCTATAACCTCCACACGGCGGTCGGGGTTGTCGCCCCGCAGCAGCGACGAGAAGTTCATCAGATAGTCGGCTGATACCGCCCCGAACACTTTCCAGTCCTCGCCGGTAAAACGCGAGTGTACTCCGCCGTCGAGATTCATACGCCAGCCGTGCGCCGGAGTAATCCAGTCGCCCAGCGATATTTCGGCCTGCAATCCCGGACGAAAACCGTCGACCGGCCTGTGTCCGTAGGACGATATGGCACCGCCTGCACTGATAAACAGATGGTCGCCGAATCGTTTTTGCTCGTATACAGGGCCACCCAGAGGCTTCTGCAGCACGTGGTCAATGGCATTCATACCCGTTGACGCCGTGTCGTTCAAAGCCTTACTCATTTTTGCCTGAGCTGCCGGAGCGACAGCCATGGCCGCAGCGAATACCGTCGCTGCCACAAATCGGTATATAGTGTTCATGTTGTTATTCTTTATCGCTAAGTTCATCGTCGGGTAGGTTTCCGTCTTCGTCGAGCAGGTCTATCACATCGCCGTCGATACGGGCGATGTCGAGCAGTTCGGGCTTTTTGCGTATTGCGTTTGCCAGGTGTGTGCTTGCCTCGAGATATAGAAATCCGTTGGCGGCATCGGCGTCGGCCATGCGGTTGGCGGCAATTGCCTTTACATATTCTTCTTCGGCGCTCTCACCCAGCTGACGGCTTTTTTCGTAGGCGCGGCTGTTGTTATGCAGGGCCAGCAGCATAAGTACCTCGTTCAATGGCGATTCTTCGGCAATTTCCTGGAGTACCGACGCGTATCGGCCGTTAAGCGCGGCGCAATACATTTTGGCTTTGTGGAAGCGGGCGTCGTCGGGCATGTCATACAGCAGCGAGTCGGCATAGCTGTAGTGATTGCCCGCCATGCTTGCTACTGCCAGGTTGTAGCGGGCCTCAAGCGGGAATTTGCGCACTGCGGCTACATCGGCCATATCTGGCGCAAATGGCTTTAATATTGAGTCGTCGGCGCGTTCGCAGTCGATGGTAAGTGCGGTGAGGTCGGAGGCGGCGGTGATAAATTCGGGGTGAATCTCCAGTGCCCGGCGCATTATTTCCTCACGGCGGGCGGTGTCGGCCGACTCGGTATAGAGTTTCCAAAAGTGGTATGGCGACAGTGTGCGGTAGTCTTTATTGTACAACTCGGCGATTTCGCTTTCGGTGAGCGGGCGGTATTTCGACGACACAATGCGATATTCGACTTTGCGCAGGCGCGGCAGATAGTCTTCCAGCAGAGTTGTCTTGTAAAATGGGAGAGCACGCATAGCGCGTGTCTGGCGGTCGATATTGCCGGCATTTGCGGCAATCACAGCCTTTACGGCATCGGCCTCGGAAGTCAGGCCATCGGCACGCAGCAGTTTCTCAACCTCGGACCATCCGGCAACGTTCGAATCGTATATAATCCGTGCATTGCGGCGGATGGCCTCCGGTACGGCTGCCATAATCTTGTCAAGGGCCGAATGCATACGGCTGTCGGCCAGTTTCTTGTTCACGGCATAGGGGCCTTCGGGCGATGCCGTGCCTACGATGGTGAAGCTTTTCAGGGTCATGTCCGGGTCGGACTGTATGATTTCGAATTCGCGCAGCATCTTGTTCATCTCGGCTGTGTTGTCGCCCATCGAGAGGTCAAGTTTGGGACTGCCGAGAGCGAATACCAGTCTTACCTGGCCGCTGGCATCGCGCAGCTGCACCTCGGGTTTGGGAATATAGTTCTCATCGGTCATCACCACTCCGTTGAGCGAGTACGATAGAAATCTCAGCGGGTTTACGGTACCTCTGGCAATGCGCGTGGTGTCGGCATAGATTATGCGATTGTAGTCCTCCATCGACGAAATCACCACGCACATGAAGTCGTGGTGCGGATTTTCCACCCTCAGTTTATCGGATATGAATATTGTATCATCGGCGCGGCGCGAGGTCTTTTTTACATGTACAAAGTCATTGAGGGGGTCTTTCGAGGCATCCCAGTCGAGCATACGGTGCTGTGTGGCATTGTACCTGAAGCCGTCGAACACCACCGGCTTGAGATAATTGACGGTGCGTGTGGTGACATTATATATTGCCGGCTGTATAATCATGCGTGCGCTCGACGAAAACAGCTGGTGAGGAATCGTAACAGTGGTTTTGAGCGATATATCGTTGCCCTCGAGTATAAGGTCGGCGGGCGGAAGCACAAGTCCTTTGTACTGGCTCTTGCCTGTCACCACCACTTCCTGAAGCATCTCGGCCTCGGGAAACATCGACACGTTAATCTCTATGCGGCCTTTCACCGGCTCCTGCAAATCCTTGCAGCCTAACACCTCGAACTGCAGTGTGGTATTTTCATCGGCAGTGATGCTGTACTCGCCGAAAGCATTGGTGGTACCCAGCAGCAGGTCGGTGGCGAGGTCTACTATCACCACTCCTTCGAGCGGCTTGCCCGAACCCTGGGTGAGCACCTTGCCGCGGACATTCAGGTCGGCGGCTGATACGCCTGCCGGGATGGCCGCCAACAGCAGCATGGCGAGCCCGCGGATATGATTATTCCTGAACAGTTTCATTTAAAAGCTATTTGAAAATATAAGCGAACGACAGTCCGACCCTTATGGGCACCGGCCTGAAATGTACGTAATTTTTATAGTCGGGTATCTGGTCGCCATGATAGTTTTTGGCGCTCAGATGCGCCAGCCCTATACCTATTTCGGCCTCCATGTTCCAGTGCTCGCCCAGTACCAGGGCATAGCCGTAGGAGAAACCGGCACCAACGGCATCGCCTACGAAATGATGGTCGGCATGCCGCAGGTTATAAGAGGCGGCAGTAGCCGAAAGCGCCACAAAATGTCGGGCCATGGGGCGATTGAACCAGTATCGCAGCTCGGGTTCCACTCTCATGTTGGTCAACTCTGTGTCAGCCACTGATATATGTGTAGGATTGCAGGCCACTCCAAGCTGTAATGTAAACCGCGTGCTCAACCTCGCTTCAAGCGAAAGATTGGGCGACATTATCAGCCAATCTATCGTGTTTGTCTTTAGCGCCAAACGCTGCGCGTTCAGCCGCTCTCCTCCTGCTACCAATATAATAGATAAAAGGAGAAGGTATTGAATACGTTTTATCATATATTATAATACCGGGATTAGATTACCTCCTATGGAAATCAAATGAATTATTAACCATTATTATTTAAAATTGTTCGGTACTTACATCGCGTAAAAACATAAAGAACTAAAAATCAAAACATTGATAGCCGCGCATGGCTGACAGTGCATAATTTATTAATGCAAAATTACATAATATAATGCAAACAACGTTAATTTTAGAAACTTTAACATTGTATTTTAACGTTACTACGCTGACTATCTCCCTCACTTTCATTTTTTTTTGTGGAATTCATCCGAAATTCATAAATTTGCAGTACAATAATCAAGAGAAAATCCTAATATAGAAACACAATAAAATGGAACTGTTTGAAAAACTGACCGCTAAGGCCAAAGCTTCGCGTCAGCGCATTGTGCTGCCCGAAGGCGATGAACCCCGCACGCTTACAGCTGCCAACCGCATTCTGGCCGAGCAAATCGCCGACATAATACTTGTCGGACAGCCCGATGCCATCAAACGCCTGGCTGCCGACATGAAGCTCGAACACATTGGCGATGCCACAATAGTCGACCCTGCAGACGAGGCTGTAATCGACCGCTACGCACCCCTGCTGTTCGAACTTCGCAAAAATAAAGGCATGACTATGGAGCAGGCTCGCCTGACCACAGCCAACCCGCTGTATCTCGGCTGCCTTATGGTCAAGGCCGGCGATGCCGACGGTCAGGTAGCAGGCGCACGCAACACCACCGGCAATGTACTCCGCGCAGCATTCCAGGTAATCAAAACCAAACCGGGCATTCAGGTGGTATCAGGCGCATTCCTGATGCTTCTGCCCGAAAACCTGCCTTTCGGCACTGATCACATACTCATATTCGCCGACTGCGCCGTGGTCCCCGACCCCTCCGCCGCCGAACTGGCACAAATTGCCGTTTCTGCTGCCGATACCGCCCGCGACATCGCAGGTATCAACCCGCGTGTGGCCATTCTGAGCTACTCCACCAAGGGTTCGGCTTCAGGCGAAATCGTCGACAAGGTTATCGAAGCCACCCGTATAGCACATGAAATGGCTCCCGACCTGATTCTCGACGGCGAACTCCAGGCCGACGCTGCAATTGTGCCTAACGTAGCACACACCAAGGCCCCCCAGAGTCCTCTAAACGGTAAAGCCAACGTGCTGGTATTCCCCAACCTTTCGGTTGGCAATATCGCCTACAAGCTGGTACAGCGCCTGGGCGGCGTACAGGCCGTGGGCCCCGTACTGCAAGGCCTTGCAGCTCCGGTCAACGACCTCTCGCGCGGCTGCTTCCCCGAAGATATTTATAAAACCATTATTATGACCTGCTGCCAGGCCATAGGCTCTAAATAACCAAACCATGAAAATACTCGTTCTTAACTCGGGCAGTAGCTCGGTAAAATACAAACTCTTTGACACCGACGGCGAAAAGGTTCTTGCAGAAGGCGGTGTGGAAAAAATAGGCCTCGACGACGGCTTCATCAAATACCGCAAGGCCGACGGCTCAAAAGCCATGATCAAACTGGGCAATGTCGACCATCAGGGCGCCATCAAGGCTGTCCTCAATCTGCTCACTGACCCCATGGAAGGCTGCATCAAGAACTACGATGAAATCGGCGCGGTAGGCCATCGCGTGGTACACGGTGCTGAAAAATTCACCAAGAGCGTGATTATCAACGATGAAGTGAAGCAGATGATTCGCGAATGTTACGGCATAGCCCCCCTGCACAACCCCGCCAACATGACCGGTATCGAGGCCATCGATAACCTTATGCCCGGCGTACCCCAGGTAGGCGTGTTCGACACTGCATTCCACCAGACCATGCCCGCCAAGGCATTCCTGTATCCGCTTCCCTATAAATATTATACCGAGGACGGTGTACGCCGATACGGCTTCCACGGCACAAGCCACCGCTACGTGGCAGGCCGCGTGTGCGAAATCCTGGGCGTCGACCCCGAAAAGACCCGCGTTATTACCTGCCACATAGGCAACGGCGGCTCTATCACTGCAGTAAACTGCGGCAAGAGTATCGACACATCGATGGGCCTCACCCCGGTCGAAGGCCTGATGATGGGCACCCGTGTGGGCGACGTCGACCCCGGTGCGCTCACCTACCTTATGACCAAACACAACCTCAGCGCCGCTGAAATCCAGAAGATTATCAACAAGGAGAGCGGTGTGGCAGGTATCAGCGAACTCAGCAGCGACATGCGCGAAATCGAAGCTGCCGTAAAGGCCGGCAACGAACGCGCCACCCTCGCCCTGGATATGTATAAACTCCGCATCATAAAATACATAGGCGCATATGCAGCCGAAATGGGCGGTGTCGACGTAATTGTATGGACCGGCGGTGTAGGCGAAAATCAGGCCGACGTTCGCGAAGACGTATGCGCTCCGCTGGCATTCATGGGCGTGGAAATCGACAAAGAACTCAACGCCAAAGTACGTGGCGAAGAAGTGATTATCTCAACCCCCGAGTCGAAAGTAAAAGTGGTGATTGTACCTACCGACGAAGAACTGATGATTGCCCGCGACACCTTCGCGCTGGTATCAGCTCTTTAATCTGCCATCGCCAAGCAACAAAAGAAAAATTATTTATACCCAATAAAACCCGCGCCGGTGAAGTTTCACCGGCGCGGGTTTTATATTGCCATTCTAAAAACTGAGAATCGCCCATACCGCATATCAAAAGTTAATAAATACTAATTTAATGGCTTGCACATTCTAATTCTGCAGCATTTACATATTTTTTATTATTTTTGCAAGTAGCAACACAATTAATCATGCATTGTGACACTCGGTCACGGCTAAAGCAGTCAATCATTTCCATATTATTTATCAATTTTCCTAATTATGTTAAAAAGAGTTATGTTAAAAACGCACCTATTTGCCTGTACCCTCGCACTTGCGACCTTAACGGCTACAGTATCGGCACAGACACCGGTCACCCTCTATGGTGTGAATACCTATGATACGAATCAAAACATGAGCGGAGTTTACACGGTCGAAGCCGTCGAAAATGCCCAACCCGAACTTTACTGGGGCAACAGCGAGATGCTTGGCAACGGTGGCGCCGTATACGACAACGAAAAGCTATATATACTCTCCTACCTGAACTTTAACGACATGCTAATATGGTGGTATCTGATTTGCGACATAGAGGCCCAGACCCACACCTGCATTTACCCTGACGACTTCGGAATAGCCGATGCAGGGAGCGCCCAGACCTACGACCCAACCACCGGAACAGCTTATTCCATCTGCCTCAATGCCGATGATCCAACCAAATTCACCCTAAGCACAATAAACCTGGCCGACGGAGCAAAAAAAAAGGTAGCTGACATAGAACAGCAGCTTGTGGCTATGTCCTTTACAGCCAACGGTATTCTATACGGAATAGGCGTGGACGGAAACCTTTATACTGTCGACAAGACCGATGCATCGCTGACTCTGATTGGCGCAACCGGCATACATCCTAAATCGAGCAACCAGAGCGCTGCCATCGACTATGAAACCAACGTAATGTACTGGAGCTCATACACCGACGACGGAGGCGTTCTGTACTCGGTAGACCTCACTTCCGGCCAGGCTACTTTGCTTTCGAAGTACGACGACAGCCACCAGCTTGTAGGTCTTTTCATAAAGCAGTCGACAAAAAAAGCAGGCGCCCCCGAAGCCGCCACCAATCTTGACATAAGTTTCGACAAAGCCACAACCAACGGCTCGATAACCTTCACTGCCCCGACACTCGACACCAACGGCACTGACCTATCAGGCGAACTGACCTATCAGGTAAAACTCAATGACGACATTCTGACCAAAGGATTCACCCAACCGGGGCACAGCACTGAAGCAAAGTTTACATCTCCGGTCACAGGCAACTGCATCTTTACAGTAATTACGGCGAACGATTTCGGCCATTCACTGCCCGCAAACGTATCGACATGGGTTGGAATGGACACTCCGCTTAAAGTCGAAAACTGCGTGCTGACAAACGACAACAGCACACTCACTCTTTCATGGACACTGCCCGAGAAAGGCATCAACGGCGGATACGTCGACCCTGAACTAACACGCTACATAATCGACCGAGGCCCATACGACACCAATGTGGCCGAAGCGCATGAAGGCACTACATTTACCGAAAAACTCGACTTTACCGGCGTAAACCCTGTACTATATCGCATAACACCATTCGTCGACGATAAAGTCGGCGAGCCGGAACTCTCCAACTCGATTCTGGTAGGAGAATACATGGAACCTCCGTTCGCCGAAGACTTCACCGACCCATTCCGCTCGATGGTATTCAAGACCATCACTTCGTATAATCCCGACGACGTGGCCGGCTGGATGTACAACTTCGATGCAGGAATGATAATATGCGAATGGCCATGGTCGAGCAACGACCACGACGCATGGTTCATCTCGGCTCCAATTCTGCTTGAAGCCGATAAATACTATCAGGTCAAAACCACTCTTCGCTCCGAAGGCATGTACAATCACGACACTCAGGAGTACGATGATGTATATGCCGGTGTACTCTCGCTTCATTTAGGCAGCGAGCCGACAGTCGAGTCCATGGCAACCGGCATTATAGCTCCGTTTGAGATTACATGCAAGGATTTCAAAGTATATGAATCCGATAAATTTACCGTTCAGTCCACAGGCACATACCATATAGGATATCACATGTCGGGCAGACGAAGCATATATTATGCTTTCCTGCAACGCCTTGAAGTCGAGCCTGTAGACGGCAGCGGAATAGCTGACGCAAACGCAGAAAGCAAATTCGCCGTACAGCTCTCAGGCAACTTGCTCGCCATCGACAATCCATCATGCTGCAACGTAAGCGTGACAGCCATCGACGGACGCACCATCACTACTACCTCCGACGCCCATGCCACCGTAAATCTCGCTCCGGGCATATATATAGTTTCCGACGGCTGCCGGTCGGCAAAGATAGCGGTAAAATAAACATCAATAAAACATTTTGTCACACACTAATCTTCCCGGTACAAACCCGGGAAGATTTTTTAGAGGGTGTTTAATAATAAATATTAAATTCCCGGTGGCGTATCTTTTAGCAATTCAGCAAAAGAGACGCCAAGGCGGGGGTAACTTTAAAAATCCATTAATTCAAAAAATAATGTTGATACAGAAATTACCATTCCACTCGAAAATCACGGGCGCCTTTTGCTCTTCATTTCAGTCACATAG
>CAJTRC010000082.1 GCA_910578365.1 uncultured Muribaculaceae bacterium
CTGAATGTGTAATCGAGTAGGTCGGGAAACGAAAGTTTTCTGACCTACTTTCGTTTCCTTTCCTCTCACACCACCGTACGTGCCGTTCGGCATACGGCGGTTTAATTTGTTTTCAAAGAGTGTCTAATCATATAGTAGTCAAGGCAACTGACTAAGCCTCTGCGTGTCAGTATCTCTTTGGAGATTGCACGCGCCACACAGGTTCTTCTTACTACCCATTCGTAGCGGTCGCCATAATATGATGTAAGTTTGGCTAAGTCGTTGTTTATCCCGAGCTTGCGAAGCCCCCATGCGCGTTTGCGTGGAGTTTTCCACTGCTTCCATATCACTTTACGCAACATCGTGCGCAGATGTGCGTCTATCTTTTCCATCTTGCCTTTCATGGCTCCGATAGCAAAATAGTTTATCCATCCGCGTGTCACGGAGTTGAGCATGGCGATACGGTCGGTCATGGATATGCTCCACGAACGCTTGCACAACTTTTTGAGCTTGCGTTGGAACTTCTCAACCGAAGTTTCGTGCGGTCGTGCCGTCCATTGCTCTGTCTGCGGTGACTTGTAGAAGCCAAAACCGAGATATTTGAGTTTATTCGGTCGGCAGACGTGTGTCTTGGAGGCATTGACCTTTAAGCCGAGTTTGTGTTCTATCCATTTGGTTATGGTGTGCATAACTCGGTTGGCGCTCGCGCTGCTGCCTACTGCGATAACGCAGTCATCGGCATAGCGCACGTAGCGCAGTCCTCTGTTGACAAGTTCCTTATCAAGCTCGTTGAGCATCACGTTGCTCAGCAAGGGCGAGAGGTTGCCACCCTGCGGTGTGCCGAGTTCCGTTGCTTCATACATTCCATTTTCCATAACGCCCGATTTCAGATACTTGCGTATCAGACTTTCGGTGTCTGGGTCATGGATTACTCGACCAACGTAACTCATCAGCTTGTCCTGCGGCACATTATCGAAGAACTTCTCCAAATCAATGTCCACTATCCACTCGTAGCCCTCGTTTAGGTATTCCAAGAGTTTGAGTACGGCCTGCTCACAGCTTCTGCCGGGGCGGAAGCCGTAGCTGTTCTCTTGGAACTCCGCCTCAAAGATAGGCGTGAGTATTTGGACGATAGATTGTTGGAGTGTGCGGTCAACTACCGTTGGGATACCAAGCTTGCGCACGCCTCCGTTGGGTTTGGGTATCTCCACCCTCCTGACAGGAGCGGGCTTATAGCTTCGCTCGAGGATTGACTGTTTGATACTCATCCAGTTGGCGTTCATGTAGTCGCGCAGGTCTTCGACTTTCATGCCGTCTATGCCTGCCGCGCCATTGTTGGATATGACCCTTTCAAGGGCTGTCCGAACGTTGTTCTTATCGAGTATCTGTTCGATTAGTTTCATCTTCCGTCTTTCTTAATTTCCGCTTCCGACAGATAGTGCGTATCTCCTTGTGTGGGTATCGGCTCATTGACGTTTCGCTTCCACCTACTCGTCGGCTATTCTATCGGAACATACATTCTTGATTAACGTTACAAATTATTCGGCCCTTCACCTTGACCGTCTCGCGGTCGGCTACTTCGGCCTCTGCTGACTCCTCGGCATTCGTTGTTACTATCCTTGCGGACTGCCGAGGCCTCGCGGGATAAGTCATAATCTTTCATCGTTTACCCGCCTAATTTACGCATCAAGGTTACGGTTGCCTTTGGGAACTTCACTGTCTTTAGCCAGCTTGTCCGCTTGATACGCCTTGGTATTAGGTTTCTGTTCGTCAGGCCACGATTTCGCTATTGCTTCTTCTCGCCCAAGCGTCACCACTTGAACCTTGCAAGTCGCTATGGGGTTCGTCGGCAACTACGCCCCGTGTGGACTTTCACCACAGATGTATGACATGCCCGTCATACTAAAAAAGAGGCAGTTCGGTTTTGAACTGCCTCCTGTTGTATTTGACTTTATGGTCGGTGTTTAGTGGTCGTTGCGCTCGCGACGTGGACCACGGTCGTTGCGTTCGCCACGGTCGCGGCGGGGTCCGCGGTCGCCACCTTCGCGACGGGGACGTTCGCCACGCTCGCCACGAGGAGCACGCTGGGGTTCAACGTAGCCTTCGGGCTTGGGAGTGAGCGCACGCATCGACAGGCGGTATTTACCGGTCTTTTTGTCGATTTCAATGAGCTTGACTTCTACTTTGTCGCCTTCTTTGAGGCCGCTTGCTTCCATGTCGGGCAGGCGTTCCCAGCTGATTTCCGATATGTGAAGCAGGCCGTCGCGGTTGGGCATGAATTCGACGAATGCACCGAATTCCATTACGCTGCGTACGGTGCCGGCGTATGTCTTGCCTTCTTCGGGAAGTTCGACAATGCGGTTGATGAGTTCGAGGGCCTTGTCGATTGATGCTTTGTTTGCAGCAGCGACTTCGATGAAGCCGCCTTCTTCGATTTCGTCGATTGATACGCTTGCGCCTGAGGCTTCCTGAATGCCCTGGATGACTTTTCCGCCCGGGCCGATAACTGCACCGATAAGTTCTTTGGGTATGAGCATGGTGACGATGCGTGGCACGTGGGGCTTGAAGTCTTCACGAGCTGCAGGAATGGTCTGTTCGATTATATCGAGTATGTGCAGTCGGCCTTCCTTTGCCTGGTTAAGGGCTTTTTCGAGGATTTCGTAGCTGAGGCCGTCGCACTTTATGTCCATCTGGGTTGCGGTGATGCCCTGGCGGGTACCGGTTACCTTGAAGTCCATGTCACCGAGGTGGTCTTCGTCGCCGAGGATGTCGGAGAGGATTGCGTATTTCTGACCGTCGGAAATCAGGCCCATTGCGATACCTGCTACGGGACGTTTCATCTTCACGCCGGCGTCGAGGAGGGCGAGTGTGCCTGCGCATACGGTTGCCATCGACGATGAACCGTTCGACTCCAGAATGTCGCTTACTATGCGGCATACGTAGGGGAAGTTGTCGGGGAACATGCGCTTGAGGGCACGGTGCGCGAGGTTGCCGTGACCTATTTCACGACGTCCTACGCCGCGCTGGGGGCGTGCTTCGCCGGTTGAGAAGGGGGGGAAGTTGTAGTGGAGCAGGAAGCGCTCGCGGCCCTGGTTGAGCACGTCGTCGAGTATTTTTTCGTCGAGTTTGGTGCCGAGTGTGGCTGTGGCGAGCGACTGTGTTTCACCGCGTGTGAAGACTGCCGATCCGTGGGGGCCGGGAATGTAGTCGACCTCGCACCAGATTGGGCGGATTTCGGTGGTCTTACGGCCGTCGAGGCGGATGCCTTCGTCGAGCACGCAGCGGCGCATGGCTTCTTTTTCCACGTCGTGGTAGTAGCGTTTTACCAGCGGAGTTTTTTCGTCGCGTTCTTCTTCGGGCAGCGAGTCGATGTATTCCTGACAAATTGCGTCGAATGAGTCGATGCGCCAGTGCTTGTCGGCCGAGCCGGCTTTTGCGATTGCGTATGCTTTGTCGTAGCATTTGTCGTGAACGTCCTTGCGGAGTTCTTCATCGTTTACTTCGTGGCAGTATTCGCGTTTTACGGTAGCGCCTGCAGCTTCGGCAAGTTCGAGCTGCACCTTGCACTGCTCTTTGATGGCGTCGTGCGCGGCCTTGAGGGCTGCGAGAAGGTCGGCTTCGGAAACTTCGTTCATTTCACCTTCCACCATCATGATGTTATCGTAAGTGGCGCCGACCATGAGCTCCATGTCGGCACGCTCGAGCTGTTCGAAATTGGGGTTGATTACGAATTCGCCGTCGATACGGGCCACACGCACTTCGCTGATGGGGCCGTTGAATGGTATGTCGCTGACAGCAATCGCAGCTGATGCGGCCAGACCTGCCAAAGCGTCGGGCATCTCAATGCCGTCGGCTGAATACATGGTGATGTTTACGAAAGTATCGGCGTGATAGTTGTCGGGGAACAGCGGGCGGAGCACGCGGTCAACCAGACGTGATGTAAGGATTTCGTAATCGCTTGCGCGGCCTTCGCGCTTGAGGAATCCACCGGGGAAACGACCGTTGGAAGAGAATTTTTCTTTGTACTCTACTGTCAGAGGCATGAAGTCAACGCCTTCGCCTGCTTCCTTGGCCGAAACGACCGTGGCCAGCAGCATGGTGTTGCCCATGCGCAGCTCTACCGCTCCATCAGCCTGCTTGGCAAGTTTCCCGGTCTCCAGGGTAATTGTGCGACCGTCAGCGAGCGTGATGGTTTTCTTGATTGGGTTCATAAAAAATATTTATTGTTTTCTGCTAAAAAATTGTCAGCTTCGGTATTGATACTGGGGCTGTGCCTGCAATGGCATAGCTCATAAATCGCGCAAAGATAGGAATTTTTTGTTACATTACCTAATTTTTATCGGCCAAACCTACTGCCATTCGTATTTTTTATGTACTTTTGCGCATCCCAAACAAAAAGTATGTTAAAATACGCCCTCACGACTATAGCATTATTGCTTTCGGTCTGGACTATGTCGGTAGCCCAGCCAATAAAAGTGGACAGCTCTGTATTTCATGAACTGCAGCGCCGTCTGGCTGAAGCACCGAATTCGGCCGACAGCCTTGATATTGCAATTAATCTTTTTGACCTGAATTTCAACGAGCAGACCGGACGCTACGGCGAGATGGCCTATAGACTTGCTCTGGAGCATGGCGAGATGGCAAAGGCTATGAGCATGATTAAACAGCTGTCGTACATATACCAGAACGACCTGGAGAAGCTTGACGACCTGACGCGCCGCGCCGAAACTCTGCCCAACAGCAACGACAAGAAAGAGCTGCTCACATACCTGTCGCTGCGAAAGAGTTACTACGAGGCCTACAGCCTGTCGTCAGGGAAGCGTAACGAGCGCATGAAAGAGCTGGCCAAAGTTTATCTGAACTCGCCCGCCGCAAACGATGACTATGAGAATATACACCGTCTGTTCGAGCTGTGCATATATCTGCACGCTATTTTCGAGCAGAGCGCCATGCTCAGCAATTATTACGACAAGCTGGGAATCTTGATTGAGCATCTGCCTGCGCACCAGACCTCGCTGCGAAACCTCTATTATTCCATGGCTTCGGTAAGCTATTCACGACAGTTCCTGCCGGAGAAGGCGGTAGATAACGACCTGCGCCTGCTCGAACACCTCAAGGAGCTGCGCAACATATATCTGCTGCAGGGGCGGCGCTATCGCACCCTCGACACGAACCTCTTTACTATCTATACCCGCATACTGTCGAATTACGAGGCTCTTACCCCCGACGAGGTACAGTCATATTACATGGCCATAAAGGAAATTGCCGACCGCAACAGCAAGATTGCCGATATTATGCAGCACTCCGAGAGGCCTCAGATTTACTATTTCATGGCCACCCGCCAGTACGACAAGGCGTTGCCGCTGCTGAAAAAGCATATCGACGAACTGGCCAACCGCAAGAACGCCATTTACTTCAACCGCGCCATGATGACCGCAGCCGATGCTATGGACGACAACGAGGCTTATAAGAAGGCTGCCTCTCAGTATATAAATTTGCTTGAGGAGTATATTCACGACCGTACGGCGCACAATTTGGCCGAGCTGGCCATTACATACGACCTCAACCAAGCGAAATTGGATGCTGAAAAACTGCGCGATTTACAAAAGGAGGCCTCGGCCCGCACTGACCGTACGCTGCTTGCCGTGGCGCTGGCCGCGGTGGTACTGCTGCTGATTCTTATGCTGGTGTTTATGTATCAGTGGCGCCGCAAACGCAAGGCTTCGCTTGAATTCAAAGCTGCAGTGGATGAGCTAAAACAGGAACGCGACAACCTGCAGCGTGTACAGTCCGACCTGATTATGGCCCGCGACCAGGCCAAGGCTGCCGACAGGCAGAAGGCCGACTTCATACACATGATAAGCCACCAGGTGAAAACTCCCCTACAAGCCATTGCAGAATACACCGGCCTGATTGTGGACTGCATGGATGCCGAGAAGAAAAAATACCTGGGCCGTTTCGCCGAGGTGGTGCAGCTGAACACCGAACTTATAAATTCAATGATTAACGACATCACCGAGGTATCGGCCCTGGAGGCCAACGAGGTGGAGGTACGGATTCAGCCGGCAAGTCTGCACGACATCTGCGCCATGGCAGCGGACTCTATCAGGCCGACTCTGAACGAGAAACAGAATATAGTACTCGAAACCGAGGAAGACTACACCATAGCCACCGACAGGCGGCGCCTGGAACAGATTGTGACCAACCTGCTTGAAAATGCGGTGAAGTTTTCCGACCATGGCACCATACGCGTGGCATATAAAGTCGACCAGGAGCGTAACCGCGTGGACATCAGCATCAGCGACCAGGGCATAGGCATACCGGCGGCAAAGCAGGAGGTGATTTTCGACCGCTTTGTAAAGCTCGACAACAATGTGCCCGGCATGGGCCTCGGCCTGTACGTGACCCGCCTGCTGACCCGCCTTATGGGCGGCGAAGTTCACGTCGACCGAGGCTACAAGGGCGGCGGAGCCCGCTTTGTGGTATCGCTCCGCGCCAAGAGCTTGTAATCAAAAATTCGAGTCTGTTTAAAACAGAAACATCAGGCCTGCCGACAGGCTTTTGAAGCGAGGCGACACATCGCCTGTAAGCACGCTCTGAGGCGAATAGCGCACAAAGGCACTCACCGGATGTGTACCCACCACGCCAATAAAGTCGACAGTAACCTTGCGCTGCCCTACCCCATGGAAGCATTCTCGCACTTTCTGGCCCGAGGTATCGAGCCAACCGTTTTTTACCGAGGCATAAGTACTCACATTGAGTACAGCGCCTGCCGAAACCGACAGTTGGTTGCCCAGAATATTCACACCTGTTTTCTGCGTGTATATCAGCGGAAACTGCATCGCAAAGGTTTTAATGGCTGTGTTGCAGCCGGTGCCGCCTTCGGCCCATGGCTCAAAGCGCACGTTCATGTCGCCTGACACCATGCGAAGTCCGGCCACGGTACTGCGGTAGTTGCGCCATACAAAGCCCATACCCAGCCGGATATCGGCATTCCATGGTATATTATAGCGGAGTCCGAGCGCATACAGCCAGTTGATTTCAAATGACTTGGCCGGTTCAAGCTGCATCTCGTCCGGAGCACCGGGAGCGCATACCATACCCAAGCCCAGACCGCCCATGAATATATCCCAGCGTGAGCCGCCGACTGAGGTGGCCGCAGTGATGTCCGATAGATGGAAGTTACGGCTCTGACGTGTGCGAACCATGGCATCGGGAGCGTATATCTGTGTATAATTTATGGACATGGCACTGTCGGCTGCGGTGCCGTTTATGATGTAGTTTACACCGCGGGGCGACTCGGTTATCACCACTTCGCGGACATATGTCACTTTAATTATAGTATCGGGCTGAATTACGGAGGCCTTCACTCCGGCCGCGCAGAGAACAGTAATGGCGGCAAGTATATATTTTTTCATATAAATTATGCAATCAGAAAACAAAAGTTACACCAGCTGATACAAAGTCGGTCTGAGGCCCAAGGCTGCTCTTGAACAGCGACACCGGGCTGTAGCGCACATAAAGGCCTATGATTTCTTCCCATCCGAGTGCGAAGCGCAAATCCATGCCCACGGTACGCTGATGCAGGTGTTTAAGCGTCTGGCTGTATTTGAGCGAACCGTCGGTACTGCGATAGTTGCGAGTGGCTCTGGCCGAAAAGTTCAGCAGCATTTCCACTCCAAGGTCGAGATAGAAGTCGTGGCTGAATTTCTGATGCAGTGTCAGGGGCACGCATACCGCCCAAAGGTCGAGGCGCGACGATG
The DNA here is from genome assembly GCA_910578365.1 of uncultured Muribaculaceae bacterium. Classification (GTDB taxonomy): domain Bacteria; phylum Bacteroidota; class Bacteroidia; order Bacteroidales; family Muribaculaceae; genus CAG-873. Next base: position 7,743 of record CAJTRC010000082.1, read on the forward strand.
CTCTGTGACATCCTTGCGGCACCGCCTCGATAAACAATACGCCGCGGTTGTCGCTGCCGAATATATGATTGTCGTCGAGCTGCAGATTACGGTAGAGCAATCCTGCACCGAGTTCGAGGGCGGGTCCGCCGGCCCATGGCCGGAAACCTACGCCCAACAGCTTGCCTGCGCCTATTTCCCAGCCCGTGCGGAAGCGGCCGTCGCCGTCCACCGGCACTACGGGGCCGGCAAATATATCAGCACCCAATATAGAGTAGAACATGCGGTGCCCCGGCTTTTGCACGGCATTTATAAAGGGCAGGTCGAGATTGATGCTGTCGCCGCTTATCAGGGGCTTGTCGGACCGGCTCACCTTACTGCTGTATCTGTATGTATAAGCGGGAATATGACCCGAGGCTTTTACTTCCACACTGATTTCTGAGGCGGATTTGTCGGCTTCGGAAGTAAGAAGCACCGACGAAATGTCGCGGAGTACAGAGATAGTGTCGACACGCTCCTGCGCCACGGCGGCGAGCGCCATCGGCAGCAGTACGGACAATGTGATAAATTTGATAAATCGGTTATTCATTGCAGTTGGTTTGGATTACTTGAAGAAGGAATTGATAACATCGGGCTTGGCTTTGCCCTCGAGATATATCAGCACTATAGGCGAGCCTCCGCTATACAGTATGTAGCGGTTGAGGCCGTTGGAGTCTGCACCGAGGTTGTAGAAGGCATAGTGCAGACGGCCGTCCTTGTAGTGCACCTCGCGGTCGACGGCACTGCGCGCGTCTTTGGCCAGGGCATCCTCAACCTGCTTTGCCAGTGCGGGGTCGTTGGCAACGGTAAGGCTGTTGAAAAGGCTGAGCTTATAATCCTTTAGCGCGCGTCCCTGCACACAAGTGACCGACGCATTAGGATTGCCGCGCAGCAAGGTGAACAGCTTGCCCACATGCAGCCCGCTCTGGGCCATAGCAACCCCAGCCACACACAGGGTGAGTGTCAGTAGAGTTAGAAGGCGTTTCATTTTTCTGAAATTTTAAGTAGTGTTATTGAGTTTTCCAGGTCGCGGCTCACCTCATCGGCTACAGCCGACATGTCGGCAAGCTGCGCCTGCATTATACCCAGCACCTCGTCGGGGTCCTGCACCAGTTCGGTACCCACATAGGCAAAACATTCGGACTGTGGCGCTGCCGGCGTGCCTGTGCCGCTGAAATAGCCTGCAATGGCACTTGCAATAAGAACCACGGCAGCGGCCGCCACGTGCTGCATCCGCACCGGACGGCGCCGGACGGTGCCATGGCTGCGCAGTATTGCGCTGACACCCAGCACCGCACGAGCCTCGTCGGCTTCCCGGCTTCGAAACCGGCCGTCGGCGAGCATTGAGCGCAGCTGTCGCTCCTGTTCCAGTGTGGTCATACCCTCGAAGTATAATTCTATGAGTTGGTTGAGTATTTTTTCGTTATTGTCCATATCGTGTACGGTATATGTTTCGGATAGATTTTCGGGCACGGCTCAGAGCCACTCTCACGGCGCTTTCGCTCATGCCGAAGCGGGCGGCAATCTCATCGAAGTCGTAGCCGTTGCGGTCGCGCATCACAAGAATCTCGCGGTCGCGGCTGCTGAGTTCCGAGGCAATGATAGCGTTGACAGTATCGAGCAGTTGCTGCCGTTCGGCACTGTCGTCGCCGTCGGTGGCGGCGATTGTGTCGGACAATTCCGCTTCCGGTTTGGCCCGGCGCCGGCGCAGCTCGTCGATGCATATATTTCTCACTGTGGTAACGGCGGCACCTTCGACATGCCTTTCGCCCTTGAACGAAGACCGCTGCATCCAAAGCCGCTCAAAGGCATCCTGCAGCACATCGTCGGCCTCCTGGTCGGAGTGCAGCATCATAGCAGCTCCGCTGTGAAGCCGCATGCGCAATCGCCCGAATACTGCTGTGAGAATATCATTCATCATTTATACTGTTTCTGCCTTATATACGGAAAGCCCGGCGTATTGTTACAGCAAAATTAAAAAAAATAATGTAACTATATTTCATTGTGACAACGTAGTTCCGCTCAATTTTGCGAATTCGCTGATTTTTTGTAAACTTCAAACTAAAATCATAACCTATTGTAGTCGATATAGTTACTGACGGCTAAAATTTGGAGGGGTATTTTTAGGGGCGAATTTGTATTGGATTTTAGCAAAAATCAGCTTGCCATTTTTTTTGAACATAAGGCATTTAGAGAGTGATATGCTTTTATAGTGCGTATGACGCGGATGCCCGATAAAGGCGATTAGCAAGCATTCTAAGCCGTTTTAATAGCTGAGAGGTATAAGTTATTACTTCGGTCTTAAAAACGCGGCTACAATGCTTAAAAATGGCTGAACAATATCCTTGTCAGATTTACACCATTAAGAATATCATCAGAGGGTCTATTATCTGATTAGGTATAGCAAAAAAGGGATTGCATGTGCAATCCCTTTTACCACCATTGCCAGCCAATAGTATAATATATTTCTTCAACAAGCCATATCTGCAATACAAGCATCTTATATGATAAGAAATCTTATTGCAAGCAATCTGTAATACAGCTCTTATCATCAGCATTAATATCTATATTACAATAATTTAGATTATATATTAGGTTTATTAATTCCTCTTTATTATACGACATTCGGCTTCAATTTCCTGCCTTTTGTTGTTCTCCAAAGGATATGATACAAATCGCTCAAAGGAAGTTCCTCCCTTCTATGTTGTATTCCAAAATTCTCGTTGAGATTTAGAAAAGATTAACGTTAAAAATCAATTGCTTATATTTCTGTGCCGATTGTGTAGGCACAAAAGAGTCATGATCGAGGCCTCTGCCCCAATCAAATAACCGGCAA
>CAJTRC010000083.1 GCA_910578365.1 uncultured Muribaculaceae bacterium
AGTTCTTATCCCGAACTCGCGTAGATAAGACAAAATAAAATTGACCCCGTCGGCCAGAACGTTTTCAGGGGTCAATTCAAAATATTTTCAGGGGTCAATTCAACCTTGGTCTAAGGGGTCATCCGAGCCTGGGTTTTCCACTCTACAAGGAATCGGACATCCTTAAAATATTGGAAGATTCCTACAAGCGGTGCAAGGAAGATATGCGGTGGGTGTGACATGACAAAACGGAGAAACGGCCCGTTCATAGGGACATGCGTTTCTCCGTTCTTGATTTTCAGATAGCGCGGGGTGTCCTTTTTCTGCCTTTCCGAGCGATGAAATCCTCCTCGCAAAGTTCAGTCGTGCCGCTGAAACCGCTTGCTTTCAAAGCCTTCATGTCCTCGTCCACTTTCTTGTCCGTCACCTGCGCGTAAAGTTGCGTTGTAGAAATCGACATGTGTCCCATCATGCGGCTAACCGTCTCTATCGGGACTCCGAGTGAGAGTGTGACATGGGTTCCGAAATTATGCCGGGCCTGGTGGAAGGTCAAATCGAAACCGTACACCTTTCCCAGTTCCCGCGTCAGCAGGATAAAATAGCCGCGGCGGTAAACATTGAACACATTATCCCCTTGTCGCTGGTTCCGGTATTTTTCAATGATTCGTAAGGGAATATCCAACAGGCGGACGGATGAAAGCGTGTCTGTCTTTTGACGGCGTATGTGAATCCACCATGCGCCGTCTTCGGACTGTGTGATGTCACTTGTCTTCAACCTTTTCAAGTCCGCGTAAGCCAGTCCGGTAAAGGTCGAAAACAGGAACATGTCCCTCACGAATTGCAGTTGAGGTTTCTCCACGGGAGTCTCCATAAGTTTCTTGAGGTCTTCCAGCTTCATGTGGCGGCTCTTCCGTCGTGGCAACGCAGGGTGGAGACGGCAGTACGGGTCACGGCGGAGCGTTCCCTGGCTGACTGCCAGTTTGGTCATCTTTTTCAGGCGGTACAGATGCTCATGCACGGTCTTGGGCATCATATGGCAGTTCTTGCAAAGGAACAGTTCAAAATCATCATAGAAATTCTTGTCGAGGCTACGCAGCGTGACATCTTCCACGCCTTTCTTATCCTTGATGAAAGCGGAAAGGTGCTTGTACGATCTCAAGTAAGAATCAAGCGTTTCCTTGATGCGGTCCAATCCGACCCGCTTGCTGAAATCCTCGTTATGTTCCCTGAACAGGGCCAGCAAGGTAAGCGGTTTCTGGCCGACACCCATGACAGCGTTCTTTACCAGTTCTGCTGTAATGAAGCCGAGATTATGTTTGATTGTGTTGTAATGTCCGGTAATCTCTTCCGTCAATTCATCTATGGCACGGTTCACCGTCACGGCATTCGCACTGCGTCCGTTGGCACGGCCTTTTTCCGGATTCCAGATGTCGGGATTGACGGATACCTTCGTGCCAATCTGTTCCCATTCGGCATCAATGCTCACCTTGCACAATAACTGGCACGTTCCGTCCTTGCGCATTTTGGTACGGTTGATATAAAACAATATCGCGAACGTGCTGCGATGCTTGATGGTATTGTCTGTATGTTCTGATTTCTTTTTCATGTCGTTGGCTTTTTATCGTTTGTCAAATAACCACGGAGAAATGTTCCGCTATCCTCTCATTCAGCACACGGGTGTCGGCATTTATCTTGTCATCAGTCACTTTGGCGTAGATTTGGGTCGTCTCAATCCGGGCGTGTCCCAACATCTTGCTGACCGTTTCAAGTGGAACCCCATGTCCGAGCGTGATTTCGGTCGCATAGGTATGGCGACCGGCATGAAAAACCAGCGGACAGTCTATGTCACAGAGTTTTGCGATACGTTTTAAGTTAAGGTTCATCGTGCTGTTGGAATACATGGGTAGCAGTTTCCCGTCCGGCGCTGTGTCCCTGTATTTCTCCATGATATGTAACGGCAGGTCTAGCAGGGGGATTTCAAACTCGACTCCGGTTTTCCGGCGCGAGCTTCTGATCCACCATGTGCCGTCATCGGCAAGTGACAGATGCTCTTTCGACAGAAGCCGCATATCACTGTACGGGATGCCGGTGTAGCATGAGAAGAGGAACAAATCCCGTGTGAGATAAAGGTTCGGTCTGTGAAGAGGCATGGTCATAAGCCGTTGCAGTTCCTCGGATGTGAGATACCTCCGTTTCTGTTTCGGGCGTACGGGTTCATAGCCGGTAAACGGGTAGGTGGTGATGATGCCGTCCGCTACGGCTTCACCAACGATGATTTTCAACTGCACGGTCAGGTTGATAATCGTTCCCGGAGAGAGGCGACAATCCGTCCGAAGGTGCGAATCGTAATCCAGTATGAAGGAGAGGGTCAATGCCGAAAACGGGATATCCGACAAGTTGTACTTTTCCCGCATGAACCTTTCCACATGGTTGTAGGCGTTCCGATAGCTTCTCAAACTGCCTTCGGTCCGGTTTACACCCACGCGCTTCGCGAAGTTCTCAATAAACGTGCGGAAGTAGCTCAATAACGTTGTCTGTTCACCGGCCATACCCAGCAGCAGACTTTTGACATCATCCGCAGTCACACTGTCACGAACAGCTGACAGTTCAGCATAGATTCCCAATGCCATCGCACGGATTTCATCCAGCCGGTTGTTGATTTCCTTCGCCTTCACACTTTTGCCTGAAGTACGCCCCGAACTCCATATTGCCTGCGGCACACGGAGTTTCACGCTGAAAGCCGCTTCAGAATACTTGCCGATGTTCAGCCTTGCCATTACAGGACACATACCATCGGCATCCGCCTCGCTCTTTTTGAGGTAGAACGACACCTTTACATTCGCTTGTTCCATAACCTTTTACTTTGTTTGCAAAATTACCGGATATCGAGCAAATGAACGGCATGACGAATATAGCGGAATATGGAAAGAAGCTCCATGCGTAACATCCAGAACCTATATTTTCTCCCTTTAGCGAAAAAAGTATTAACTTTGTACTCGCAAAATATGAGTAAAACAGCGTTCTTTACGGTGATGTCAGAGGATAATACAAAGACCTTTTTCCAATATTGTTTTCGACCTTGAACAGGCAACGGATAAGTAGCAATTTATTTTCCTAACTCCTCCAAAACGGGGCAAAACCATATAATGGACGAATATAGGTAAAACCTACATATCTCCCTTTTATTCCAATAGTTTGCATTATTCCTGCGAAATCCATCCGTATGTGAGCGAGTTTGTGTATCTTTGTATTCCGATACAGATAATTGTGCCGGAATACTTTTTGAAATAGCCCTAAATATCGAATATGGAATTTGAAGAGATGCTTGCAAAAGACCTGCACCGGTATCTGGTGTCGCAGGGATGTGTCGACAATGTGATGCCTGAATGTCAGGACCTTGATAATCTGTGGCCGAGTGTGGCCGAGGCTTATCTGCCGGATGGAGTCCGCGAGTTTGCCGATTATCCGCTGACCTCGCTGGGTTGGATTATGTTCACCGGCATGGCTCTGGCAAAGATGTGGGATACCGACTGGACTACCCATTCGCTGCGCAGCGGAAGCGATATATATATCATGCTGAGACAGCAGCGCGGCTTCGACGCCCTCGACGATTATGTGCTGGAAGAAGTGCTGAGTCTGAACAGCGAGAAAAGCCGGGCCGTGGCTACAGTAGTAGGCGAGTGCGCAGCACGCTCGCTGAGCGCGCTGCAGCACTCACATTTCGAGGCCGGAACCAAGGAGGCCACCGAGGCGTATATTGCGGCTCTGCATGCGCTTTACCGCTGCGGCATAGCCATGGGCCTTAATCTGCTGGGCTACCACATGACAGCTATCGGGTAGTGCGCTTCCGTATTACAGGCACAGGAGCTTTATGCGAGGGCTGGCCGTTTCTGACCATTGGCCAGCCCTCGCTGTCCCATTCTATACGGTCGAGGTACACTTTGCGGCCTGCCTCAGGTTCTTTGGCGTCGAAGCCGTGGTAGAGCATCCAGTGGTGGCCGGCATCGTCGGTCACGAAGTTGGCGTTGTGGCCGGGGCCAATCACGTCCTGGTTGCGTTCGAGCATCAGCGAGAAGCCGTTGTCCAGAGCAGCGCGGCCTTCTTTGTCGACGTAAGGGCCGAGCAGTTGCCCGGAGCGTGCCATCACAACATGATATGTGCTGTGCTCGCCTTCGCAGCATGAACCGGACGAGCCTATGAGATAGTAATAGCCGTTGTGCTTGTAGATATTGGTGCCTTCGGTCAGTGTGCCGGTTATTTTTACCGGGGTTGCACCGGCTTTGACCGACAGGGCGTCGTCGGACAGTTCTATGGCGTAGATGCCGCGGAAACTGCCCCAGAACAGGTAGTGCCTGCCGTTCTCGCCAAATTATATGGGGTCGATGCTGTTCTGAACGCCTACTTCGTTGCTTATAAACAGCTTGCCGAAGTCGGTGAAGGGGCATGCCGGAGAGTCGGACACTGCCGCGCCAATGCCGCATTCCCATTCGCCGCCCCAGCGCGACTTACTGTAGTAGAGTACATAGCGGCCATTGATATACTGTATGTCAGGTGCCCAGATATTGCCGTCGGGTACCATCTGAGGGCGTGTTTCGTCGGTGAAAGCGGTGCCGACAAGTTCCCAGTCGACCAGATTGTGCGATTTGAATATGGGCAGGTTGGGTATGTTTTCGGTTGCATAAAGATAATAGTCGCCGTCGGCGGCACGCAGCACGGTGGGGTCGGGGGCTTATTACCGAATTTGAATAATATTTCTGTGCTCCGGCGCATAAGGCGCCGGCAAAGGCGAGTGCGGATAATATGGTTCTAAGCATGGGTTACTGATATTTGGTACAAAATTAGGACTATTCCTGCGCATACAGTACAGGAATAGTCCCATATAAAAGAAAGTTATGTATCAGGCGACACTTACTGCAGCTGATTTGGAGGCGGGAGTGCCGGCTGTGCCGATTACCCACTTTCCGCCGGGCAACCACGATATTACCAGACAGCTGAGCCAGCAGCTGAGGAAGGTGCATACGGCTATGGCCGGTATGGCTGCGACCGATGGCAGCTCAGCGGTGCCTTTGAGTACCGAAGTCCACATTCCCAGCCAGAATATGTGCATCAGATACATGCCGTAGCTGAGGTCGGACAGCTGAAGTATTACGCGGGGTGTGCGTGCCTTATGTATGCAGGTGAACAGCAGGAAGGCGCCGGCGGTGAGCATAAGGCAGTTGATGGTGCAGAACGACCAGCCTATTTCAAGCACCGGAGTTTCGTGCAGCACTCCGGGCACGGCCTGCACATAGAACGACAGGATGGTCCATGCGGCGCCCGCGGCGGTCAGAGCCGAGCCGACTGCCAGACGCTTGCCGGTACTCCAGTCGAGATGCACACGTATGTAGTGGGCCAGAACCAGGTAGCCCAGATAGCCGCTGAAATACCACAGAAGGTGGTAGCCGTTCCAGAAGCACTGGCCCCACAGTTCGCCGAACCAGCGGTTGAGATAGGGCATACAGGTGGAGATGGCGAACAGCCAGATGAATATGCGCTCTTCCTTGGCCGATACACGGGCAAGCCAGGGCGAAATCATGGGTATGAACAGGTACAGGCCTATAAGCGGATACATAAACCATAAGTGGCCGGCCAGGGTGGGGAAGTTGAGCAGCAGGCGCGACAGGTCGTATGCCGATGTTTCGCTGTCAATCTGGCCCCACAGCAAGGGCAGTGTGCTGTAGAGAACCATGAACAGCAGGAATGGCGGCAGTATGCGCATGGCCCTGCGGCGGTAGAATTCAACAGCGCTCTGGCCTTCTTTCATGGGGGCGAGCAGAAATGCCGACACTATCATGAACAAAGGTACCGACATGCGCGAAAAGCCGTCGTACACCGACACCCACAGGCGGTCGGACTCGTTGAGCAGCAGCGACTGCGGGCCTGCCATATCGGTCGAGCCGGGAGCTCCGTAGAAGTTCTCGGCGGCATGTACCAGCATTACCAGAAAGCAGGCGAACACTCTAACAAAGTCGAGAAATACTATGCGTTTCATGCATTGCCGGGGTTAAGCTCGTTGATTTTAGTAAGAGCGAATGCGTATGCGCCTGTGGATATGGCTTTGCTTGCGCCGAGTTTGGAGAATGTTACGCCTATGCGCTTCATGTCGTCGTACTCCACGGTGAGGTTTGTGCCGCGTATGGTCAGACTCTTGCGGTTGCCTTTGGCAAAGCGTTCGAAGTCGTCCGGGTCGTCGAGATTCATCACCTCCATCTGCACGCGGTTCACGGAGTCACCGCCCAGAGTCTGGAGCGACGAGCGCAGTTCCTTCAGCAGCGAGGGCAGAATCAGATGTCGGGCAGCTGTAATGCCTCCGCCTATCACAATTATGCCGTCGACGAGCTGTGCGGCGATTGCCATGGCGTCGCCGGCGGTTTCGCCGAACTCGGCGAATGCCCTGCGGGCTGCCTCGACATTACCTTCGAGTCTGCCGTCGGCTATGTTGCATATATCCTTGGGCTCGAGCTTGCGGTCGTATTCATCCGAAGCCTCGGCGTAGACACGCTTTACAGCGCGCACCGACACGCCTTCTTCGGTTATCACGCCGCTTTTGGTCTTGTGGGGCAGGCAGAAGGTTTCCACACACGAGTTGTCGCCGCGGTTGAGCTGTCCGTTCACCACCATACCCACACCGAATCCGGTGCCGAAGGTATAGCCCAGCAGGTTGTTGAAGCGTTTGCTGCTGCCGGCCTCGGCCAGGCGGCTGTTGATCTCGGGCAGGGCGCCGCAGAGGGCTTCGCCGTAGGCAAACAGGTCGCCGTCGTTGTTGATATATACGGGCAGACCGAATTCATGCTCCAGGAAGGGGCCCAGAGCCACGCCGTTGCGAAACGACGGGAAGTTGGGCAGATAGCCTCCGATGATTCCGTGGGGATAGTCGGCCGGGCCGGGGAATGCGAAACTTATGGCCACCGGTTTTTCGTCGAGCGAGTCGATTATCTGCCGGAAGCCATTTACCATTGTGTCGAGGCAGAGATCCAGGTCGTGGGCGTTGGATGGCATTGTCAGTGGCTCGGTTATGAATTCACAGCCGCGCATTGCGCCAAACACCAGATTGGTGCCTCCGGCATCGAGAGTGATTACTATTCGGTTATCGTGCTTAAACATTATATAGAGCTTATTTGATAATAAAAGTTATTTTCGCAAAGATACGAAAAATATGACATAAATACAGTGCCTGTCCCTGCCAAATTACACACACACGCACGGACGGATACAGCGGCTCACGCAGTGGCTCAGATTCCCTTGCGTACTATGGTATAGGAGCTTTACCGGTGTTTCTCCATGCCCGATAAAGGCATATTGAGGCACGTGGTCTTAATCAAAACGTGGTGCCAATGGCAAAGTTACTTTGGCGAACGCAAACTAAAAGGGCTGATTCCGGCAAATGGAATCAGCCCTGATTTTTAGATGCTCATAAAAGATGAGCGGATGCTTATTGAACCGTTTAAAATACTTGAAAGGAATGGCTTAGCTGTCGACGGCGCGCATTAGGGTCAGGGCGTCGACGTAGCTGGCGATTCCGTCGGCTACGGCGCGAGCGTCCTGCATGGCGTGGACCACGGTGGCTTGGTTGCCGGTGACATCCCCGCCGGCGAAAACGCCCTTTCGGGTGGTCATACCGTAGGGCTTCTCGCGGGTGAGCACATAACCTTTGTCGTCGACTTCTATTCCTGTAGTGGTGGAGATGATGCGGCTTGCCGGACGGCTGCCGACGGCGAGAATCAGTTTGTCGGCGGCGACGACTGAGGTCTTGCCGTCGGTTTCGATTTCGATATTGGTGATGTGCTGAGTGTCGCCATTGATTTTGGTGACAGAGCTGTTCCACAAAAATTTCACACCCTCGGCCACGGCATCGTTGTATTCAGCCTTGAGTGCGCTCATACGCTCGATGTCGCGGTGATATACTATGGTCACTTCCGAGGCCCCGAGGCATAGGGCGGTGCGGGCAGCGTCTATGGCAGTGTTTCCGCAGCCGACAACAAACACCTTGTCGCCTTCTTTAACGGGTACCTCCTGGCGGTTTATCAGCCCGGCGTTGTAGAGCCCCACGCGGCGCAGGAAGTATATGGCCTGACGCACGCTGCTGTTCTCGATTCCGGGTATCGTCAGTTGACGGGGCTTTCCGGTGCCTGTGCCCATAAAAATGGCATCGAAGCCTTGGTCGAAGAGCTGGTCGATGTTGATATCCGGGCCGACTGTCACTCCGCAGTTGATGCGAACGCCGAGCTGACGAATCTTGTCGATTTCGCTATTGACAATGGCCTTGGGCAGACGATACTCAGGGATACCGAACATCAGCACTCCACCCGGCTGTGGCTCCATCTCGAATATCTCGACATCGAAGCCTCCACGGGCCAGTTCGCCGGCTACAGTGAGCCCGGCCGGACCGCTTCCTATGACGGCCACACGTCCGCGGTCTTTTTGTACCATTGGCTGGCGTGTGAGGCGCATCTGAGAGTCGAAGTCGGCGACAAACTGTTCGAGTATGCCGATGTTGATATGTTCGCCTTTCTTGCCGAGCACGCAGTTGCCCTCGCACTGCCGCTCGTGTGCGCAGACACGTCCGCAGACAGCGGGGAGGTTGCTTTTTGCGTTGATTATGCTCATGGCATTGCCGATGTTGCCCATGGAGAGCTGGTGTATCCATTCGGGAATGTCGTTAGCGACCGGACAGCCCTTCCGGCATTGCGGTACCTTGCAGTTGAGGCAGCGCTTGGCCTCGGCGATGGCCTCAGCTGTTGTATATGATTTGTGTTCCAATTTATGTAGCTTTAGATATGATATTCTTTGAATGCTTCCATGGCTTCGTATGATGCCAGCCCCAGGGCATCGTAGAGGCGCGACGTAGCGCGGTTGCGGTCTTCGGCGCGCTGCCAGAACAGACGAGAGTCGTTGCCAAGATAAGGGGCGCTTTCCATCTGCGACGAGTGCTTGAGTATTGATTTGCGTTTGTGCATCAGCTCTTCAGGGCTCATGGGCACACACATCTCGATATCCTCCACAGGCCACTCTGCCCAGGCTCCGCGGTACATCCACACGCGGCAGTCGTTGAGCCAGACCACGGCCGAGAAGGCCAGTTCATCGGTCCATTCGTCGCGCCGGGGCATATTTGAGGCATCGAACTTAGGGGCCTCTGTAATTCTGTCGGTATAGTTAAAGTTCATGATGGTCGGTTATTTTAATTCAAGGTAAGTAACCTTGTCCATATCTCCGTAATCGAGGTTCTCGCCTCCCATGCCCCAGATGAACATATAGTTCGATGTTCCGGCTGCTGCGTGTATGCTCCATTCGGGCGACATCACGGCCTGCTCGTTGTTGAGCCAGATGAGGCGGTTCTCCTGAGGCTCGCCCATGAGGTGGCAGATAGCGTTGCCTTCAGGCACGTTGAAATAGAAGTAGCATTCTACGCGGCGGTCGTGGGTGTGGGCGGGCTTGGCCGAAGCTGTGATTGCGGCAATAGCTAAGGCAATTGATAATACGATTTTTTTCATTATTTCCGGTTTTTAGCGATTGATAAAGCTTCTGCGCATTTGGCTGAGATTTCGGCGGGTGTGGCGCCTTTGGGGAAGAGTTTGGTGCCCATGCCCACTCGGTAATATGGAGGTGTTGATTATCAGAATTATATGTTGTTTTAATCATTGACAGGATACATTTTTAGGGTACAATTATTAAAAACTGGTTGAGGCTAACATTCTGAAGATTAGCTTCATTTCTGAGATTTCAAATGAATTAATCTTAAATGACGCCTCAATTTTGATAGTGCAAAAGTAGTGATTTTTACTGGATGTATTGCTATGTCATAGAGTTTTCAACATTCACTTTTGTCTGATTTATTATAAAAATAATGCTGTCCGATAAAACTTTTTGACGCAGACAAAAATTAGGGCTGGCACCTATTGCGACACAGCCTCGTTTCTTTTCAAAGCATCGAGAGAGCGCTGCCGTAGATTGTATTCGCGCTTTTGCTCGGAATTTTATTTCACACACAGGGGGTTAACTATGTTTTGCTCTCGGAGAGGGTGAGCCGCCCCCGCTTTTTAACCGCGTTTTGCTGTCGAAAGATGAGGTAATATTTCAGATTTTATTGTAACTTTGTCAAGTACAGCGTACATAGGTTATTATTTATGATTGGATTCAATTACCCATAATTTAAGTACGACGACATGACAAAAATTTGAAAACATCGAATTTTGGGGTATAAGCCGGACGCAGAAGTATGGTCGAGATTTCCTCTAAACCATACTTGACAAGCGACTTTGCCTTTCTTCCATGTTTTAGAATCTTTATCGGTTTAATATTTATATCTTTATGTTCACCAACGAGATATGCCCATACAAGAGCCATGCAGACCATCGCGACAAGTCTTGCGATGCGGTCCATATCACGCTTATGGGTATCCTCGATGTTGAAGCCGGAAGATTTCAT
>CAJTRC010000084.1 GCA_910578365.1 uncultured Muribaculaceae bacterium
CCCGGCCGAAAATCACGTGGCGAATTTTGCTCTGAATTGAAGGAGCATAGCGAGCTATGTGACTGAAATGAAGAGCTAAAGGCGCCCGTGATTTTCGAGTGGAATGGTAATTTCTGTATCAACATTATTTTTTGAATTAATAGATTTTTAAAGTTATCCCCGCCTTGGCGTCTCTTTTGCTGAATTGCTAAAAGATACGCCACCGGGAATTTAATATTTATTATTAAACACCCTCTAATTCAGTCTATCATATTGGGTATATCGCCGTAGCGATTATTGTCCATATAGCTGCCGGTGCAGAACCACACCAGCAGAGGTAGCAGACCAATACCGGTTACCGCCAGAGGAAGCCACCAGCCACTGCGGTTCACATCGTGGAGGCGGCGCACTGCCATCGAAAGCATAGGAAGCATAAGAAACATCAGCACCAGCACGCCAACGACACAAGCTGCCACATTGCCAAGGACGCCTACGACAAACACGCTCGTAATGAACGTTAGCAACGAGAAAAGCATAAACCACCAGAAGTCTGATAAGGCAGCTCTGCCTGAAAAATTTAAGTAATTACATTTCAACGCGCAATCTATCGCCTCGCTGAAAGTCAGTTGACGCTGATACATGTTATAATGGTTATGAATGGAGAGAGTTTTGATGATACAAATATAGTGAACAACTTGGAGAAAACCAAATTCTTCGACGCTATCTAAGCAACAAACTTTTCTACCGATTGGTTCAAAAAGGGTAATGCTGACATATATTATGACACTTTTATAACACTTTTAACACTCCAGACTTTGTCGGCCCACAAAATTTTCCTAATTTTATGACCTTTTTATATACCAATCATGAAACTGCAATATACTCTTTTACTATCGGCAATGTTCGCAGTGAGCGCGCACGCCGTCGAACCGGCCGGATACTACACTCCGTGCGAAAACAAAGGCGGCAGCAGTCTGCTGTCGGCCTTGTGCGAAAAGGTCGGTCCGCATACCGTAATAAGTTATGACGGACTGCTTGACCTCTACAAGACTTCCGACGTATATTCCGACGGAAAAATCTGGGACATGTACTCTACCAAGCACTGGACCGCAGGCAATACCTGCGGCGGCGGCGGCTACAAACGCATAGGCGACTGTTACAACCGCGAGCACTCAATGCCCAAAAGCTGGTTCAACGATGCAAAACCCATGTACTCCGATGCCTTCCACCTCTACCCCACCGACGGCAAAGTCAACGGACAGCGCTCCAACTACCCCTACGGCGAGTGTGCCAACGGCACCCGTGAGCCTTCCCACGCCGGAGTGGATGCCTTGGGCAAACTCGGGACATCGACTTTCAGCGGCTACAGCGGCAAGGTGTTCGAACCCGACGATGAATACAAAGGCGACTTCGCCCGCTCATACTTTTATATGGCGGCGGCATATAACGACCGCATAGCTTCCTGGTCATCGCCAATGTTGGCCGGAAACGCGTATCCGGCATTTACCGGCTGGTCGGTGGAACTGCTACTGAAATGGCACCGGCAAGACCCTGTGAGCGACAAGGAACGCAACCGCCAGGAAGCAGTGTATGCACGGCAACGCAACCGCAACCCCTTTATCGACCATCCCGAAATGGCCGAATATATCTGGGGCAATAAAAAAAATCAGCTCTGGAGCTACAATATAAGCACAGACCCCGAAATCAACGCTCCGGTAAACGGCTCGACAATCAACATGGGTACTGCAGCTGTAAATATTCCGCGCAGCACCACCGTGACTGTACGCGCCACCGACCTCAAACAGGCAGTGAAAGTAAGCACCACAGGCGATTTTCAGGCCTCGGTCAACTCCATTCCCGCCGCATCGGCCTGCACCGCCAACGGATATAACCTCGGCATCACTTTCAAGGCATCGGCTCAGGGTATCGCAAAAGGAACTCTCACACTGCAGTGCGGCACTCTTTCGACTGTAGTAAACCTTACCGCCGAAGCAGTAAGCGGTCTGCCGGCCGACAAACCCTCGGACATCACCGACTGCGGCTTCACTGCTACCTGGACCAACATCGGCGATGCCGATGCACAAGGCAATTACTATCTATTTGTAACTGATGTAGTGGACGACGAACCTATTGCCGGTTATCCCAAAGCGGTAAAGGCTTCAGACGAAAGATTTGTGGTCAACGACCTGATGCCCTCCACCGAGTACGGCTTCTGCCTGCGTTCGGAATCTCTGGCGTCGCGCATATATTATTTCAGCACAAGCGCTCCCTTGCCAAGCATTGACTTCTACTTCGACGGCGACCTGTATCTGAAATCCATGCCCGGCGAACCTGGCGAAGCTGCCGAAATCGAGGCTGAAATAGAGAACATCAGCGGCGACATCAGCCTGAATGTAACAGCTCCTTTCCAGATTTCGACCGACCACAGCAACTGGGCTACAGAGGCCATACTGCCCGAGGGCGCCGACCGCTTCTATGTGCGGCTATACGGCGACCAGCCGGGCGAATACAGTTGCTCGCTGGTGGCCCGCGCAGGCGACTACTACAACGACGACGCTGTAATCTCGGGCTGCATCGGCTCGGTAACCAACTTTACCGAGGACTTCGAACCCGAAGGCACAGGCAGCTACAACCCGCATAGTTATCGCGGCAGCGCATGCATGTGGAATTTCAGCGATGCCGGCATGTGGGGCGACGACCCTGCCCACGGTGGCGAGCACGCCGTACGCGCGGGCCGCGACGGTGAAGGTATTATCGAAATGGCCGAAGATGCCGAAGGCGGCATCGGCACAGTAAGCCTGTGGTCGCGCATCTTCAAGGAAGCCGACGGCGAAGCTCGTTTCGAACTGCAGTACTCAACCGACAGTGGCTCTCAATGGCATACGGCAGGCAGCGCCTCGGTCAAGACTACCATATACGAGGAATTCCACTTCACTGTAAACCAGCCCGGCAAGGTGCGTCTGCGACTCGTACAGACTTACGGCAAGCGCTGGTACCTTGATGACCTCACTGCCACCGCCTACCGTGGCTCCACTTCGGTCGAAGACCCCGACGGCTACCACAGCTGGGATGCCTACTGCCTCGACGGCAAGCTGACTATAGAGCTGGCCGAAGCAGGCGAGATACTCGTCTACGGCACCGACGGCATTGTCTACGCCGCCGGCACAGGCATGGTCGGCACCAACAGCTACGACCTCGCGCCGGGCCTCTATCTGGTGGCTGTGAACGGCAGAGTGCGCCGTGTGGCAGTACGCTGAATTTGCTAATTTTAGCATAAATAGGTATACACAAAAATTTAACAATATTTTTCATAATTATATGAGAAATAATTGTTAAATTTGCAATCATAAAATTTCTATGCAAATAGTTGTTTTATAGATAATTGTGTATTCAATAAGGGACAATCGCGATGATTGCCCCTTATTTCGTTTATCCGGCGTTGTCGGCGGCGGCGTGCTGGCTGTGGCCATTGCCTGTGCCGGCGGCGGTATGTGCCGGCGGCACATCGGTTACCGTGAGCGACGAACTGCTGTATATGCCCAATCCGAATTCCTGAGCCGACATTATCACATGCTCGAGCACTCCGCTGAGTATACCTTCGTATTCGTCCCAGTCGGTCGTATTGGTGAAGGCCCAGATGTTCAGCGGCACTCCGCTGTCGTTGGGTTCCTGCAGGCGTATCATTATACGCTCTGTCTTCGATATTTTGGGGTGGCTGGTCAGATACAGCGCTATATATGCCCGGAACAAGCCCAGATTGGTGAGTGTGCTGCCGCTTATGGAGCGGATGCCCGGAGCACTCAGAGTCTTATCGGGCGCTTTTTCGCTCTCGGCAATAAAGTCGGCCATCCCCGGATGCAGTTTGGATACTTTCGCCACTCGGTCGGGGTCGCAGGGCACCACCGTGGTGAGGTCTACTATAAGCGACTCAAATATACGGCGCACGCCGCTCTCCCACATGCCACGGTAGTTCTGGAACGAGGTCGACACCAGGGTATACGGCGGCACCATCACCACGGTTTTGTCGAAGTTCCTCACTTTAACAGTCGACAGTGTAACGTCTTCGACCACTCCGTTGGCCTGCGTGCCCTGGATTACCACCCAGTCACCAACGCGAAGCATATCGTTCTCCGACATTTGTATGCCGGCCACAAATCCCAGTATGGTGTCCTTGAATATAAGCGAAAGCACGGCGGCAAAAGCACCCAGGCCGGTGAGCAGCGCCACGGGCGACTTATCAATCAGCACCGATACCGCCACAATCGCTATCACTATCCATACAATGCCAATGGCTACATTGAGTATGCCCTTAAGCGGCAGATTGCGTGAGTTCTCGCGCTTGTTGACCCTGAAGAAAATAAAGTGGAACACCGCACTTATGCCTATGGCCACGCACACCAGGGTGTATATGACCGCCAGCTTGCCGATAATGTCGAGGGCATGACTGCCGTCGACAAAGGCAAACGGCAGCATTGCCAAAAACACCAGCGGCGGAATCACATGGCTGCACTTCTCCAAGGTATGCTGTTGAAGCAGTTCGCGTCCTACGCTGCCGTCGTGGATTGCCACGGCTTTACGGGTTACAAACAGAATGACTTTCTTCACACACCAGCCAATGGCCAGCGATACGGCAATGATTATGGCCACATACACAAGCTCCTCGGCCGTAGTTTCATGGCGGAGGCCGATTCTGTCGAGAAAACTGTCGATGTGTTTCAGCAACCAAAGCGCAATGGTATGGGTAGGGATCAGATCGGCAAACATAGTAATATTGGAATAAAGAATTTATAATCAGAAGGCATCCCTGACACCTCCGGCCTATAGGGCTATGATTAAAACACACAGAGAGAACTTTCGGTTGGGTACAAAAAAAAATTACTCGTCATCACGACGGGTAATCTCTTAAACCTTAAATCTAATACCATGAAAAACACATTGCAAAGTTACTATTTTTTTATGTTATAAAACATATATTTCAGTCAAAAAATCTAAACATTTACAAGTTTTAACCAAATTATATTCCGTCAAAAATAGCTGTAGCGCAGCCATGATATAGTACGTGGCGACAGTGGATTGATTTTCGACATAGAACCCCTTTGGCAGTGACGGCATAAACAGCAAGGATGCAATTTTACAGTCACCCGCCAAAGGGGTTCATTATCGATATAAGAAGCTTTTTAGTTTACGCTGTTCCACGACCTGATAGCGCAGAACACACCGATACGTCCTGAATTAATGCCGCCGCCGTCGTGAATTGTCGGCATGGTAATATAGGGGTGTTCGGTTTTGCCTGTGCCGTAATCGGAATAATCTACCGGAGCTTCCTGAAGGGCATTCTTCAGATTGGCACTCACGATGTCGTTTTCGGCCACATAGAGTTTGGTGATAAGTTTGCTGCCATCGGGCTGTACGGTATATTCCGCGCCCCAGGCACAAAGAGCATGCATACCTGATATGCAGAAATAAACCGGTCCGTGTCTGAGCCATCCGAGCATCTTATCGGCAAAAATCTCTTTCATTTCGACCGAAGACTTACCTGAAAAAAGGTCTATTACGTCACATTTCTCGCAATATTCGCGGAACTGATTCTCACTCATATCCATGAATCCGCCATGCACATACTCATAGTCGAGGTTGTAGGTGCATATATTGTTCATAAAGCATCTTTCGGGATGTTCCTCACCGCAGAAGAACCATTTCAGCGTGTCATATACATCACCGGCCTGATGGTAGTATGCCTGTGATATTACATCCATGACCGGAGTGGTGTAGTAGAGGCTCTCTTCCGGCAGAGGATGTTTAAAAGTATAATCCGAGCCTGTGCAGGTCTTGTAATCGCTTATCCACCACTGCGCCATATTGGCCGATACGCAGGCCCAGCACAACTCTCCATCCGAGCCGTAAATGTTGTTGCCGACCTTGTCGACATCCACAAATCCGCCGGTGGCACTCACGCCGGGAGGGAATATGCTTACTTTCGCACCGGGCTCAGGAGCTGCCTCGGTGGTAAAACTGCGGCGGTACACCATATCCGGCACGTCGGAGGGTATTGCAGCCACCACATAAGCGGTTTCTGGCGCCAAGCCTTCGAAGGTTCTTTCTTCGGTAAGCGACGAGATATTGTACACCTGGTCGGAGGGCAGATTGTTGAGCATATCTATGATGTCGGCATCGGGAGTGGTATCTGATGCCGGTATCAAGGCTACCTTGTAGGACTCTGCGGTACCGGGCATGAAAGATATTCGGGCGTAGTTGTGGGTATAGTTTCCAATCAGGAAACGCATGCTGTGAGTGTCGGCTTTGCCGGCCACAAACACCGTCACGCTGCTGTATTCCGAATCGGTATAGCCGCTTTCGGTATCGGCTAATGCCTTTACGGCAAAAGTATGCGAGCCTTCACTCAATTTTGTAAATGTATACGATGTTTGGCTGGTATAGCTGGTGCTTGCGCCATCTAAATTCCAGAAATATCCGTTGGCCTCCTCGACAGTTGACCACGACATTTTGAATGAATCCTCCGACAGCTGCTCGTAAGTCAATTCGGGAGCTTTCAGCTGACCGCCTGACTGTACTATTTCCGCGAAATCCATCTGCTCTATGTCGTCGGTAGGCACAGTGATGGTATCGCCGCTTTTGGTGCGGATAATCAGGTTGTAGTCCTGTGCCACGACAGTCAGCGACAATGCCAGCAACAGAGGATATAAATGTTTCTTCTTCATAATCTATTATACTTATACTGATAAAAATTGGTTACGTAAGTCGTGAAATTATTTTATATTAAGACTTACTTATCGGATTATTGTCTTATAGGTAACGGAGCCTTTGCGTACTATCACAAGCTGTCCGGGCTGCGGCGATTCCACGCGCATGCCCTGAAGGTTGAAATACATCACCGGAGCGTCGGATTCGTCGGCCGACACATGACCTACGCCGTCCGACTCCGGGAAGAGCAGGTAGCTGTCCACAGCATTTGGATTGGTATACACGGATGCATTGCCGGTTTGCGGGAAATAGAGCAGAATCGAGTTCTTGGGGAAGTATATGCCTTTTTCGTCCATTGTGATATTACGCGACGCGTAATCCGGATTCCATGTTACCATACTTTCATAATCGGAGAACATGCCGTTGGTCGACACGCTGAGGATATATACCCATCCGTTGGTGGAATTCACGCCTGTATTCTGCTCCTCAACCTTTACGAAACCGGGCTGGCGGGCATCGATTATCAGGTCACGGCCGGTTGGTGCACTTGCCTGGAATGCCTTTACCACCTTGTACACTCCCGCCACAGTCTTGTTTTCCATTATTTCCACTTCACGCTCCTCAGGCACATAGTCCTCATCAAAAATAGTTTCGAGGAATCCTTCCAGAAAGCGGCCCTTGCCTATCGATACCCAGTCTTCCACGTCTTCACCGGATGCACCCGGCAACGCCAGATAGCCTTCATATTCCATATTGGTATACGACCATGTGCCGGGTTCGAACTCGGCTCCGGTGCCGTAAGGATACATCACAGCCATGGTGTTCCGCGAGAATTTTATCACACCGTCACGAAGCTGCGGCACCTTGTCGGGCTGAAGGCTGAAGAATGTTTCCTTATCAATTCCGACTACATTCACCGCCCAGTCGGTATACGAGCAGTACCATGTTTCGCCTTCCTGTGCGTCAGCTACAGGCGATTGCTGGGCCGGCACCATTACATAGTCAGGGTCAGAGGCATCTATCACAAGGTAATTGAGTTCGTCGTTGAAATTTACGTTGTCGTTTTTCTGCCATGGATTTACCAGCCGGTACACACCCGGTTTCTGCTCACTTTCCTGCACCATCACCTTTACCGGCTCGTTGAAAATGCCTACGAACAGGTTGCTGAGTACGAAATCGGAAAAGGTGCCTTCGCCAAGGTCTTTCCAGGTATATGATTCAATCTCTGACGATGCGGCTACTTTAGCCACCGGAGCGTCGAGGGGCTTTACCTGCTGTTTTCCGGCAAAGGCGAATGCAGGCAACATCAGAGCCGTAGCTACGAGTGTAAATTTGTTCATAATGCGTGATTTTATGGGTTTTACGTCTTAAGTAAGTTGTGAGATTAATTTATATTGCTTACTTATAAATTTTGAATACGTGGCCATTGGCCGCGGCGACTATATATACACCGCCCGGCAGGCTGCCTGTAGCTATTGTAGCCTCGCCGGTAGCGCCGGCAGCGGCTGTGGCAAGTACACGGCCCTGCAAATCAGCGAGGGTCAGCGATGTACCGGCTGGAAGTCCCTGTACAGTCACGGACTCAGGCGCGACAACGATACGGATTTCATCGGCGGCCAATTGCTCCGAAACATCTGCTTTTTTCACAAAGGTGAGTTTCTCCGGCTCAAGCCGAGAACCCGGTGCATGTAATTTCTCGGAAAGTGTTAAATTTGTAGCATGAAAACCGCAGATGCAATATGGATGTGCCTGCCCGAGGGCATGGACGAACTATTTGAGATGGTGCGCTTCGAGCGCACGGAA
>CAJTRC010000085.1 GCA_910578365.1 uncultured Muribaculaceae bacterium
CTTTCGGTAATCATGATACAGTATTTATTGTTTAGTACCTCTAAATTACTAAATATCAGTAATATTACCAAGAGAATCGGCAACTTTTTTAAGCTGCCGATTCAACTTTTTTATGGTGTTCCTTATCCCGAACTCGCGTTGGTAGGTCGTTGCAATGAGTCAAGCCCCATGCTTATGCTCAGCGAGTCGATTTCCGTGCGGCTGTCAATACGCATATAGGCCTCCAGCGAATCCTTCAGACATACCTGTTTGTTGAAATCCAGCTCAGCCGACTCACGCACGCTGTGTTGTCTGCTGCCGCACGCCGTCAGCAGTAAGGCTGAGAGTATGATTGCCGTTCTCATAGTGCGGCGTACTCTTTGGTGGCATTGAAACAAGGGCATTCCTTGGCTGCGAAGTCGCGGTGGCCGTGTATTGCAGCTCCCGGGTAGATTCGTCGCAATTGACTCAGCAGAGCTATTAGGGCATTTCGTTGGGCCGCCGTCCGAGTGTCGGCGGCGCGGCCATCGGCATCCAGACCTCCTACGTACACCACTCCTATCGAGTTGCTGTTATGCCCCTTGCAGTGGGCGCCGGCTAAATGCACCGGGCGTCCTTGGGCAATATGGCCGTCGAGCTCTACAACATAGTGGTAGCCGATGCCGTTGAAACCTCTTTGGCGGTGCCAGCTGTCGATGTCGGCCACGCTTACCCGGCGTCCGGCCGGGGTGGCTGTGCAGTGTACAATAATTTCCGTGATATTTCGGCGAGATTTCTCAAACGCCATTTGCTTGTGTATTTCCATGCCGCAAATTTACGTAGTTGCTATTCGTCTGCAACCACATAAAATCTGTTAACGGCCACAGAATACACAGCGGACTCACAGAGAAAAATTTAGCTCTATAGTCTAAATAATCTCTGTGAGTCCTCAGTGTACTTTGTATGAGTATTTAGAGGGTGTTTAATAATAAATATTAAATACCCTCTTAATTACAGCGGATGGTACTGCACGAATGCCTCCATGGCTTCGTACGATGCCAGACCCAGGCTCTCGTAGAGCTTTGCTGTAGCGCGGTTACGCTCCTCGGCACGCTGCCAGAAGAGGCGGTCGTCGTCGCCCAGGAAGGGTGCGTTCTCCATCTGGCTCTGGTGCTTTAGAATAGAATTGCGTTTGAAGCGTAGTTCCTCCGGTGATATGGGCACAGCCATTTCTATGTGGTCGATTTCCCATTCAGCCCAGGCTCCGCGGTACATCCATATGCGGCAATCCTGCATCCAGGCCTCGTCCTTGAGTTCGTCGATGGCGGCCAGAACAGAATCGGTGCAGACGCGGTGGGTGCCGTGAGGGTCGGCAAGGTCACCGGCCACGAATATCTGGTGGGGCTTAACCTCTTCGAGCAGGTCTTTTACAATGTTGATGTCGCGTTCCGACAGATCGCCTTTCTTTACAGTGCCGGTTTCATAGAACGGCAGGCGCAAGAAATGTACATTCTCAGGCTTTACACCTATGTACGAGCATGCAATCGATGCTTCGGACTGGCGAATCATGGTTTTGATTTCGCGTACTTCGGGAGAGTCGACATCGGTCATGGAGCGCTTGGCGTTCACGCCGGCATGTACGTTGCGGCTCAGATTCAGATATTCCTCGGTATCGAAGCCGAACATGGGCGCAATCTTGTCCATCATCAGGAAGTAGCGCATCATATCCTCATCGCCTACGGCAATGTTGCCCGAGGTTTCGTATGCCACGTGTACGTCGTGGCCCTGATCGACGAGGCGTTTGAGAGTGCCGCCCATCGAAATCACGTCGTCGTCGGGGTGGGGCGAGAACACAATCACACGCTTGGGGTAGGGGGTGGCACGCTCGGGGCGCGAGGTGTCGTCGGCATTGGGCTTGCCGCCGGGCCAGCCGGTAATGGTATGCTGCAGTTCGTTGAATACCTGTATGTTTACATTGTAAGCCGAGCCATAGGTGGCAACGAGGCTGCCCAGACCATGGTCGTTGTAGTCCTTGTTGGTGAGTTTGAGGATTGGTTTGCCGGTGACAGCGCAGAGCCACACAATGGCGCGGCGCACCTGCTTGGAAGTCCATTCGCAGCTGGTGACCATCCAGGGGTGCGATATGCGGGTGAGGTCGTCGGCTGCCGACAGGTCAAGAGTGATATGGGCGTTCTGGTGCATCTGCAGGAAGCTGGCCGGTACGGAGTCGGTCACAGGGCCTTCGATGGCCTCTTCGACCACTTTCGACGAGTTTTCGCCCCATGCCATGCACATCACCGAGTTGGCCGACAGCAGGTTGGCCAGGCCAAGAGTAATTGCAGTTGCCGGGCATTCGTCGCACTTGTAGGCATTCTGTACCATCTGGTGCTCTTCGGCGCTCAGAAGTACCAGGCGGCAGTGCGAGGTAGCGGTTGAACCCGGTTCGTTGAATGCAAGCGAACCGCCGGGGCCGATTTCGCATACGGTTATGTCAATGCCGCCGCAGTCGGCTATTTTGCGCTCGTATTCCTTGCAGTAGTCGAACATCGACTCCATGGTCACAGCAGGGTTTATCGAGTGGATATTGCTTTCGCGTACGTTCACATGGTCGAGAAGCACTTGGCGCAGGCAGGCCAGGGTCGACGGGCCTTCGTGAGTAAGCGGAAAAAATTCGCTTATGTTGAATATAGTCACACGGTCCATCGACAGTTCACCGCGCTGGTGCATGGCTATCAGGCGGGCATATACAGGATGTGTGGAGCGGCCGGCGCCTAAAGCCATCACACAACGGTTCTTGGCGGCTACGCAGCGGCGGATTTCGTCGGCGATACGGTGTGCAAGCTGTTCGCTGGCATCGTCGGGTGTTTCGTAAATAATTGTATGTACCTTTTCCTCGCGTGTGAGTGCGGCTAATTCAAGGTCGCTTTCAGGTGCGTAATACCTTCGGGGCACACGGTCGAGTTTGATTTGTGAGCTGAGATTTGTTTTCATGATAGCAGTTTAAATGATTTCACGGCCGCCCTTGATGGTGCGGCCGTGAATGAGAGAGAGAATATTATTGAGCTTCGTTGGATGACTTTTTTATGAAAGGCAGCTTGGCGTTTACTGTAAAGGGCGAGCCTTCGATTTTGTCGGCCATTTCGGGTTTCATCTGGCTTTTGTCGATGCTGCAGACGAAATTCAGATTCATGCCTGTGGTGAGATTGTACTCGGCTTTAAGGTCGGAGATGGGGAAGGCTTTGAATTCAACCTTGTTGATGGTGGGTATGATGGTTTCGGTTGATTCGAGGGTTACGATGCCGTTGTCGCTTACAGTGTAGGGAATGCCGGCGAATGTCATGGTCTGGGCGGGCATGCTCTGAATGAACTTGGCATTGTTGATGGTCAGTGCGGCCTTCATGGTCTGCGGGTCGAGCTCAAGTACGTATGCCGGAGTTTCGTTCGAGAAGCTATGGCCGTTGATGTCGGTTGTCACGGTAGTGCCCACGAATATCTGCGACAAGATGCTGCCTGTTGCCTTGTAAGTGCTGTTGACGGTGTATTCGATGCATACAGCCGGGAAGTAGTAGTTGTCGATAAGGCGGTCGGATACAACCATTTTGAACGAGTTGAACAGCTGCGACTCGGCAAAACCGGTGCTGGTGGCGGCCAGATTGCTGCCTTCGAGTACTCTGGAGCCGTCGTTGGTTACCTTGAATGGAATTTTGGTGATGGATAGTGCCGGGAACTGCTGGTCACCGGGCAGCTTGAGGCCCTTTATGGTGACATCGGCGGTGGCTTCGACATAGTCGTAGATAATGTTATAGCTTACTCCCTTGTAGTTCATTTCTGACTGCATGCCACTTAAATCGCTGATATGTATAAACGAGTCAGTGATTTGCTGCTGAACTTTGAACTCCTCGGGTTGGTCACTGTTGTTGCATGAGCTTAGGCTGAAGCAGAGCGCGAGGCCTGCTGTAATTGCGGTGAGAGTGCTGAAAAATTTCATTATTTGTACTTGTATGGATTAAATGAATTGCAAAAGTACAAATTGTAATTTATTCATGCAACACTCCGGACTCCGCCAAAGGTTAAAAGATATTTTTTTATACAATTGCCGGACCTGTTTTGTACGATTTTGGAAGTCTTGCTCATATTCTCAGCCGCAGCGTGGCGCCGATACTCCATGGGCGTGATTGCTGTACAAAGGCGTTGCCTATCGACACAAAGTAGAACGTGCTGTAGCGGGTGTTGCTGATATTTTCCCCCCACAGGCGCATGCTCCAGTGCTCGGCGTTGAGTGTCAGCGAACAATTCGGTACGGCGTAAAATGGCTGGCGCACTGTGTTGGCCTCGTCGAAATAAATGTCGCCGGCACAGCGCAGGTTCACATCAAGTACCGGACGGACTCCGGCGATGTCTACTCCCGGCGTCCATACAGCGCCCAGATACAGCGTGTTGGCCGGGGCATAAGGCACTCGTTTGCCGCTGAAGTCGCTTATGCCGTTGTTGAATTCGGTGAAGGTGGCCTTGGTGTAGCCCCATGCACCGCGTAATTTCAGTTGCTCCAGTGCGGCCCAGTCGGCGCTGAGTTCCAGACCGCGGCTCAGGGTACGTCCGGCATTGGTCATGATGCGTCCGGTGGTGGAGCCGTCGGGAAATACGGTCAGCTGCTGGTCGCGGCAGTCGATTACAAAGGCCGTGGCACTGAGGTCGAGGCATCCCCCGGCCAGCGACGCCGAGGCGCCCAGCTCGTAGTTCCAGCTCTTTTCGGGCTTGTAGCTCACAATCTCGTCGAGGCTGTACTGCATGCCCATGCCCATTATGTTCATGATGCGTTGCTGAAGTACATCGCTGAACATCTGCGTGTTGAAGCCTCCGGCCTTGTAGGCCTTGGTTATATCGGCGTAGATGTGGCCCCACGGGCGGTGCCAGGAAATGGTGAGCTTGGGCAGCAACTCGTTGAAAGTCTGGCTCAAACGGTCGCGGTCGTCAATAACAACCGGAGTGCGGCTCTGCAGTTCGCGGCTGCCGTCGGGCAGTATATGCCAGGTGTTGTAGCCGGTATTGCAGTAGCTGTGGTAGCTGAGGGTGGAGTGCTCGATATCCCAGCGCACGCCGGCGTCGAACACCCAGTCGCCAAGAGTGTAGGTGCTCTGGTGATAGAGGGCGAAACCCGTGTTGCCAATTTCAAAGTCGCTGCCAAGAGTAAAGCGGCGTGTGAACCATTCGATGGGGTTCTCAACATTGAAGCCGTTGCGGCGGTCCTCAATCAGTTCCGATATGCCGGTGTCCTTGAAGGTCACCGGAGCATGCATGTCGGTAGAACGGCTGAACACAAACACACCGCCCAGCCAGTCGTAGCTGCCTCGCGAGCCCTTGGCGAACATATCTTCCGAGAAGGTGAATTCGTGGCGCTTCTGGCGTAGTGTAAAATAGTCATCGGGCAGAAAGTCCTGGTCCAGGCGCATGTCATCGCTCATGTACTGGAACGAAGTTGTCGAGGTCACCACCATTCGTTTCCCGGCGAAGACAGCCGTAAGGCCATCGGCGAAAAGCAGGCGCCTGTACGAGCATGTATCGGCGTAGGCAATCGAGGGCAGCTCCAGCGAGCGGTAAGGGTAGCCGTCCTGCGTGGCCTCGCTCAGCGAGGCCGTGTTGGTAAGCGACAGCCATGTATTGGGGCGCCACGATAGTTTCCAGCGGCCGTCGGCCTGGCGGTTGTCGCCCACACGTTCGTTGGTGTGACTGTTGCGCCATGGACCATTGCCTGCGCTGTACTGGGCGGTGACCGCTGTGGCCATGGTGGGCGACAGCCTGCCGTACCAGCCCGCACCGCCGCGCAGGCTGTTGAAGCGGCCATATTCCACCAGTGCGCGCACACCCTCGGTCTGCCACGGCGACATCGTAGTTACCACTATGCGGCCGCCCATGCTGTTGCGGCCGTTAAGGGTGGCGCGGGCGCCGCGCAGAACCTCAATCGAGGCTATATCAAAAATATCAAAGTCAAAAGCATCCTTATTTAAATAAGGTACACCATCGACCTGCAGGCCAACCACAGGCTGATCCATGCGCGAGCCAAGACCACGCACATAAACACTCGAAGTCATGCGCGAACCATAGTCGGGCATATAAAAATTAGGGGCAATCTCGCCCACATCCTTTATGGCCGAAATACCCAGACGGTTTACCATGGCCTGCGAAATATCGGTCACAGCCATGGCATCGGAGCGGATGGTCTGCTTCACACCCTCCACCTCCACCTGGCGCAGCAGCCGGTGTCCGTTGACCAGCGAATCGGATTGCGCCGCAGCCACCACGGGCATACATGCGGCTATAATAATAGGTATATATCGTTTCACTGTGCAAAGATACGCCTAATTTGGCAAAAAATGCTTAAACTTGCCCCCGAAAGCGCGGAAACTGAAAAAAAAAACGTAAATTTGAACTCGAAAGCATATTACACCACACCAATCATGGCAGTTATCAGCACAGAAGAAGAACTCATGTTAACCGACCGGCTGCGGCAACCGTCGCAGTGCCGTCAGGCATTCGGTCAGGTGGTGCGCCTGTATTCCGAGCCTCTGTATCGGCAGATACGCCGTATGGTGCCGCGTCACGACGATGCCGATGACCTGCTGCAGAACACCTTCATCAAAGCCTGGAGCTCGCTGGAGAACTTCCGCGGCGAAGCCAGGCTGTCGACATGGCTGTACAAAATTGCTATAAACGAAGCCATAAGCTTTCTCGAACGCGAACGCCGCCGCCAAAGCATCAGTATCGATGACCAGCAGCAGCAACTCATAAACGAAATAGAGGCCGACGAACACATCGACGGCGACAGACTGGCCCTACAGCTGCGCCAGGCTGTGGCCCGCTTGCCCGAAAAGCAGCGGCTCGTGTTCAACATGAAGTACTACGACGACATGAAATACGAGCAGATTTCGGAAATCCTCGGCACCAGTGTAGGCGCCCTTAAGACCTCATACCATCTTGCGGTAAAAAAAATCGAACAATTTTTTTCAGAGAATTAAACCTTTTAGAACTGCTTGAGTCAAAAATATAAACAACAAGCAAAAGTCATGAAAGAATCCAACGATATATTAGGCAAAATCAAAGGCAACGACGGTATTAGCGTGCCCGAGGGCTACTTCGCCGACTTCGCTGCTCGCATGACAGCATCGCTGCCTGAACGACCCGAAATTGAATCGGACGGCACAGTCGTAGCCATGCCGCGTACATTTTGGCAGAAAATACGGCCCTATACATATATGGCCGCAATGTTCGCCGGTGTATGGTGTATGCTTAAAATGTTCAGCCTTATGAGCTCCCCGGCCGACCCTCTGTCTATCGAAAGCTATCCCGAGCTCGCCGACGCTCTGGGCGACGAACAGTTCATGAAAGAATATGTGGCCGATGAGCTGAACCAGTGGGACCTGATTGACGAACTCTCCGACGATTATGTCGACCTCGACAGTCTGCCAATGCCCGACGACAACGATATCGACAGCGAAAGTATTCATAACCTCCCCGAAAACTTCCAGTAATTTATGAATATACGCCAAATATTAATTATAATGCTCATGGCTGTGGCTCTCTGCTCCAATGCTCAGAAGCCCGAAAACGAACGCCGCCAGCAGCGCGGACGAGAACAGCTTATCGAATACCGGCATAAATTCCTCGCTAAGGACTTGGACCTTTCTGCCGACCAGCAGACTCGATTCTTTGCTCTGTACGACGAGATGAACGACAGGCTTGAAGCTCTCAACGACGAATTCCGCGACATCTGTCAGAAAGTGGATGCCGATTCAAAAATCAGCGATGTGGCCCTCGAAGCATACTCACAGCGACTGTTCGAACAGAAAAAATTCGAAGGCGAAATCGAGCAGGACTATTACGATAAATTCAAGCAAATACTTAACCCGAAACAATTGGCACGGCTGAAACCCGCCGAAATGCAGATTATAAGAAATCTCAACAAGTTCCACCGCAACAGGCGTATGCCTGCGCCGGAAGAACGTTAAATCCGTGCCTTCAGCTTCATAAACAATCTCTACTAACTTCATTTTCTTAATCACATTCTCCTCCCTCCCGAGAACATGAAAGGCCGCCCCCTGTCAGTGCGGCCTTTCATGTTCTCATTTGTAATGTGACTGCATCACGCCGCCAATCCACGCATAGATAATAAATTATTACTGTCCGCTAAACCATATAAGAGTGAGTCCAACTTCCTGAACGGCAGAAGTTGGGCTTACTTTTTGTATTTGACAAGCCCCCTCAGCCGTTTTCAGGTACTTCGGGAGGGGATTCCGATGCTTCGGCGAGCA
>CAJTRC010000086.1 GCA_910578365.1 uncultured Muribaculaceae bacterium
AAACCTTTTAAGCATCTGTATTTTCGATTGTTATAAACATAGACCGCACCCTTTCCTTTCGAAAAGAGCGCTTTAAACACACAAAGATACAAATTAAATTTGACAAAGCAAAATTAAAATCACGTTCGCCAAGCCAAGCCCAAGGCAGGAGCTGCCGACGCCGACAACAATGCCGACGCCGAAGAATATCATCAAAATTGCCCTTTGTTCAGAATGTGAAGTGCAAGGCCAGGCGCAGGCCGCTGTGGTCGACCGGGTAATCGGTGCGCCGATAAGTCAGACGCCATACATAGTCCAAGCGCAGACAGCGGAGTATATTGTCGATACCAACTGATATTTCCATATATGGCCCCTGATTCATGGGGCGGGTGTCGGCATCGGAGGGGAAGCGGAAAAGCTCCGGATTGCACTGCGGATCGTTGCGGCGGCTCAGATGGCCATAAAGCCCGCGGAAACTTACCACCTCGCGCAATTTGGCTTTCTTAACAAATGGTATCTGATTGAACAGGAGTCCGTTGGCCCAATATGTGAGGTCCCACTGCGCATAACTGTCGTTGATAAATTCCATCGGATTCATCAGGGCGAAACTCTCGGGCTGGATAGTATACGACAAGTTTGCATTGGGTATAAGCAGGTTGAGATAGGGCGACCTACTCCATACATGTCCGCCGCTGATTATAGCATCGATATAGCCGAAGGCTGAAAGCCAGAACCGCTTGCCGACACTCAGTTCGGTTTTGTTTATGTCGAAACGGCTTCCGGCAAAGCCTTTGAATGCCAATGTATGGGTAAGCTGAAATACCGGCGCGTCGAGATTTACAGGTATGCGGTGTGTCTTGGTCTGATAAAATTTTTCGCCTGGCGCGTAACGCAACTGCAGGCTGACACTGCTTTCGTTGTAGTGCCCTAATCGGTTGCCGTAGCCGTCGACAAAAGGCAGCCAGCGCGTGGCCTCCTGACGTTCGTGCTTAAGACCGAGAACAAAACTGAAATTGTTGGCCAGCTCGCAGGTCCAGTCGAACGATGTCACACGGTGATATGTCACACGGGTATCGCTCATGCGCTTGAGCGACAAAAACATATTGTCGGCATTGGTATAAAGATAGTGCTGGCCTATCTGGTCGAGGTCATACCGATGTGTAAGGCGCAACGACTGCACCGGAAACTCACGCGAATGATATTCCTTGTCGCGGAAAGAGTACTCTGCCTCGGCACAGTACTTCCACTTGTGGTCGCGGAAGCCGTAGGCCACATATCCGCGTCCGAACCAGCGTCGGCTTAGATTGGCTGTAGTCATGCCACCGGCCCTCAGACGCACTCCTTCGGCGGTATTGTAACTTACCGATGTGTTTACGGGGCCGTAGTCGAACTTGCTGTCCCTGCCGGTGTTTACGTAGCCCGACACCATTATTTTGAGAAATTTCTCGCCCCAATAGTACACCGGCACCTTGCGCAGGCGCTGCATAAGCTGCCCTACTCCGTTTTCGGCCTGCGGCATGGCTGTGAGGCGTGCCTGCTCCCAGAAGAGGCTGTCGCGCCTAAGAGTGCGACTGTCGGCGGTCACGGCATGACGATACAGACTATCGTCGACGGCGGCGAAATCATGGTCGGCGTAGGCCAGACGGCGCCGCACATACACAACGGGGGTTCCCGGAACTGCACGCAGTTCCATGGTCATGTCGTCCGACTCTATCAGGCGGCTGCCGTCAGCTCCGCGGCGGAATTTCTGACTGATATAAAGTTTTTCCACAAAATTCAGATTGATATCGGAGGGAACCGTCATGTCGACCTTGCGTATGAACATGGTGCTGTCGCCCACCGGCACGTACACATGTCCGTTGAAGCCGAACATGGACTTATTGCGCGGATAAAACGCCAGTGTAATACAGTCTTGACCGTCGATTGCAACCGTATCCGTAAGATAATAGCGATAGAAATCAGGGCCTATTTTGCTCAGCGGACTCACAAAGCGGTTCTTCAGTATGTTCACATCGTTGTCGTAAAGATCGATTTCGCGCAGAGCATCTTCGAGAAAAACCTGCATCGACTTGGCATCGGTTATCTCGTCGATACCCTCGCTGCGGAAGCCTATCGGCACCTCTCGTTCGGCTTCCGGATGGCGGCGGTAATGCACATCGCTCAGACTCTCTTTTACCGACAGATTCAGAATGGGCTTGCCCGAAACCTCCGATGTATCCACATTCTGAATCAGAAACGGAAACTTACGCAGCAACGGCGCGTACTTTACCGAATCGAACTCATTAAGAGCTATCGTAATACGCTGATATTTACGATAATTATAATATGGCTTACGACGAGGATCGGTGAGATGTCCGCGCTCTTTGAGCCGCCTGACGAAGTCGACCGCCGGATTATTTTTTTTGCTGTAAGCTGCCCGCTCCACTTTTATCTCGCCGAGCACTTCGGACTTTGGCGAGAGGTATACCGCATAAAGATTTAGCGTACTTCTGTTTACGGCCACCGTCTTTTTCTCATAACCCAGACAACTGACTGTCAGAAACTTTGCCTTGGAGGGAATTGACATTTCGAAAATGCCGTCATTGTCGGTGATAGCACCGGTGCTGCTTTTGTCGATAGTCACCGACGCATGGTTCAGGGGCTCATCGCTCACCGAATCGCGCACCACGCCACGTATATAGCGCATACCGTCGGCCCGAAGCAGGGCTGTCCCCAGGAAAAGCAACACAAGTATCAGCGCAGTACGTTTCACGGCTCCAAGTTATTTAGAGCCAAAGGCGGCTTTAACCTCATTGCTGATTTCGTCGGCGGTGGGCGATTCATCTGAATCCGAAAGGGACTGCGGTTTTTCCGGCTGCTCAGGCTGCTCAGGCTGCTCAGGCTGCTCAGGTACAACCTGTGCTTCGACAACAGCCGGTATGGGTTCTACAGCCTGATTCAGCTCCGGCTTGTCCTCGGCTATGGCATAGTCCGCCGGCTGTGGGTCCACTCGGACCGGCACTTCATGAGCTGCGGCCTTCTTGCTTGATTTACGCGACGATTTGCCCCCGGTCATTGCATAGGTTACGGCATTGACACGCCCCGACCCGTAATAGTGTGTGAGCCAATAGCGTTCGTCGAGGCTACTTTCGATTACTCCGCGCGATGATGATGCATGAATCATGCGCCGCTCCCCTATATAAAGTCCGACATGATTGACCGGTCCGCCTCTTTTACCGCAGAAGAAAACCAGGTCGCCGGGCTGCAAATCTTCGTGGCCTATGCTTACACAATATTCGTACTGGGCGGCGGAATTACGTGGCAACGCCACTGCGGCAGCTTCGCCGAACACGCTCATGGTCATGCCGCTGCAGTCGGTACCCTTGCGGTCTTTGCCTCCGTAGCGGTAGGGGGTGCCGAGCCATTTGCGGGCCGTTTTCACAATCTTTTCCGCCAGACGGCTGTCGACATCGAATACGGGCTCGCCGTTGTGGCGCTTGGGTTTATTGCGCTCGGACAGTACTATGTCGTTGTCCGTGGGCCGCACGACGGTCGTCTTGCGACTGCTGCCGCACGATGCAAGCAACAGCAGCATTGCCGCCATGTATATTATAATATGTATTCCACGATGCTTCATATTACAAAGGTACAAACTCTTGGTCTTTAGAGCAAATTTTTAACGGTTTTAGAGCCAGTTTGTTAATTTAACATTCTCCGTTTAACATTTAACATTATGCCATTGAGCGTTAACAATACACTTATTTCATGCCAATTTTTACTAAAGTTACTACCTGATTCGTCCGTAATTCGCTTCTATACTATATATTTGCAGTAAATTTTAAATTCAATCCTCTAATAAGTTTCATACACTATGAAAATTCTGTCAGTAATCATCTCCTCAGCAATGCTGCTGTCGGCATGCTCTATGGCAGCCCAGGATAACAGCGGCAGCAACAACAATGAGAAGCGCGAACGCCATCATACTACCGGGCGCGTGATATATCAGGACGATTTTACCAACACCGCGGCCGAAACCGTCAACGGTGTAGTGAGCGTGAAAAGCTATGCTACCCCACGCCAGAGCTATGGAAACCGCGGCGGTTACGACCCCTTTGTCGACGACCCTTTCTTTGAATTCTTCTTCGGCTCGCCACGCGGTGGCCGCCAGCAGCGTCAGCAGGAGCAGCCCAAGGCCGAACAGCGGCAGATTGGACTCGGCTCGGGTGTAATCATAAGCGGCGACGGATATATAGTAACCAACAACCACGTGATTGCCGACGCCGAGCGCCTCGAAGTAACTCTGAACGACAACCGCAACTACTCCGCCGAAGTTATAGGCACCGACGAGGTCACCGACCTGGCTCTGATTAAAATAGATGCTCCCGACGACCTCCACGTGATTCCGTTCGGCGACAGCGAGAACCTGCTTGTAGGCGAATGGGTACTCGCCGTGGGCAACCCATTCGGATTCACCAGCACTGTAACCGCCGGCATCGTAAGCGCCAAGGCTCGCAACATATCGGCTCAGTTCGGACAGGGTGCCCGCGGCATCGAATCGTATATCCAGACCGATGCCGCAGTCAACTCGGGCAACTCGGGCGGCGCTCTGGTGAACCTCAACGGCGAACTGGTGGGCATAAACGCTGCCATATACTCCTCGACCGGCAACTATGCCGGCTGCTCCTTTGCCATTCCCACCTCAATAGTACAGAAGGTGGTTTCCGACCTCAAGCAGTTCGGTGCCGTACAGCGCGCATATCTGGGAATATCGTTCATGGAACTCACACCCGAGCTGGTGAAGGAAAAGGAAATCCAGGGCACCAACTCCGGCATCTATGTGGCCGAAGTTCAGGATCGCTCGGCTGCTGCAGAAGCCAAGCTGCAGAAAGGCGACATCATTATTGCCCTCGACAACTACCCCACCCTCTCTACCGCTCAGCTACAGGAAGCCATAACTAAATTCAGCCCCGGCAGCAAAGTGACAGTGACCTACATACGCGACGGCAAGCGCAATGTTTCTACCGTAACCCTGCGCAATAATCACGGAAACACAGCCGTGACTCGTCCCGACTCGCCCGAGTCGCTTGGAGCCGAAATGGCCGATGCTGACGAAACAATGCTCAAGAGCCTCGGACTCAGCCACGGCGTGACCGTGAAATCGGTCGACCCCGACGGTCGCTTCGCCGAAGCCGGCATGAAGAAAAACTTTATCATACTAATGATCAACGGACAGCGAATCGACAAGGCCGATACTGTAACCAAGCTCTACAAGGCCATACGCCAGAGCGACTCGCGCGACAAGGTCATGTTCATATCGGGCATATATCCCGACGGACAGCAGGCATACTACGCAGTGCCGCTCAACGACTGAAACAACTGACTGCCAAGACTCAACATGACACAGGGCCGCACAACATGCGGCCCTGTGTCATACACAAAAAAATCGGTGCGTCAATAAAGAACTTCAGCAATAAGCGAACTATTTCATAACTGTGTTGTTATAACTTCAACAGCGTTAATCGCCACATCACTAACTAAAAATACAAACACAGTATGAAAACTCTCAATTTAGTAGCCGCAGCCCTTGGAGGCGCACTCGTAGGCGCAGCAGCCGCCCTTCTTCTCGCACCCCAGTCGGGCAGCAAAACCCGCGAAGACATCACCGACTTCATCAAGGAGCGTTGTCCGAGTCTGAAAAAGAGCAAAATCGAGCAACTCGCCGACCAGCTTGAGGCCGACATCAAAGAAGCTACCAGATGAAAGGCCTGCTGACATTTCTGGGCGGAGCTGTGGCAGGCGCAGCCATCGCAGCCCTGCTTACTCCTGAAAGCGGTGAAGACCTTCGCTTCAGAATCAAGACCCTCCTTCGTAAAAAGGGCATCCTGCCCTCGACTAAGCTCGACGATTTCGTTGAAATGATTGCCACCGAAATCGAAGAAGGCAAACAATAGATTACAACCGGGAAGGGCCGCGGAATTGCCATGGCGGCGAATCCGCGGCCCCCTTTTAATTCATCACCAAGCATTATGAGCGACAGAACCACAAACGAATCACTTAAACGCATCTACGCTACCCTGCGCAGATTCACCTTACTGCACCTCGAAAGCGCGCGCCTCACCACTACCGAGAAACTCACCCTGCTCGGCACCGCAATCGTGTACGGCGCACTGCTGATTATATTCGGCTCTATGGCGCTGTTTTTCATCACCATTGGCATTGGCCACCTGCTGGCCACCACCATTGCCGAGCACTTCGCATATCTGTGGGTGGCATGTTTCTACATAGTGCTGGTACTGGTGATAATTATTTTCAAGCGTCAACTTATTCTCAACCCGATATGCCGCTATCTGTCGCGGCTGTTAGCACCCAAGCCTGAAAAATGAACAAATCCGCCAAAAACGATAATTGGAGAGGCTACGACTTCGACCAGCTGGTATATCAGCGTGTGCGGACACAGGCACGTATCGAAGCTCAGAAAACACGGCTCGCCGATACTGCCCGCAGCATCAAAAACGAGAATAAGCTCATTTCGATGCGCAACGCACGCATGCTGTTCGGCACCCTGAGCTTTATCGACTATGCCGTTTTAGCCATTAAGATATACCGCCGAATCAAGCCTATTTTTTCCGAAAAATAGACGTAGTTTCGTTTTTTTTCGTTAATTTTGTGGCAAATTAGCACCACTATGAACGATTACTACGAACTGCGAATTGATATAGACAACGCCTCGGAAGACGCCACCGACCTGCTGGCCGGCATGCTCGCTGACGAGGCTTACGAAAGTTTTGTTCCCGACGCTTCGGGCCTGACAGCCTATGTGCCTTCCGCCCTGTTCTCGGCTGAAGCCGTCGAACGTGTTCTGGCCGACTTTCCGCTCGGGCCGGTGGCCGCAGTCAGCCACAAGCTCATCAAAGGCCGCGACTGGAACCAGGAGTGGGAACGCAACTACTTCAAGCCCATTGTAATTGCCGGGCGCTGTGTGGTACACAGTTCGTTTCACTCCGATGTGCCCCGGGCCGAATACGACATCGTCATCGACCCAAAGATGGCCTTCGGCACCGGCCACCACGCCACCACCACCCTGATACTCACTCACCTGCTGCAGATGGACCTCAAAGGCAAAAGTCTTATCGACATGGGTACCGGCACCGGCATCCTGGCCATTTTGGCCGCCATGCGCGGCGCGACGCCTGTGACAGGCATAGAAATCGACAGCTTTGCATATGCTAACGCTGTCGACAACATAGCTCTGAACTCTCAGCAGCATATCAAACTCATCAACAGCGACGCCTCGGCACTGGCCGACGTAGCTCCGGCCGATGTATTCGTGGCCAACATCAACCGCAATGTAATAACCGCCGACATAGCCGCCTACGCCGAGCGACTGCGCCCCGGAGGCATGATGCTGCTCAGCGGATTCTACGAGCACGACATCTCCGTTGTACTCGAGGCTGCCGCGCCCTACGGCCTCACTGAGGCGGCACGCACCGTATCGCCCGAAGGCGACCCCTGGAGTTGCCTGGTACTCACACAAGCCTGACTTCCACCTAAAATGAAAAAACTGCTATTTCTGATACTGATGCTGTGTGCCATACTGCCGGCACGGGCTGCCGAAACACCGGATGCGGCCATGCACACACGGCCCCGGTTTGCATGGGGTGCTGAAACAGGCGGCTCGGTCGACCTCAGCGGCAACGACATGTCGTCGTTCGACTTCAACCTGTCGTTCGGCATCCGCTACCGCTGGCTCAAATTCGCAGGCATCGGAACCGGAGCCGACATCATGGTGTCGAACTCATGCCGCACTTTTCCGGTATATGTAAGGATTGCAACTGACTTCCATACCCTTCCACAGCTGCTGTTTCTCGACCTCAAGGGCGGAATAGGCTTCAACTATCTGGAGAACAATCGTCAGTCTACCGGCGCGTATGCCTATAGCGGCCTGGGCATAAACTTTGCCCGCACGGCCAAGTTCAGTTCATACATGAGTATCGGCTACAGCTTTATTCAGCATCGCGACAAACCTGATGCCATCGTAACCCACTCCGACCTGCACATGGCCACCATAAAAATCGGCATCAACTTTTAACGTCACAACCACAAAAATCGAGTAGGAGGTAAACACTAATCATAGGGTGTTTATCTCCTACTTTCGTGTTTACCGACCTCTCACACCACCGTACGTGCCGTTCGGCATACGGCGGTTCTTAACGCGGATGCAGTTTCTCGTAATACTCCGTAA
>CAJTRC010000087.1 GCA_910578365.1 uncultured Muribaculaceae bacterium
AACTTCCAGTTGGTGCGATCCATGCTGAGCACAAGACCGGTCCTGACGGGAAGCAGCGAGAAAATCATCCGGGCTATTATGTCAAGGTCAAGAACATACTTGGCAAAGAATCTTTGGAGCCGTCCGAGGTTGGAATCCTTGTCGACAGCCGTAGGCATCGCATCAGCCAGTTTGTGGAGGCTGACAGTCTGCACCACACAGAGTGCATGGAGCAGAAACGCCATAAGTTTTATGCGTGCCAGATTCATACTTTGTCCAAAGTGCTCTTGCATAATCGGGAGGATTTGGTTAACTTTGACCGAGTCCTTGGAATTAGTAGTTTTCATGGAGAAAAGTCGCCAAACTTTTCCTTTAAATTACTAAATTTTAAGGACTCTTGCAAATTTAATCACCTAAAAATTAAATATTTAACAGTATAAGTTTAATTTTTGTCATCTACTAAAAAAATTTTTAAAATCCAAGAGCTTGTGTAAAAATCTGCGTCAAAAATACGAGGCTCAACAGCGCAAGCCTGCAATTATTCGTTTTTTTTTGCTAACTTTGCCAATGAACCTCTGTGGCTCTACAGACGTTCAAAAAGGTAAATCCAAACCAAAACATCATATGGGAAAATTCATCAAGGAATTCAAAGAATTCGCCATGCGCGGCAACGTCATCGACATGGCTGTCGGCGTTATCATAGGCGGAGCATTCGGCAAAATAGTCAGCTCGCTTGTAAATGATGTGATTATGCCCGGCATAGGTGTACTCACCGGAGGCCTGAATTTCAGCGAAAACAAGTTCGTAATCAAAGACGCGGTAATGAATGGTACCGAAGTGGTAACTCCCGAGGTGGCAATTACCTGGGGCGCTTTCGTACAGACCATTGTGGACTTCATTATAATTGCCTTCTGCATTTTCGTGGCAATTAAAATGATAAACAAATTCAAAAAAGAAGAGAAAAAAGAAGAACCGGCTGCTCCGGCCGGACCCACTCAGGAAGAGCTTCTGGCCGAAATCCGCGACCTGCTGAAGAAAGACCTGGAAAAGAAATGATAAAACCTCAGAGCCTGAAACGCCCGCTATTTCTGATGGGGCTCCCCGGCTGCGGCAAAAGCACACTGGGGCGCGCACTGCGCAGCATAGGCTACGAGTTCACTGACCTCGACGAGGCGGTGGAACTACGTTGCGGAATGTCGGTGGCCGACGTGATTAAGCGCAATGGCATCGACCACTTCAGACGCCTGGAGGCCTCGGAGCTGCAACGACTCATCGACAGCGACAAACCGCAGATAATAGCCTGCGGCGGAGGCACCCCATGCCATGCCGACAACATGGAGCGCATGAACCGGACCGGACTTACCGTACGCCTCGAATGTTGCCGCGAGCGCCTCGTCAGGCGCTTGGCCGAGGCCGGAGGAGTCAGACCTATGTTCGCCGACATAGCCACAGACCCGGCAGCAATCGACCGACGCGTCGACAGCCTCAGTGCCGAGCGCGAACCCTTCTACGCGCAGGCCGCGGCTACTTTCGACTCCAGCCGCCTGGAATCATCCGAGGAAATCGACAGTACTGTAGCCAAGTTCATATCACGCTTCGCAAATCCATCACATAATGAATGACCCCACGCCACTCGAAATGCTGCTGCAGGCGGCCGCAACTACCCGCAGCATCAGCATAGGCCTGCCGGCCTCGACATCGTACTCCGAAAAACGTTTTCCGCTCACTCCCGAAGCTGCAGCAGTGCTGGTGGAGCGCGGCTACTCGGTGCGCATGCAGGCCGGTGCTGCAGCAAGCATACATTACCCCGACTCGGCTTACGCGCGGATGGGGGTGCAGATTACCGACCGCGATACCGCACTGCGCTCCGACATCGTGATTCATCTGCCGGCAATCAGCTATGCCGATGCCACAAGGATGCGACGAGGCGCACTGCTGCTCACATTCTTCCACCCTGAGCTGCAGGACCCGCGGGCACTGCGCCTGCTTATGCAGAAATACATCGGCTGCATAGCCCTCGACATGATTGAAGACCCCGACGGGCGCAAGCCTTTCGCCGACATTCTCAGCGAAATCGACGGCCGCGCGGCCATGGCCATTGCATCGTCGCTGCTGGCCGACGCCATACACGGCAAAGGCATACTCATGGGCGGAGTGGCCGGAGTAGTGCCGTGCGAGGTTACTATAATAGGCTCGGGATTCGACGCCGTGGCCGCCGCACAGACCGCTGTCGGACTCGGAGCCACTGTGAGGATGTTCGACAACGACTGCTATTCGCTACGCCGAGCCGGACTAAACCTCGGGCCGGGTGTAATCACCTCGGCGCTGCATCCTAAAGTACTGGCATCGGCACTGCGCAGCGCCGATGTGGTGGTAGCCTGCGGCAACACTCAGATTTCGGCGGAGATAGTTCAGGAAATGAAGCGCGGGGTAATAATATTCGACCTCGCCGCACAATACAGCACAGGCGCAGCATTCCCCTCGCTGCCTCAGTGCGACCTTGCTCTGGCATCGCCCTCCGACAACTCGCTCGACTCGGGGCACCGAGTATGCTATGTCAACGCCGGCAACGCAGTACCGCGTACCGCCGCCATGGCCATGAGCAATACATTTATGACCATGCTGAGCGAACTGCTGAGCTGCGACGGCGCCATCAACGCCCTCAAACTAAACCCCGGACTGCGCAAAGGCGCATACATCTTCATGGGCAAGCCCGTGAATCAGCGAGTGGCACGCATGCTCAACATGCGCCACGTCGACATATCAATCCTGTTACAGTTCTCATGAGTACACCACCCTCTAACCGCCGCAAGTTCTATGTGGTATGGCACGGACTCTCGCCCGGTATATATGACAGCTGGGAGGAGTGCGAGGCTCAGATAAAAGGCGTGCCCGGCGCTCGCTATAAAAGTTTTCCTTCGGTCGAAGAAGCCACCGAGGCATACCGCGGCGATCCCTCCGAACACATGGGCCTTTACCGCGCGATTGCGAGCCGCAAGCCTCAGATTGTCAACTATTCCGCTTTCCCTCAGATAAGGCTCGACGCTTGGGCCGTGGACGGCGCCTGCGCCAAGAATCCCGGCCCCATGGAGTACCGCTGTGTAGAGGTCGGCTCAGGCCGCGAACTATTTCACATGGGTCCGCTCGAGGGCGGCACCAACAATATTGCCGAATACATAGCGCTGATACATGCGGTGTCGCTGCTGGCCCGCAACGGCGATTTCACCCGTCCGGTATATTCCGATTCGCGTACGGCCCTGGCATGGCTACGCGCAGGACACTCACGCACCAAACTCACGCCCACCGCCGAAAACAGGCGCGTGTTCGAACTGCTGCAACGTGCCGACGCATGGCTGGCCACACACCGCATTGCCAACCCGATACTGAAATGGGAAACCGAACAGTGGGGTGAGATTCCTGCCGATTTCGGGCGCAAATAGCCCTCTACATGCCCTTCAGGCCCACGTAAATAACCACTATAAAGCTGAGTATGACCACTGCCAGCACACCGCCTATTATAAGCGCTGTGGTGGCGGTGTCGCGCCATATACGGCGACGCGACTTCAGACCGAACGCCGACAGAACCACCGATATTACCGCAACCGCCAGTGCCACATAGCCACTGTAAAGCGACGGCACAAGCATTACCGCCCAGGCTATAAGCGACACTATCATAGCCATAAGCGCCACCTTGTCGTAGACGCTTTTCTCCAGTGCCGGAGTCGCATCGGAGTCATTAGGCGAAGTTGCGCTCTCTTCTCTGCGAGCTGTTATATCTTCAAGTGTTTCCCCGGCCTCCGATGGCCGCGAGGTAAGGTTATTATCTTGAGTCTGTTCTTTCATATCCTTAGAATTTTGCAGTTTCGGGGCTTCTATGGTGTCTTTTGCGCTACCCGTACATATTTTATTGACAAAAATTCTTAAAAAAGGTTTAATTGGCAGGCCGATTATTTTACAGGATGTTTAAATGTCACACTAAATTCCTACTGAATATGAAACTGATTCTCATCCGCCACGGCCAAAGCCAATGGAACCTGGAAAACCGCTTTACCGGCTGGACCGACGTTGACCTCTCCGACAAAGGGCGTCTGGAGGCCGCCGAAGCCGGGCGCAAGCTCCTGGACGCGGGTATAATACCGCAATATTACTTCACTTCGTATCTCAAACGAGCCATACACACCCTGCAGATTGCCGCCGAGGCCATGGACCGGGAGTGGGTGCCGGTGTACAAGGACTGGCACCTGAACGAGCGCCATTACGGGGCGCTGCAGGGCCTTAACAAAGCCGACACAGCCTTAAAATACGGCGACGAACAGGTACACATCTGGCGACGGAGCTACGATGTCATGCCTCCTGCCCTGGCCGTCGACGACAAACGGCATCCGCGCTTCGACCCCAGATACGCCGAACTGACTGCCGACGAACTGCCGGCAACCGAGTCGCTGAAACTGACAATCGAACGTGTGCGCAGCTGCTGGGAGGAGCGTATAGTCCCTGCCCTGCGACACTATGGCGATGTTATGGTGGCAGCCCACGGCAACAGTCTGCGCGGGCTGGTGATGATGCTGCGGCATCTCACTCCCGACGAGGTGCTGAGCCTGGAGATTCCTACCGGCACTCCCCTGGTGTTCGAACTCGACGGGCAGCTGTCGCCCGTTAAATATTATTATCTTTGACCGGCGGATAATCGACAGTGTAATGCAGGCCGCGCGATTCTTTGCGCTCCTTGGCCTGACGCATAATCAGATAACCCACATTGATAATATTGCGTAATTCGCATATTTCGCGCGATGCTTTGGAACACTTAAACA
Organism: uncultured Muribaculaceae bacterium; assembly: GCA_910578365.1. Taxonomy (GTDB): domain Bacteria; phylum Bacteroidota; class Bacteroidia; order Bacteroidales; family Muribaculaceae; genus CAG-873. The sequence continues at coordinate 4,791 of CAJTRC010000087.1, forward strand.
GGCGCTCGGTTTCCTCATACAGCAAGTCGAGGCGGTTCCAGGCCCTGTCGAGGCGCAGGTTTGAGCGCACAATGCCCACGTAAGTACCCATTATCTGATTCACCTCCTTAAGGCTCTGTACTATAAGCACCATCTCCTCGGGATGCCGGGTTCCGTCGTCGTTCCAGTCAGGCACATCGTCGCGCAGGCTGATGCCGTCAACCACCGAGGCAGCATGGCGTGCAGCCGCGTCGGCATATACCACGGCCTCAATCAGCGAATTGCTGGCCAGACGGTTGCCGCCATGAAGGCCGGTACAGCTACATTCGCCTACGGCATAGAGGTGACGGATACTCGACTCGGCGTTGCCGTCTACCTTTATACCGCCGCAGAGGTAGTGGGCTGCCGGAGCCACAGGTATATAGTCGCGAGTGATATCGATGCCAAGTCCGAGGCAGTGGCGGTATATGTTGGGAAAATGTTTTTTGGTTTCTTCGGGGTCTTTATGGGTTACATCCAGGAACACATGGTCGTCGCCGTGGAGCTTCATCTCCGAGTCGATTGCACGGGCCACGATATCGCGGGGTGCCAGCGACAGACGAGGGTCGTATTTCTGCATAAATTCCTCGCCCTTGAGATTGCGCAGTACTGCACCATAACCACGCATGGCCTCGGTAATCAGAAAGCTGGGGCGGTCGCCGGGGTGGAACAGCGCCGTTGGGTGGAACTGTATGAATTCCATATCCTTTACAGTTCCCTTTGCGCGGTACACCATGGCTATGCCGTCGCCGGTGGCCACAAGCGGGTTGGTGGTGGTAAGATACACAGCTCCGACACCTCCGGTAGCCATTACCGTGGTCTTGGCCAGGAACTTGTCGACCTGCCCACTGGCCGTGTCGAGCACGTATGCGCCGTAGCAGGTAATGTCGGGCGTGCGGCGGGTGACTATTTTGCCCAGATGGTGCTGGGTTATGATTTCGATGGCAAAATGATTCTCGAACACATCAATTTCCGGATGCGAGCGAACTGCCTTGATAAGGCTCTCCTGAATTTCGAAACCGGTATTGTCGGCATGGTGCAGAATACGGAACTCGCTGTGGCCGCCCTCACGGTGCAGGTCAAAGTCGCCGTTCTCTTTTTTATCAAAGTCCACACCCCACTGTATCAGCTGGCGTATCTGCTCCGGAGCGCCCTTCACTACTTTTTCTACGGCGGCGGGGTCGCTAAGCCAGTCGCCTGCCACCATAGTATCGTGGATATGCTTGTCGAAATCATCGACTTCAATATTGGTCACCGAAGCCACACCGCCTTGTGCAAGTGCAGTATTTGCCTCATCGATAGTGGTTTTGCACACCAAGGCCACGCGGCCTTTCTGAGCCACTTTGAGCGCAAAGCTCATGCCGGCGATGCCGGATCCTATAACCAGGAAATCATATTTATATGTCATGGCGCATGATTTTTCCGCAAATTTAATGATTTTTCCAATCTGTTATACACCCGGGAGCTGAAAAAATCAGTTTCTGACTCCAAAATACATCACGGCCACCTCCACATTCAGCACTTGAATGTCTTGCGGTGAAGCGGAGTCAGACCCAGCTTGTGTATGGCCTCGCGGTGAGCCTCGGTGGGATAGCCTTTGTTCGACTCCCAGTCGTAACCCGGATACTCGGCAGCGGCAGCAAGCATGTACTCGTCGCGGCTGGTTTTGGCAAGAATGGAAGCGGCGGCTATATTGGCAAATCGTCCGTCGCCCTTTATATATGTAGTATGGGGTATGTCGGCATAGGGCTTGAAGCGATTGCCGTCGACGGCAATCGCTCCCGGACGCAGCTGCAGGGCATCGAGGGCCCGGTGCATGGCCAGAATCGAGGCATTGAGAATGTTGATTTCGTCAATTTCCTCAGGCGAGGCTGTACCTATGGCCCATGCCAGCGCCTGCCACTGTATGATAGGACGCAACTCCATGCGTCGGACCTCGCTCAACTGCTTGGAATCGTTGAGCCACGGATGGGTGAAGTCATCGGGCAATATAACTGCCGCGGCGAACACCGGGCCGGCCAGACAGCCGCGACCGGCTTCGTCGCAGCCCGCCTCCAGAACACCGCTGATGGCGCAGGCGGGCAAGGGTTGCGAAAGTTTGCGTTTAGCCAACGATTTCGAAATTTAGTATTGTTTCAACCATGTAAAGTTTGCGGATGGCACTGCGCGGCACCTCCATGTCGTCGTATGCCGGATTGTCGCTATGCAATATCACCATCGACGGGTCGTTGTGACGGCGCACGTACTTGACCATGCGGAAATCGTCCATAATCACCACATAAATCTGCCCCCAGAAAATAATGGAGGTATCGCTGAGCGGACGTATCGACACATAGCCGCCGTTGACTATCTTGGGACTCATGGAGTCGCCGCTCACCCGGCAGATGGGATATTCGTGATTCACCCCGGGCATGTCGAGATAACCTATGATACGTTCGTTGGTGAACATGCGGCTGAGTTCGGCGCATCCGGCGGTCACATCTATATCATACACAGGAGCTCCGCTGCGTTGCGGCGCACAGTGCATCATGTGTGTGCCACTGTCGATCACCTCGGCTGCATGAGTGCCTTTCGGAAAGGGAACGCCTGTGCCGTGGAGCAGCCACTCCTTGCTTACACCCACATTCACCACTACACGGTTCACAAAGGTATCACGCAGCGGCTGGTCGCCAGACAGCGCCCGCGACAGGTTCGAGGGGTCAAGGCCGATAAGCTGCCCGAACTGGGCCTGTGTTTTTCTGAGCAACTTTATAAGATAGCGCACCCGGTCGGCCGGAGTAGCCGACACTTGCGGCTGAGGCACATCGAAATTGTTCATATCAAAATCTTTTGATGCAAATTTACAATTTATTCCCGAATTACACAACAAAATTTGTATGCGCCTGTTACAGCAAAGGTATTTTACTGCCTTTTTCGTACCGGGAGTTTGGGAGTTTCATTAAAAAATAATTTGTAAATAATTGGCTTTAAATTTGGTAGAGTCAATTTTTCTTTGTATCTTTGTTCTACCGTGTTCTAATTATAAAAGTATGTATTTAGACATTCGCAAAGGCAAAGATC
>CAJTRC010000088.1 GCA_910578365.1 uncultured Muribaculaceae bacterium
ACTTTCGGTAATCATGATACAGTATTTATTGTTTGTCACCTCTAAATTACTAAATATCAGCGAAATTACCAAAAGAATAGGCAACTTTTTCAAGCTGCCTATTCAACTTTTTTATAGCATTTCTTATCCCGAACTCGCGTAAATAGCGAATTTACGGTCTTTGTTGGCGCGCGACGATATGAAGTATATGAACTTGCCGTCGCTTGACCATGCCGGGCTGCAGTCTATTTCGGGGTGGTAAGTAATCTGGGTAAGCTGGGTGCCGTCGGAACGTACAGCATAGATGTCGGTATTCTGTTTGTTGGTTATGCTGGACAGTGAGTTGGCCACCACAAGAATCCAGCGGCCGTCGGGCGATACGGCTGGGTCGGAGAAGCCTTTTTCGGTATCGGACAGCAGCAGGGTTTCGTCGCCTTTTTCGAGGTTAATCAGCCACAGTTCGCTGTTGCCTTTCTGTGAGTTGCGGGTGCAGAGAATCTGCATGGGATTTTTTCCGTACGGCACGGGCGAGTAGCCTCTGGTGCAGTTGGTGAGTTCGCCGCTTTTAGTGTTGATTGACCATATCGAGGGCCCTGAGGCATCGTAGCGGGTGAAGTAAATGAGCGAACCATCGTAAGTTATGGCAGGGTTCCAGTCGTCGTTGTTGTTTGTGATTTGCTTCACCAGGCTGCCCTGGCGGGCATCGGTGCTGCCTATGGTACTGGTGCCGCCGGTGTTGTCGTTGAAGTAGAGGCGACCGTCGGGGCCCCACCATATGTTCTGGGCACGGCGGAATGTGCGCTGGGTCGAGGGGCTTCCGGCGGTGGTCTTCTTCACCATCACGTTTGAGGCCTTGTCAACGACGCTGAGATAAGCCAGGTCGGCGCCGTCGGGCGACACGGCCAGACGGTTGCCGGTATCCCAGGTCAGGCCTTTGCCTTTGGCTATGCCGCTGGCACGCCAGTTGGCGGTGTAGATGTTCTGGCGGTTGCCCACCACGGCATTCTGGGCTTCGTCGGTGAGTTTTACTGGTGTCAGGCCCTGCTCCTGAGGTACTACCGAGTCGAGAAACATTTTGGTGCCACCGCACGAGCTTGACATGACTGATAATGCCACGCCTGCAAGACCAAGAGCTAAATGTGTAACTTTCATATATGTGATACATGATTGTTTTCCTGTAGACTCCCGGGCAGGAAAGTGATTAGATAAAAAAAATCAGCGTGAGAGCCTGCATCAGTCGCTCGCTCTCCACCTGAGGCTCTGGCATTTGCCCATCTAAGTAGAACGAGCAACGCGGAGCCTCACGCCGATATGATATAATTCAGCATCGCCGGCTCATATCGTGCGGATATGACCGGAACGCCAGAATGCTATCACACCCTGTAAGGCGCCTATCGTTGCCTCATTCTTGACTTAGACTATTGAAACTGCCAGATTTCAGGTGGTCAAGAACAAGCGCGATAAACGCTTAGTAGTATGTCTGGTGCATACCCCGCTGCCAAGCCCACGGTCGTGAGGCTCCGCTGATGATATGCTTTGCAAAGTTCGTAATAATTTTTTATTCCGACAATTATTTCAATCAAAAAAAAAAACGGCTGACCGCGTTAGCGGTTGCCGTTTTCTGTATTGTTATGATTGACAGCGAATCAGTCGCCCATGGTGCGGAGGAGTTCGTCGTTGTCGCGGGTGCGCTCCATACGGTCTTTGATAAATTCCATGGCTTCGATGCTGTTGCGGTCGCTGAGGAAGCGGCGGAGTATCCACATGCGGTTGAGGGTTTCGGGGCGCAGCAGCAGGTCGTCGCGGCGGGTGCTGGATGCCATGATGTCGACTGCGGGGAATACTCGTTTGTTGGAGAGTTTGCGGTCGAGCTGCAGTTCCATGTTGCCGGTGCCTTTGAATTCCTCGAATATCACCTCGTCCATCTTCGAGCTGGTTTCGGTCAGCGCGGTGGCTATGATGGTGAGCGAGCCTCCGCCTTCGATGTTACGGGCGGCGCCGAAGAAGCGCTTGGGTTTTTGGAGTGCGTTGGCATCGACACCTCCGGAGAGGATTTTGCCCGATGCCGGAGCACATGTATTGTAGGCGCGGGCCAGGCGTGTGATGGAGTCGAGCAGAATCACTACATCGTGACCGCATTCGACCATGCGTTTGGCCTTTTCGAGCACTATGCCGGCTATGCGCACGTGGCGGTCGGCAGGCTCGTCGAATGTCGACGCTATCACCTCGGCGTTGACGCTGCGCTGCATGTCGGTGACTTCTTCGGGGCGTTCGTCGATGAGCAGAATCATTATATATGTTTCGGGATGATTCTCGGCAATGGCGTTGGCTATATCTTTGAGCAGGATTGTTTTACCTGTCTTGGGCGGTGCCACGATAAGGCCGCGCTGACCTTTGCCTATGGGCGAAAACATGTCTACCACACGGGTCGACAGGTTGTTGGTAGTGCCGGAGGTGAGGTCGAATTTTTCATCGGGGAACAACGGCGTAAGGTGCTCGAATGCCACGCGGTCGCGGATAAAATCGAGCGAGCGGCCATTTACACGTTTTACTTCTGAGAGCAGAAAGTATTTGTCGCTTTCGCGTGGCGGGCGTACGGTGGCCTCAACTACGTCGCCGGTTTTAAGGCCGTATGTACGCACCTGCTGCTGTGTCAGGTATATGTCGTCGGGCGAAGGCATGTAGTTGAAGTCGCCCGAGCGCAGGAAGCCGTGGCCCTGCGGTTCGACCTCGAGTACGCCGGTTGCTTCGATAAGGTCAGCGAAGTCGTAGCGCATCGAGCTATAGCCCTGCTGTTTGTTCTTTTTATTTTTCTTGCCGGCCTGCTGTGGTACCGGCTGGCCGGGCTCAATGAGCATTATCGGAGTGGATGGCACTTCGACAGGCATGCCTGAAACGGGCTGCTGCATCGGCTGACGATGTTGCTTGTTGTTGCCCGGATTATTATTGTTGTTTACAGGGCCGGCGGGCCGTGCTACCGGAGTCAGCATTTCTGCACCCTCAGCTTCACGTTGCTGATTACGGGGCACGAATTTACGGCCTTCGCTACGGGGAAAGAATGCCGAAAAGGCAGGGTCTTTGGGCCGGAAATCGTGCTTGGGCTGCTCTGCTGCGGACTGCTGTGCTTCGAAGGTATTATCGGCTGTTGCTACGGCAGCATCGGCATTGCTTTCCGATGCGCTTTCAGCCTCTGCTGCCACAGCTGCAGGCTGAGGCTTTTGTTCGGCCTCTACTGCGGCTGCCTCTGATTCGGGCTGCGCGTTTGCTGTATCGGGTTGGGGATTTTTGCGTGGACGGCCTCGTTTTTTGGGTGCCGGAGTTTCGGCCCCTTCCATTGTAGAGGCTACGGGCTGCTGCTCGGCCTGCTGTTGTTCGGCTTGCTGCTGTTCGACCTGTTCTTCGGCGGCAAGCTGCTGTGCGGCAGCCTTCTTACGCCCGCGCGATTTTGTGGACGTGCCTTCACCGCTTGCTTTGCGGCCACGGCGTTTCTTTTCTTCGGTCGACGATGCGGCTCGGTCGATTGCCTGCTGGTCGAGTATGCGGTAAATAAGACCTTCTTTGTCGGAGAGGTCGATTTTCTTTAGATTCATTGACTCGGCGACGCTTTTGAGGTCGGCGTCGTTCATTTCATTGAGATCGGATATGCTATACATATTTAATAAGGGGAAGAGGATAGTGTTATATTAGTCCTCAAAAATTGTTCTGATGGGATAGAATTCGTTAAAACGATAGCACACTTGGGTCCAGATACAATTAGCTCTGCTGTAAATTTTGGCGTATCGTAAAATCAGGGGGGGGGGAGGGGGGAGTTGAAAAGAGATTTTTATAGAACCTCATGATGAAGTCTAAGTGAGGCCGGACACACGGCACACCGACCAAATCTCTGCAAAGTTAATGCTTTTTTCTACATTAACAAAATATTATTGAAAAAAGTTTATTGTTTTGTCACAAAAATGGCATAAAAAGTCAAGAGGGTGTTGCCGGACTATGAGTCGCGCCTGTGGGCATTTATCTTTCTCAACCAAGCGCCGTGTCAACGTTTGAAGGTGTCGATGTGGCGTTGTTTTTTCTCGGGGAATATTTCGTCGACGGTCAGCAGGATTCCGCTTTCTTCCACGTTGCCGAATTCGTCGTTTATGGCTGTGCCGAACATTTTCATGGTGGGCGACAGGCTCATGTAGGCGTTGACCAGAGGGGGTATGTTGTTGCCCATGCGGTGTACTTCGCCGTTGAGTATGCGGTAATCTTCCTTGAATGTGGTGCCGGTAAACAGTGCGGCCATTTCAGCGGGGTCGGCTTGGGTTACGAGCGGATTGAGCGGTGTCACAAGTTTGTCGTGGTCGGGGAAATGTTTGTGCAGGAAATAAAGTATCATGTCGCGGCAAGTGGCCGTGTAGCTCGGATACATGGTGACTTTGCCGAACAGATATTTTATCTCGGGATTGATTACAGTGAGCGACCCGAGGCCGTCCCAGAGGTTGTCGAGTGCGAACAGCGCTTTGGCTCCGGCCTTCGACGACTGGTATTCCAGACGCACGAACGAGCGTCCGAGCTCGATTGTGTATGGAAGATAGTCGTTGATAAAACGCTCCGAAAATTCAAACATGTGGCTGGTGGCGATACGCGGACAGCCTGACTCGTCGAGCCTTATGTCGCGCCCGCAGATAAAACGATAACCGCCCAGTATGAGTTTGCTCTCCGGATCCCACACTATCAGCTGCTTGCATGGCGGCTGCATGGTGTCGAAACGGTCGATGTCGCAGTCTTTGCCGGTGCCTCCGCCTGCCGACCGGAAGGCTATTTCACGTAGCCGGCCTATCTCGCGCATGGTGTTGGGCGAGTCGAAGGCATCGACTACGTACAGTTCGTTGCCGCCCTTGTTGGTATGGCGCAAAAAACGTTCGTTGCTGAGTTCTGCCTCTATCAGAGCTGTATCTACTGGGTCTATAATCTTGGAGTTCATTCTGTTGTGGTCTGTAGGCGCGAAGCCAGGGAATAAACGAGCGAACGTATTTCGGCGGCCTGCTCCATGGCGGCCTTGCCGCTCCGCAGTTCCTGCCATCCGATAGTGTCGCCGCACACCAGGGTGAATCGACTGCCGCGGGCGCGGAATATTTCGCTCGGCAAATATATCATCTCTATATTAAACTTCAAACCTAATTGTTTGCGTATTTTCGCAAAGTTATAAAAAAAATCGGAATTTCTGCCGCTGAAGTATAGCGGAACTACATCGCGGTGATGCTCGACTGCCTTGTTGACAAACATCTTCTGCCATTCCAGATCGGCGATTTCGCCATTTGAGCCGCGACGCGAACACAATCCGGCCGGAAACACCAGCACCGGGTCTTCGCCGGCAAAGGCCTCGTCGATTACACGTATACTTTCGCGGCTCTGGCTGCCGTGTTTGTTTACCGGCACGAATACACTGCGCAGAGGTGCCACAGCATCGAGCAGATTGTTGACCACAAAATGCACCTTGCCGCCATAGCGTCGTGTAGCCCAGGCTATCAGGGCCATGCCGTCGAGGCCTCCAAGCGGATGGTTGCTCACAAACACTACCCTGCGCTGCGCAGGCGACGGCAGTTTGTCTTCGCCCACAACGGTGAGTCCGACGTCGAGGTCGGCGAGTACACCTTCGCAGAATTCCGCTCCCTCGCGCGGGAAATTATTTCGCAGCAGTTCGTTGAGGCGGTCCTGACACACGGTTTTCTCAAGATAGCGCAGCACAAAGCCGGGCACCAGCCGCGAATAGCGGCCGAGGCGCTCACGAACAATCTGTCGCAGGTTTATCTGTATGACTTTGGTTTGCTCTGTCATAATCGTAGTGCAAATTTACGATTTTAACTACATTTTTCGTAACTTTGTAGCATGATTTTTTCAGTTAGTGCCGATTTTAAAATAAAACGATACAGTATATCGCTGTAAGTCACAATTATAACTGATACACCATTATATGACCTCATTCTGCGGTTTCGCCGCTAAAAAGGTGTTTAAATAATAAGAATAATAAAATGACCAATCCGCTCAAACTTCTGGTATATGCTCCGAACGCAGCCTTCGTGATGCCTTATTTCGTACGCGAGTTCGCCGATTTTGAAGTTTCCGACAGCCTCGACTGCGAATTCGACAAGGCAGTGATGGTTTCGAGCACCGATGTATATAACGCGGCCACCGGCAGCGGCCACGACGAAAGTACCCGGGTGCTGCAGGCCCACAGCCTGCTTAAGTTCGAAGATGAGTACCGCCGTGCCTGCGAGCGACGCGGAATACCCCCGACTATACTGCGTTGCCCTGCAATCGTTGGCACCGGCATGACCGGACTGCCGCGCGAGATGGTAAATAAGATCTATCGCGGCACCTACATGCATATCAAAGGCGTGGAGGAGCATCTGAGCGTGATTCACGCCAGCGATGTAGCCAAAGCAGCGGCTTGCTGTCTGGACTCGGGCATGACACTCATAGCCACCGACGGCGAAGACCCCACATACAGCAGTCTGGCCGAAGCCCTGGCCTACAGACTCGACCAGAAACGCATATTCACCATCAGCGAGCGGTGGGCGCGATGGCGCTACAACTCGGCACTGTACAACACCCTTACCAACACACTTACATTCAGCAGCCTGCGCCTGCAGCAGGAATTCGGGTTCCGCCCTACTCCGGTATGCCTGTACCTGACAACCCACGTTTACGACGATGAAAGCCTCTGACATCCTGTCCTCCATAGGCCTTATGGCCAAAAGCTTGGTGAAGATTGCCGCGTACTCGCGCAAAACCAATTTGAAGTGTCCGGCCGACGCCTCCGGCAACAGCATAATAGTGTTAGGCAACGGCCCCTCGCTTGCCGACACCATACGCGAACACGGCGCCAAGCTGGCCGGCTCGACGTGCATGGCAGTGAATTTTGCGGCAAACGCGCCCGAATTCGCACGCCTCAAACCAAGGTATTACATTATGGCCGACCCCCATTTCTTCAACCGTACTGACGATGCCAACGTAAAGAAACTATATGCGTCGCTGGAGGCTATCGACTGGAAAATGACTCTGATTGTACCCAACAGCTTCCGTGCCACAGCCAAGGCTATGGTTGCCAATCCGGCTATAAATATATGCTATTTCAATTTCAACGGTCTTGAGGGTTCTCATTTCTTTGAGAATTTCTGCTATCGTCACAAACTTGGCATGCCGCGCCCACGCAATGTGCTTATCCCGGCGCTGATGTGCGCAATCTGGCTCGGTTATACCGATATAAAGATTGCCGGCGCCGACCACTCGTGGCTCCGCAGTATCTGGGTGAACGAAAACAACGAGGTAGTTTCAGTTCAGCCACATTTTTATAAGGAAGATAAAAAGGAGGAAAAGCGAGTACAAAGCGAGTACACAAACTACCGGCTGCACCAGATTCTGTACAGCTTTTATATAGCCTTCAAAAGCTACTTCGGAGTTCGCCGCTTCGCCGACAGGCATAATGTGAAAATCACGAATATCACCCCCGGCAGTTATATCGACGCCTTTGAGCGCGGAAGCCTTTAAAGCCGGTCCGACAATACAAAAACGCCGTTTCTCTCGAAGCGGCGTTTTTTGTAAGTGTATCTAACACTAAATACCTAAAAACGCGAGTTCGGGATAAGGAACACCATAAAAAAGTTGAATCGGCAGCTTAAAAAAGTTGCCGATTCTTTTGGTAATATCACTGATATTTAGTAATTTAGAGGTGTCAAACAATAAATACTGTATCATGATTACCGAAAG
>CAJTRC010000089.1 GCA_910578365.1 uncultured Muribaculaceae bacterium
AGTGCGTTTTTTGCCACCTCGATCTCAAATTCCTTGCAGAAATCGTCCGCGATACAAAAAATTTCAGTAACTTTACTCTCGGTAATCATGATACAGTATTTATTGTTTGACACCTCTAAATTACTAAATATCAGTGAAATTGCCAAAAGAATAGGCAACTTTTTCAAGCTGCCCATTCAACTTTTTTATAGCATTTCTTATCCCGAACTCGCGTTATGAGTACCAATGATTCGTTATATCAGTATCTTGCAAAACTGAAAACTGTCACAACCCGTTTTTCAAACAAGCGGGGTTATGAAGATGACAAGTACCGGATTTAATATAGGTTAAAAATAGTTAATCATGTATTTTACAGTTTTCCGCAATGGAATACAGAAGTCATCTCGAATCTAAACAAATCTAAACATTCTACTTACCATAATATAAGTGGCAGGGACTTAACAACTCTGCCACGTCCAAGCCGTCCGTAATCAATCTCGTGAAAAGAATGGCCATATTTTTTTTGCGAAAAAAAATACAAAAAAGCATGAAAAATATTTGCAAGTTAAAAAAAAAGTCGTATCTTTGCACATATTGCTCCTCAAACAAACAAAATTCACTCGTATTGTAAACCAACACCAATCCCATGAAGAAATTATCTACTCTCACAGTCCTGCTTGCAGCAGCACTCTCCGCACCTGCAGCCCATGGAGCCGCAACAAACGACTTCGTGCCCACCGTCGAAGCAAAATTTTATCAGATGGTATACGATAACGAAACCGAAGAGTACGTAACCGAAGTTCTCATCGAAGTCAAATTCGATGAAGACGTGTGGTGGCGCTCGGGCTTCGGCCAACAGTGCTATGTGCTCGACTCCGATGGCAATGTGTACGAGGACTGGCAACGCAATTTCTATGGTGCCGCCAGCGACTATACCAAATTCGGTTTCGGTATCCGCGGCATAAGCCAATACGAAGATGCTGACTATACTCTCGTAATTCCGGAAGACCTGCTGGGAAATACCAAATGGAACTCCAACAGCTACGAAGTAGGCAGGTCAAACCCGGAACTCCGCTACGAATTCAACGTGTGGGAACTCGCCGGCAAACCTCGTGAAGACAAAACCACATATGACTTCAATCCGATAAGCGATGTCTACTCTATCGACGAAGTAACCCTCTCCGGCGGAAAGACCTCGTATGTATTCAATCTCCACCTCGACTTCGAAGAGCCAGTGGCGATCCACAAGGACTTCAATACCAAGAGCAGTGTATGGGATGCCAATGACAACTACCTACAGAGCGCAATCCTTGAGGCTAAAGTATCGGAATCCAACCCCAACCGCGTGACCATATGCTTCAAGAACGTAAGCCTTAAAATCGACGCCGACTACAAAATCAATATCTCGACAGGCACGTTCGGCACAATCGAATGGAATGAAAACGAATACTGCGAAGGTCGCTCCAACACTTCTCTGGAGTATGTCGTGAATCCGTCGAAAGCCGAAACCAACGGTGTATCCGATGTAAGCATCGACAACGTAGATGGCCCCGTATTCAACCTGCAGGGCATCGAAGTGGATGCCGACAACCTTCCCAATGGCATGTATATACGTAACGGTAAGAAGTTTATTGTGAAATAACACACAGCCAATAATACGCCAAAGCGGGCAGCTGAGATTGCATGGCAATCCCGGCTGCCCGCTCTGGCGTATTATATTTTTTGACGTTTATTGAATGTATTATTCATTACGTCTGATAATTATATTATCAAAGCCCGACGAAATCTACGTGTTATTGCTTGGCCAAATCAACGAAAAAAGTTACCTTTGCATCGCATCTCTCTGGTGCTTTTTGCTTTGTTCCCAAGTCCGGCAGCTACGGCTACGCTCTTACGTCACATGGCATAAATCACTTCGGGATATGCGCCACTGCTGATATTTATTGTAGAACCGGCTCTTATATCTGCAGCCGCAAATCATTTTCATCCGCCACAAACTACTTTGCATGCACAGACATATTATATTGGTTATATACATTCTGATGGCCATATTTGCCAAAGGCCAGACTATGGCCGACGAAGCCGACCGATTCCTGTCGGCGATGCCGAATAATCTGCAGAAAAAGCAGGAAGCCGCTGTCCGCGAGGGCATTGCCGGCCACCCCGACGCCCTAATGGCGGTGCGTAATTCGCGCAACGTGCGCGCACCGCTGCCTGCCGGTGTCAGCGCCACCGACATAGGCGGCAAATACCGGCTCTACATGCCCGACAGCCTTGGCCACGGTCCTGTGCCGGTGCTGATATACATGCACGGAGGCGGCTGGTGTTTCGGCAGCGTCAACAGTTGCTCTAAGTTCTGCGGCGAACTATGCCGCCGCGCGTCGATAGCAGTGCTTGCTGTAGAATATCCGCTCGCCCCCGAGCATCCTTATCCGGCGGCTCTTAACGCCTGTGTCGATGCAGTGAATTTTGTATTCGACAATTCCGGAGTGTATAACTTCGATACCGGCGCGGTATCGGCCGGAGGCGACAGTTCCGGCGGAAATCTGGCCCTCGCCACTGCCCTGAGGCTGTCGTATGCCCGGGCCATGCTGCAGAACAAGTCCGACGATGCGGCTATTCCGCGCCTCGAATCACTGCTGCTGTTCTATCCGGTGGTGAAGGCATGGAACGACAACAGCCGTTCGTGGCAGCTGTATGGCCGCGGATATGGTCTTGACGGGGAAATCATGGAGGCATTCAACGAAGCCTATCTTACCGACAACGCCGCCGAGCTGCCGTTCATATCGCCCTTCTGCGCCAATACCGACATTTTTGCCACCTTGCCGCGCACCATGATTGTGAACGCCGAACGCGATATCCTCGCCGACCAAGGTGCGGATATGTATCAGAAAATGAGCGAGGCGGGTGTGGATGTAAGCCACCTGGTATACCCGGGAGCAGTGCATCTGTTCATAACCGTCGAGGGGCAGCCGGCAGCATTTGAAAGTGCAGTAGCGGCATCCGCCGCATTTTTGCAGCCCGAATACTCATATTGACTTATCGATCACCTTGAATCTGAATCATGAAACAATCTGACACCACCTCACGGCTACACTACGGCTTCGTAATAGTGGCCTGTTGCTGCCTTATGATGGGCATCAATGTAGGACTAACCTTCAGCTGCGCAGGCATCTACTATCAGCCGGTGAGCGCATCGCTCGGAGTGCCTGTAGGCGAATTCGGCATTTACATGTCGGTAATGTACGTCAGCTCCACCCTGATGCTTTCGGTAGCCGGAGGCATGCTTGAGCGATGGAGTGTCCGCCTGCTGTTCACGCTCAACTCGGCCATTATGGGAGTGACATTCGTGGCAATGGCCTTCTTCAACCACGTGTGGGAGTTCTACATAGCAGGTGGAGTGCTGGGAGTGACTCTCGCTTTTCTGCTCTATCTCAGTTTTCCGACATTGGTCAACCGCTGGTTCCACAGCAAGGTAGGCATTATGATAGGCATCTGCAGCGCAGCTTCAGGCATAGGCGGCATGATATTCAATCCGATTGCCGGCTGGATTATCACCAACCACGGCTGGCGCTGGGGTTACGGCTCATTCGGCCTGATTATCCTGCTGGCAGTGACACCCGTGCTGGCTCTGCTTCTGCGCGACCGTCCGCAACAGATGGGCCTTCTGCCCTACGGAGCTGACTGCCGGGCCGGAGGAGTGGCCGACAGCAAAGTCAGCCCCGACGCTACTCCCGGAGTAAGATACGGCAAGGCACTGCGCATGCCGGCATTCTACATCACTCTGCTTTTCGCCTTTATGATGATGGGCACCTCTACCCTCAACCTGTTCATACCCAACTATGTTACAGAACACGGCTTCTCGCTTGAGCAGGCATCGCTGACAGCAGCCTTTGTAATGGCCGGAGTAACAGTGGGCAAGGTAGCCCTGGGGTATATCAACGACCGTAACTGCCTGGCAGGCGTATCGGCCACCACATTGTGCGGCATAGGCGGCCTGCTGGCCATAATATTCTGCGGAGGCGAACTGGCGGTAATCATGGGCGGAGCCTTCTTGTTCGGATGGGCCTACGCCGGTGTGACAGTACAGTCGGCCATGCTCACCCGCACTGTTTTCGGGCCTAAGGACTATGCCCGCATATACTCCAACATCTCCATAGCCCTGGCGGCAGGCGGCGCACTGGCATCGGGCGGGTGGGGTCTGCTGGCCGATGCCACTTCGTTCAGCTTCATCTTCTCCGTCGGGGCTGTTGTACTCGGAGTATGCGCTCTGGCCGGAGCAGCCACACTTATGGGCAATGCCAAGGGACTGTTTAAAAACAAGTCCTAAATTTTAACAACAGCGATACAACGTAGCGCTTTTTTCACTATCTTTGCGATAATATGAAGACCGACGAACTTGGAAAGTGGGGCGAAGACCTGGCCACGCAGCATCTTAGCGCAGCCGGATACGCCATTGTCGAACGTAACTGGCGTGTCGACCACTTCGAAGTCGACATTGTAGCCATGAAAAACGGCCGCATTGTTTTCGTCGAGGTCAAAACACGCTCCGATAAAAACGGCGACCCGCTCGAAGCCATAAACCGCAAAAAGATTCTCAATATAGTCCGCAGCGCCAACGCCTATGTGAGGATGTTCGACATACCTCACGAAATACAGTTCGACGTAATCACCGTCAGCGGCACCCGGGCCGACTACAGCATCGAGCACCTGCCGGACGCCTTCGAACCTCCGATTAAAACATATTAGAACACAATCAACCCTAAATATAAAATGAACAACAAAGAATTACAGCGTGAGCGTATAAGCGCGCTCCGCCAACAACTTTCGATGGCAGGCCTCCAAGCCGCAATAATACCTCAGGCCGACCCCCACATGAGCGAATATCTGGCCGAACACTGGCAGCTGCGCCGCTGGCTGAGCGGATTCAGCGGCTCAGCCGGCACTGTAGTAGTGACTGCCGACCGCGCAATGCTCTGGACCGACTCGCGCTATTTCCTGCAGGCCGCCCAGGAACTGGACGGCACCGGCATAGAGCTGATGAAAGACGGACTGCCCGAAACTCCCTCGATAGCACAGTGGCTCTGCGCCAATCTCACCGCCGGCTCAAAGGTAGGCATCGACGGCATGCTATTCAGCGTCAGCGAGGCACGCACGCTCCGAGCCGACCTGGAACTGTTCGGCATTGAACTCGACCCCTTCTTCGACGTGGCCGACACCATCTGGACCGACCGCCCCGCCCTGCCCTCCGACAAACTCTTTATCCACGCACCTGAATACGCCGGCGAAGAAGTTCCCTCCAAGCTCGCACGCATAATGGAGCGTGTGGCTGCAGCCCCCGCCGACGCCACCTTCATATCGGCGCTCGACGAAATTGCATGGACCCTGAACATACGCTGCCGCGACGTACATCACAATCCCGTAGCCACCGGATTCCTCTATATCGACGCCAACGGCGCCAAACTGCTCGTCGACCCCGCCAAGATGACCGCCGAGGTCGAGGCATACCTCAAGGCTGCCGCTGTCGACACCCTGCCGTACGCCGATGTAAAAGCGTTCCTGGCCTCGCTGCCTTCTGACGTTAAAGTGCTTGTCGAACCGGGCCGTACAGCCATTGAGATATTCAACATCCTGGGCGAACGCGCCTACTGCGGCCAATCGGCTGTAGCCATGCTCAAAGCTTGCAAGAACGACACACAGGTCGAAGGTATACGCCACGCCATGGAGCGCGACGGCGCCGCCCTGGTTCGCGCCTTTATGGAGCTGGAACAACTCATGGACAGCGACACCACCGTAACCGAACTCGATGTCGACGCCCTGCTGCTCAAACACCGCAGCCGGTCGGACATGTTCTTCGACACCAGCTTCGGCACCATAGCAGGCTACGGCCCCCACGGCGCCATTGTACACTACAGTGCCGACGAGGCTTCGAACGCCACACTGCACAAAAGCTCGCTGCTGCTGGTTGACTCCGGCGCCCAGTACTACGACGGCACCACCGACATCACCCGTACCGTGGCCCTTGGCCAACCGACCGACCGGGAGCGCCACGACTTCACCCTGGTAATGAAAGGCCATATAGCCCTCGGTACCGCAATATTCCCCGAAGGCACCTGCGGCATGCAGCTCGATGCCTTGGCTCGCCAGTTCCTGTGGAAAGAGGGGCTCAGCTATCTGCACGGCACCGGCCATGGCGTAGGCCACTTCCTGAACGTTCACGAAGGCCCCCAGAGTATCCGCCTCAACTACATGCCCGCGCCACTCACTCCCGGCATGATTACCAGCAATGAGCCCGGCCTCTATCGCGAGGGAGTACACGGCATACGCTGCGAAAATCTGGTGCTGACCGTAAAAGCCATGACCACCGAATTCGGCAACTTCTACAAGTTCGAAACCCTGACTCTGTTCCCCTTCGACCTGCGTTTGTTCGACACTACCTTGATGACCGATGCCGAAATTCAGTGGATTAACGACTATCACCGCGAAGTACGCGAACGCCTGTCGCCACTGCTCGACGAAGCAGAGCGCCTGTGGCTTGAGGCCAAGACCGCCCCGCTTATGCGTGACACAATCTATTAATACAATGAACCTTCGGAAATTTATTTACGTTTTTATTGTATTCATAGCCATGCTCGGCTGCATACGGCTGGCACACGAACTCAGCGGCAGCACCGAAGACGGCAACCTGCCGGTCAACGCCGTGGCCGCCGCCATACTCACCGCTGCAATATGCGGCATTTACCACCGGATTATAAAATACATAATCAAAAACAGAACAAAATGATAATACCTCTGCGCGGATTCACTCCGCAGATAGGCCGCGACTGCTTTATTGCCGAAAACGCCACCATTGTAGGCGACGTGGTAATGGGCGACGAATGTTCGGTATGGTTCAGCACCGTACTCCGCGGCGATGTCAACTCCATACGCATAGGCAACCGTGTGAACATTCAGGACGGCTCGGTACTGCATACCCTCTACAAAAAGTCGACAATCGAAATCGGCGATGATGTTTCGATAGGCCATAACGTTACCATCCATGGCGCACACATACGCTCGCACGCCCTCATTGGCATGGGTTCAGTGGTGATGGACGATGCTGTGGTAGGCGAAGGCGCCATAGTAGCCGCCGGCTCTGTGGTACTCAGTCGCACAAATGTCCCACCCCACGAACTATGGGGTGGCGCTCCGGCCAAGTTTATCAAGAAAGTCGACCCCGAGCAGGCCAAGGAAATGAACCAGAAGATTGCCCGCAACTATCTGGCCTACTCAAAGTGGTACACCGACCCCGAAAACGCTGTCGACCCGGAATAATATACCGCCAGTAAAACATCGAGGAGGCTGTGTCGTAATTAAGGTTTACGGCGCAGCCTCTCTTTTTGCCGGGCTGAGGATTTGATATTTTTCAGGCGACTGATTTTTGAGGGTTTTTCCAAAATATCCGATTCTCAAGATGCAAAATTCGAGATATAAGCAATAACAGGCCAAAAAGGGGCGTATTTCCCCCGTTTTTGGTCTGTATCTCTATGGCTGCTATTCTGAGTTTTGCGCAAAGATAGCGCGGCTTGGTCATCGTTGAAAATCGCCCTCTAATGTGGCGATGACATTTATGTTTGCATCACTTGATAAGTAATTAAGGATATGTGCATTAACTTTAATCATAACAACATAATTTTAGGGTTAAGAAAATAGTCATATTTTATATCAGACATTTTTTAATTCTACAATA
>CAJTRC010000090.1 GCA_910578365.1 uncultured Muribaculaceae bacterium
ACGAACATTTATTTTTAAGAATTACCCCCGAATAAGCCCGTGATGGGTTCATCGGGGGTTCTTTGTAAAGTTACAAAATATCTATGACTCTGCCAAATAATCAGTTAACCATTAACTGAATATCCCTAAATTAATTCAGCCGTTATTCGTTCGTCTGTTTCATTGGGCATAGCACCCATTAAAGCTAATTGTTCAACTTCTTTTCTCATAACAATGTTGTTACTAATGGTTTGGTGAGGAACAGCGTTTAGCTGTTGGCTCGACCTTGTTACCAACCTTAATTATAATTCAGAGAAATCAAAAAGATTGAAGAACTTATCAAACTTCTCTTCTGTTCTACATGACAAAAATATTCCGTCATCTGTTGGTGTATTGTCGGCTTTATAGAAATACCAAATCAGATTATCTTGATATGCATATATGATTAGAGCATTATATTGCACAACTTTATTCCATTCCTTTTGTACATATTCCAATATAGCAGGATAGGCTTCTTCGTTTTCAGCTATTCCGCTAAACTCAAAGCCTCCTTGTGCGCAATTATAATACATCGTTAATAGAATAAAATCCATTAATCCAATCGGTTCTGTTATCCAACCTTCATCATCACTATACTTAACCCAGATTGTGGTATCATGTATTGTAGTAGCCCATATACACACTTCTTGATTTTCTGCAAGAAAGATAATCTTTTCACCATCAGATTGTAATTCGTCTAATGGCAAGAACCGTTGGAACGAAGAAGCCAATACCTCTACTTTTCCAACAGATAAATAAAAATGCTTTAGAGCTTCCGGCATTGTTAGTCCAAGCATATTTTCAGCTTGTTTGATTTCATCCGTTGTGTAACCGTCATTTGCAGTTAATTTTCTGCCTAATAACTGTTCTGCTGTTTGAATAATGTTCTTCATATTTTAATTGTTGGTAATGTATTTATAAGATCACCTGTTGGTGTTGTTTGTTTTGGTAAACGACACCCGGCAGGTGTGTTTCCTAATCTCTAATAGCTGCACTCTGTGTCAGTGCGTCCCTTATTCTTCGAACATTCCGTTTGGCATAACCGAACGAGAATGGCGAAGTACGCTTGTTCAGGTCATTCACACTGTTGACCCATACCTGCCCTTTGTCGAACACGATGAAAATCTGCTCTCCCCATGTCAGATGCCAGATGGCGGGATTGGTATGCGCCACGATGCAGTCCTCACCGTAATGATCGACATCCCAGTCATAAGTTGCCGCCAGATTATATATCCTGTCATAAATCGCCTGCTCGTCCAGCGTGGTCGGTATGCTTTGGAAATCCAGCTTGCGCCGCTGGTGGCGATATGACAGATAAGCAAGCGGCACAAACGCAATGCCGAGCCAGAATAAGACAGACATGAACAGACTGTCTGTATAGATCGCAACTCCCGTTGTGGCAAGAAACAGCACGGAAAAAAGCAATAGCGTGTGCGATACGCCATAATGGGTATACGCCCAGCTTACAGTCAGAGGCAGAGCCTTCTTTTCCAACACGAATTCGGCAAGAAGGGCATCCTTATCCTCTCGGTAGCGACGTCTGCAAGCAAGCCACCATGCCAACTCGAACAATGCGCCAGCAACCACGATGGCAATAAGGAAGTCCGCACCGGCTAATTTGCCTTTTTTCGGTTTGACGGAATATGGTTTGCCACCAAAGGTCAGCTCCTCGCAGGACACCTCATAACTGTCATCGTTAAAGAAATACTCGTAAACGTATTCTTCCTTGCCGTTGGAAATTGAAAAGGACTTGCGGGTAGGTCGGAATATTTTCCCGTTGATGGACAGCAGTGGCGGGTTCTGGTCGGGACAGGCATTGCAGGTCAGCGTGGCACAGTATTTTGCGTAACCGCCAGCCATCCGCCCCACCTTCAAACTGCATTTCAGTTTGTTCATATCCACTACAGCAGGATGTACGGTTACACGGCATTCCGGGGTGGTATATGTTCGGTTGCCTGCCTTTACGGATGCGGAAGGGAGTTCGACCTCTCCGCTCTGTCTGAACTGCACAATATAACTGAATCCGCTTTCACGGCTCTTTCTTCCCACTCCGTTTATAATGGCGTAGCTGCTGCCTTCATGTGACTTCGGACCTTCTATCACTTCAATGCTGCTGTTGAACACCGGAGGAGAAACCGAATCGAATTGTGCATTGACCAGCGCATACGTCAGTTCCACCACTTGTCCCGCACGGATCTCCCGCATCGTGTCAGCCTTTATGTGGAAATACACGGAGTCTGCTGTATTCGAAGCGCACACCCGAACTACCGACAACAATGCGGATATCAATATACAGTAGATTTGCATGCTACTGACTGGCGGTCTTGTTATGTTGCCTTTATTTTTCATTTCCGGTTCTACAATTTGGATGCAATTCGTAAATCCGGCAGGCGGAAAGCGGCTGACGCCTTGTATGCAGAGTCGTTGCCGGCCATTTCCTTGCCTGTGTCTTGGGCGAGCAGTCGGGCTATAGCCTGACTGTTCGCATAGTCTACCGGTATGTAGTCCGCACCGTCACTTGTTTCTTTATGCAGCACGATGCTTCCTCTTTGTTTCTGAACCTTATCCATGTCGCTGAATTTTGCTTCATGCTACAAAGATAAAACAAAAATTCCACATTTTGAACACTCGTTCAAAAACAATAAAAGTTAAAAAAAATCAAAACTGTATCAGGCTTTAAGCAGCGAATAGATGTAGCGGAAGTTTTCTGCCAGTTTGTCCACGGTCAAACCGTTCAGAAATGCCTGTTCGTATGATAGTCCTAAAAACATTTGCCGAAACATGGTAGCCGCTTTCTTCACGTCGGTGTCGCTCTTGATTTCTCCGCTGTCTTTTGCTTTCTGTACGACTTTCGCCCACAGGTCCAGGTCGTGGCTGAACATTCTTTCGATTTTCGGCCTGATGCCCGGATAGTACATGCGCACTTGCGATAGGAAATGAAAGTAGTAGAAGTTGGGGCTACAATCATGCGGGTCGGCATTGTCGCCAATCAGCTCAACAATCTTTTTCATTGAAGCGGCTACGCCTGCCACGTATTGCCCGATGAACTCTGCCAAAGTGTCGGCAGGCGCGGCAAACTTGTTTTCCGGCTCGTGCATTTTTAACACGTATTTGTCCGCCACGGCCATGAACAAATCCAGCTTGTGCGGGAAATAATAAACTATACCCGTTTTTGTCAGCCCGCAGGCTTTGGCAAGCGTGATGATGCTTGCTTTCTCGTAGTTCATCCTGACAAATACGCCGAACGCTTTATCTATTACTTCGTCACGACTGGATATTATCATACACGTCTGTTTTTAATCGGTTAATTAGAGCCTCATGTCACCAAGCGGAGATGCTCACTTTGGTAAACCACAGATGCAGACCATGCTGCGCACTGAGCTCCTCGGATAGTATGCCCAGCCGGCCGTCGGGCATAAGCACCATGGCTGAATACGACGAAGGCGCGGGGCAGACTTCGAATACCTTCTCCCAGTTGTCGCCACGTCGGTCGCCAACAAAAACCGACACATTGCTGCGTTCGCTGTTGCTGTCGCAGATGCTGTGCAGCAGGCGTCCGTCGGGCAGCATGAGTATGTCGCCGTTTATGGCCGGGTCGGGCAGTGTGGCGCTGAACTCCGGCTTCGACCAGCTTTGACCGCCGTCGGTACTGCGGGCGAATTTGCGCCATCCCTGCCTGCGGTTGCGTATGCTCATAAGCAGACTGCCGTCGGCCAACTGTACAATCTTCGACTCGTCGCCGTCTTCGTCGACAGGCTGCGGCATTATCTGCCAGCTGTGGCCGCCATCGGTGCTGCGCACCGCATATACCTGCAACCGACCCCACTTCTCCTGTTCGGGCTTCGCAATCAGACAGAACCACATGGTACCGTCGCTGCATGTAAGTATGCCGCCCGACGAGGCAAAAGCGGTAACAGCCTTTACGGGCGCCTTGCCATACCAGTCGAAAAGCGACGGTGTAATGTCGGCCGGCTGACTCCAGCTAAGACCACCGTCGCTGCTGCGGCATGAATATATATATGCGTGGTTGTCGGGAGTTGAATTCCACAGGCCGTTGCCATGGGTAAACACACACACCAGGTCGCCGCTACGGCGGTCAACGCCCAAAGCCGGGTCGCCGTATCCGCCGTTCTCGTCGCATGCGGCAATGGTAATGGCCGGACTCCAGTTCTGGCCGCCGTCGGTACTGCGCCGGCACACTACGTCGATATTGCCGGGGAGGTCGCCTTCAGAATCGCGACGGCGGTCGGCCACGGCCACAATAGCACCGTCGCTGCTTATGGCCAAAGCGGGTATGCGATAGAACTTCGACACTGAGTCCGGCCCGCCGAATACAAGCGAGCGTAGCAGCACACAGTCGTCGGAAACACCGGGCACACGGGCCGAAATGTCATAAAACGCGAGCATCAGTGCCAGCAAAATGCTTAATCTTAATTTTAACATCTGTCAGGATTTGTTTTTCAGGCGTGTTCGTATCATTGCTATAACGATAACTAAAATAGCAATTATACAAATTATCAAAATAAATAATGACTGCATATCAGAAGTAATATTTATCGGAATCGTTCAAACCATCGAGTTTTGCGGGCAGAACGTAAATTTTACTGATTGCGGCGGATGCGTTTTTTCAGTTTCTGAACTCCGGTCTTGCCAAGAATCAGCAATGCACTATATTGCAAAGCCTTGGCAAGACCGAACAGTATTGTCCACAGAATAACTTTGGTTTCTGCCGAAACCGGCAGCAGCATCTGGCCGAACGACAGCGAATAGCACAGCAGGCAGCAACACGCCACTGCCACTCCGGTGCGGAACGACAGTCCGGCCAACCACAGCCGCAGGCGTCCGAAACTCTGCTTAAAGCCCATGTTTCATGGCATAATATTTCCACAACGGTGCCGCCATGGTGGCCTGGCGGATTTTGTCGCCGCGCAGCATATCGAACAGTTCTTCCTCTGTAAAAAGTTTCACCTCTATATCCTCTGTGGAGTCGAGATGCTGCTCGCTTAGTTTCTCCACATCAGTGGCCAGATATGAATACGACAGATTGTTGTTGGCCGCCGCATTGGGCGATAGAACCGTCAGCAGCTGCCACTGCCCGTTGCCATAGCCGGTTTCTTCCAGCAGTTCGCGCCGGGCGCCCTCCAGCGGGTCTTCGCCTTCCTCGACACAGCCGGCCACCAGCTCGGTAAGCACCTCGCCCAGAGCATGGCGGTACTGCTCAACCATAAGGTAGCGCCAGTCGGTAGTGCGGGCAATAATATTGACCCAGGTGGGATATTCAAGCACATAGTACTCGGGGTGAATGGTGCCGTCGGGCAACTCCAGACGGTCGCGGCGTGCTGTGAGCCACGGGCGCCGGAACAGATACTCACTGCTTAGCAGTTTCCATTTTTTTACCATTTCGCTACAAAATCTTTAATAAGCGGCAGACAGTCGGCCGGACTTGTGCAATTGATGCACAAAGACTCCACCGGACAGATACCGTCGCCTTTACGGTTTATGATATTCGGCACCACAGTGCCGTACTCTATATCAACGCCGGCATTTTCAAAAAATTGCAGGGCCGGAGCACTGATTACGGGTGTATACACCGCTGCCACCTTGCCAAGAATCATCAGCGCCGCGGCGCCTTTGCCCACCACTTTGTCGGCCACGGCGGCACCGTGCAACAGCTGCGGGTTATCGCTCAGCAGTTCCAGCAGGTCTTTCACCCCTCTCCGGCAAAACACATTCAAAGTACCGTGTGCAGCTATCGCGAGGGTGCAGTCATTTGCAGCCAGGGCGGCTTTAGCCGCCGCCATATCGTTGGAGATTTCTTTGTCCATCAATCAAAAACAGGCATTGATAAGGTTGAATATACTATAATACAAAGGTACGAAAGATTTCTAACAATCGGCAGGCAGCCGAACGAAAATAATGCTTTTTTCAGTTGCGTGGCGGCGGCAGCACAGCTACAAAAAAAGTAACACGTTATAAATCTGAATGATTCATAACGTGTTACTTAGCGGAATGAGGGGGATTCGAACCCCCGATACGCTTTTGGCGTATACACGCTTTCCAGGCGTGCCTCTTCAACCACTCGAGCACCATTCCTTGTGTTTGCGCTGCAAAGTTACTCATTTTTTCTTTAACCACAAAGTTTTTTGTGCTTTTAAATGATGGTTTACGAAATATAGGCCCTGAATGTGTAATCGAGTAGGTCGGGAAACGAAAGTTTTCTGACCTACTTTCGTTTCGGGAGTTTGGGAGTTTCATTAAAAAATAATTTGTAAATAATTGGCTTTAAATTTGGTAGAGTCAATTTTTCTTTGTATCTTTGTTCTACCGTGTTCTAATTATAAAAGTATGTATTTAGACA
>CAJTRC010000091.1 GCA_910578365.1 uncultured Muribaculaceae bacterium
AGTCAAACGGGCAGCTTGTCCTCTGGGATTAACAACACCAAACTGTACAAATAAATCAGGCGACCTTGAAAGGCCGCCCAATACTCTATGTTGTCTTTTGCTTGGTTGAAAATCATAAAGTTCTTATCCCGAACTCGCGTCATACGGCTTCTGGTGGAGCGGGTCAATGCGGTAGACCATGGCAAAATCCGGCTTGGACAGATTCCCGACGAACGTCTGGCCGGTTGCCGGAACCTTGTGAAACTCAATGCCGGCCAACAGATTCTGCAACGCCTGAAAGGTCTTTTCGGCATTGACCATATCCGTGGCCGGCAAAAGTGGAATAATAACTGGAAGGAGTTCAGAAAAGAGCGGGTAAAAAAGAATCAGCGTTCAGCTACCCGCGCCGATTAGAAGCTTGGACCCCTTTTAAAATATTGGGGAACGGGGCCTTATTGTACGGCTTCGAAACCTGCGGCATGTACAGCTGCAATCACCTCGGCTGAATCGTGGTCGCCACTGACGGTGGCTTTGGCTGCGCCGAGATTTACATCTACATCTGTTACGCCCTTTACAGCGGCTATGGCCTTGGCTACAGTTGCCTGGCAATGCGGGCAGTTCATGCCTTTAATCTGATATTCTTTTGTCATTTCGGTTGTATTTATGTGATTGTGATGTTTGTGCGGACGAAGCAGCGCATACGCCAGAAGCAGCACAAGTATGCCGGAGCATACAGTGGCGAAGACGCTGAAACCGTGAGCGTGTCCACAGAGTCCGTGTATATGTCCGAGGTCGAACCACTGCGTGGGCAGCAGATAGTCGATGGCCAGACCGAAGGCTACGGCGCCAATGATTATCGACGACAGGTATATCAGCGCCGGTTTACGGCCCATTTCGCGCGAAATCAGTGTGAACGACGCGAAATTGGCTGCCGGACCCGCCATAAGCAATACCAGAGCTGTACCTGGCGACAGACCTTTCAGCATCAGCGACATGGCTATTGGTATCGAGCCGGTGGCGCATACATACATGGGTATGGCGATTACCAGCACGGCAATCATTGAGAATATGGGCGTACTGCCAAGGGCCGAGAAAAAGTCGGAAGGCACGTACACTGTAATCAGGGCGGCTATAATCAGTCCGGCCACAAGCCATCCGCCTATACTCGACACAAGGTCTACAAAACCGTAGCGCAGGGCATCGGCCAGCTTGTGTATGAAGCCTTGACGGGCAACAGTGACACCGGCTTCAGGAGCGCAGTCACACGCTGCGGTCACAGAATGTTCCGATTTGCCTACTGCAACACCGCCGAAAATGGCAGTGACCAGAGCAGCCACAGGACGGATAAGCGCAAACGCCGGACCAAGCAGCGACCAGGTGGCTGCGATGCTGTCCACTCCGGTCTGTGGAGTGGCAATGAGAAACGATGTCGACGAAGCCCGCGAGGCACCGGCACGGCGCATAGCTATGGCCGTGGGCAGTACTCCGCACGAACACAGAGGCAGCGGCACTCCTATCATTGCGGCTTTTACTACCGGACGCCACCCTGTGCCGGACAGGTGGCGAGCCATGCTGCCCTGCGGTACAAAGGCATGCATGAGTCCGGCTATAAAGAAGCCCAACAAGATGTACGGCGACATCTCGTTGAGCATCATAAGCAGAGAGTTAAGTAATTCCATAAATCATAAATTTTATGCAAAGTTACTGAAACTCCGCTGCAACCGGGTGGCAAAATCAGCAAACGTAGTCCACGCAGGCACGGTCGGCCTTGTGACCGGCCAGCAGACCGGCGGCAGCCACGTGGGCCGGATGTTTGGCATATGTTTCTACATCGGCCATGGTGGGTACGATAGCTGTGAGAACAACATCCCACTGCTCGGCAGGATTTTCGTTGATGCCTACTTCGATTGACTGCAGAACATCAATCTGCTGCGGCAGGGCTTCGAGAGCGGTTTTGAAGCGCTTTGCTACCTCAAGGCGTTCGTCGGCTGTACCCTGTAATTTGAAAGTGACGATATGTTTTACCATGTTTATATCTGAATTAATTGTATAAGCGTTCGCGTGCGGCGGCAACCTTTTCATCGGTTATGTAGTCGTCGTAGTCCATCATCTTGTCGATGATGCCGTTGGGCGTGAGCTCGATGATGCGGTTGCAGACAGTCTGAATGAACTCATGGTCGTGCGACGACAGCAGCAGGTTGCCCTTGAATGCCTGCAGGGTGTTGTTGAAAGCCTGAATCGATTCCAGGTCGAGGTGGTTGGTGGGCGAGTCAAGTACCATGGTGTTGGCGTTGCGCAGCATCATGCGGGCAATCATACAACGCATCTTTTCGCCACCCGACAGTACCGATGCCTTCTTCAGCACTTCCTCGCCGCTGAACAGCATCTTGCCAAGGAATCCCTTGAGGTAGATTTCGCTGGAGTCGTCGCTGTACTGGCACAGCCAGTCGACCAGGTTGAGGTCGGTGTTGAAAAACGAATTGTTGTCCAGAGGCAGATATGCTGTGGTGATGGTCTGGCCCCAGTCGTAGCTGCCGGCGTCGGCCTTGCGGTTGCCGGTGATGATTTCGAACAGTGCTGTCATGGCACGCGGGTCGCGGCTCAGGAAGGCAACTTTGTCGCCCTTTTCTACCTGAAAGTTCACATCATTGAAGAGTACTTCGCCGTCGACGCTTGCGCTCAGGCCGTGGACCTCCAGGATCTTGTTGCCCGGTTCGCGTTCGGGAGTGAAAATGATGCCCGGATAACGGCGTGACGAAGGCTGAATTTCCTCCACGTTGAGTTTCTCGAGCATCTTTTTGCGCGAGGTGGTCTGTTTGCTCTTTGCCACATTGGCCGAGAAACGCTGAATAAACTCCATGAGTTCCTTGCGCTTTTCCTCGGCCTTTTTATTCTGTTGCTGCTGCTGACGCAATGCCAGCTGCGAGCTTTGGTACCAAAAAGAGTAGTTGCCGGCGAAAAGCTGTACCTTATTGTAGTCGATATCGAGTGTGTGGGTGCAGACCGAGTCGAGGAAGTGACGGTCGTGGCTGACCACAAGCACGGTGTTTTCGAATTTCGACAGGTAGTCTTCAAGCCATGCTACAGTGTCAAGGTCAAGGTCGTTGGTAGGTTCGTCGAGCAGCAGGTTGTCGGGGTTGCCATAGAGCGCTTTGGCCAGGAGCACGCGCACCTTCTCGTTGGCGCTCATGTCCTTCATAAGCATATAGTGCTTGTCTTCCTTAATGCCAAGACCGGAGAGCAGAGCGGCGGCATCAGCCTCAGCGTTCCAGCCCTCGAGTTCGGCGAACTTCTCCTCCAGCTCGCTGGCCCGCATGCCGTCGGCATCGCTGAAATCAGGCTTTGCATAAAGGGCGTCTTTCTCTTTCATTATATCCCACAGCACAGTGTGGCCTTGCAGTACAGTGTCGAGTACCGTACACTCGTCGAATTTGAAGTGGTCCTGCTCAAGCACGCTCATACGTTCGCCCGGGCCCTGCATCACGTTGCCGTGGGTGGGGCTGAGCTGTCCGCTGAGTATGCGCATAAGCGTAGACTTGCCGGCGCCGTTGGCTCCTATGATGCCATAGCAGTTGCCGGGGGTGAATTTCAGGTTTACGTCCTGAAACAGAACTCTTTTGCCGAATTGAATACCTAAGTTGTTTACCGATATCATAGTTGGGTTGTATTAATCAAACAGTTTTTCGCTGAGGCGACGCAGAGCCTCGACTTTATTATCCTTGTGCACTACCATAGATATATTATAGTTGCTGCCGCCGTAGCTAATCATGCGAATGGGAATATCGGCCAGCGCCGCTACGGCCCGCGACTCGAAGCCGCGGTTATGCCACTCGAGATCGCCTACCACGCATATAATAACCATGTCGCGGTCTACAGTTACGGTGCCGAAGTGCTTAAGGTCGTCGACAATGGCGGCAAGACGGCTGTCGTCGTCGATAGTAAGGGTCACGCCCACCTCGCTGGTGGCAATCATGTCGATGCTGGTACGATGATTTTCAAAGGTTTCGAACACCTTGTGCAGAAAGCCGTAGGCCAGCAGCATGCGGCCGGACTTTATTTTCACGGCAGTGATGTTGTCCTTGGCGGCCACAGCCTTGATGCTGCCGTCGGGTGGCATATTATATATCACAGTACCGGTGGCCTCGGGCTGCATGGTATTGAGCAGACGCACCGGAATATTGTTCAGCTTGGCAGGTAACACACAGTTGGGGTGCAGAATCTTGGCGCCGAAATAAGCCAGCTCGGCGGCCTCCTCGAAATTCAGACGACTTACCGGACGGGTACCCTCCACATAGCGGGGGTCGTTGTTGTGCATGCCATCGATGTCGGTCCAGATTTGAATTTCCTCGGTATTCAGCACCGCACCGATAATCGAGGCTGTGTAGTCGCTGCCGCCACGTTTCAGATTGTCAATATCGCCGAAAGCATTGCGGCATATATATCCCTGAGTGATATAAACATCGGCATCCGGGTTCATATCCATCAGTCGGCCGAGGCGAGTGGCTATATACTTCATGTCGGGCTCGCCGTTGCTGTCCGTACGCATATAATCCAGAGCAGGCAGCATAACACTGCGTATGCCGCATTCATGCAGATACTCGTTCATCATAGCCGTGCTCATAAGCTCGCCACGAGCCAAAATCTCGCGCTCCTCGGCCACAGCGAACTCACCCTGAATCAAAGCCCTGATATATCCGATACTCTCGCCAATCAGCATAGTAGCGCGGGCGCGGGCCGTATCAGTGGAGTAAAGTTCGGAGATAACGCCCGAATACTTCATTTCCAGAGTGTTCAGAGTTTCCTGAGCACCGGGAATATTGCCCTTGTAAAGATAGTCGGTAATCTCCACCAGAGTATTGGTGGTACCCGACATGGCGCTCAGTACAACCACATTGCGTCCTCCGCGCCGTACTAGGTCGGCAACAGCCCGCATACGCTCTGCCGAGCCTACGGAAGTGCCTCCGAATTTCAATACTTTCATCAAATTCTGTCTGTTCTGATTTTTCAAGCCGCAAAGTTACAAAAAATTTGCGGAATATCCTTGTAGCTGCCTGTATTTCTTGAATTTCGGAGGGTTTGAATTTCCGCTCCGACAATTTTGCGGAAACTTTTTTACTTGCCTAATCTTCTATAATGAGCCCGGAAATCATCTCCAATTTGATAATCAATCTCCGATTTGTATGAGGAGAACGACTCAAATTCATCTACCTTGGCCTTAATCTCATTTTCCGAGGCATACTGAACTATTTCTGCCCATATAATTCGGCCAGAATACCATTTAGAATAGTCTTGCCATTCTATCCAGTCGCCATTTTCCTTTGTATAGATGACACCAGATGATCCCGAAGCATCCCTGAACTCCGCATCTTCAAAATCTTGTAGATGTTGCTGGAACCAGTTCTTAAAGTTCGGGGCTTTTGTGTGCCAACCTATATACTGTTCATCGTAAACCACCTCCCACGGGCCGGTGTATTCCGGTTCCGGCTCATCATCTGACGAGCACGCCGAGAGGATAAGCACTATAAAGAGCGCCGAGAGTTTTAGTAGCTTGTTCATATTTATTTCGTTGAGAGTTGTGCTTCAAGTTGCTTGATTCGCTCTGTGAGTGTAGCGATCGAGTCTGATTTTGCATCTATCGTATCTTGGAGAGTTGCTATCGTATTGACGAGTTTATTTATTCGCTCTCCGTCCTGATTCGGAACAAGTGATAGCAACATAGGTCCTGTTCCTCTCATCAACCATTCAGCGGATACGTCAGGGAATGATTTAAGGATTGATGAGACACAATTAAGGTTCAAGGCATTAATACCTTTCAACATTCTATCCAATGTCGGTTGGTTGAGCCCGCACTTAATCGCGAAGGCTCTTGTAGTGAGACCAAAGTGGTCTCGCAGTTGCTGAATTCGTGTTATCATCCTTGTCAAGTGTTAATAATACTTAAAAATTAGGCTGATAATACGAACTCGTATTGCACATAATACCAATTCGTATTACCTTTGCAGCATCAATCAATCAATACCGCAAAGGTAACGATTTTGATTGAGATAACAGCGACTAAAACGAAATAAAACGACAAGCTATGACAGCGAAAATCAACGGAAAAGAAATCAGCGCTCCCATTTGGGGTGGCTGTTGTCTTGCTCTCCTGGCACCGTGGAGTGAGATTAAGAAACTCGGCTTCAAGAAGCGTGACCGCTCCTTTGGCTTCATTAGGGACGCAAACGGAAGACCTATCTGGAAAACCCAGGCTCGGATGACCCCTTAGACCAAGGTTGAATTGACCCCTGAAAATATTTTGAATTGACCCCTGAAAACGTTCTGGCCGACGGGGTCAATTTTATTTTGTCTTATCTGCTTTTTATAGCTTTGAGCTTA
>CAJTRC010000092.1 GCA_910578365.1 uncultured Muribaculaceae bacterium
AAACGGGCAGCTTGTCCTCTGGGATTAACAACACCAAACTGTACAAATAAATCAGGCGACCTTGAAAGGCCGCCCAATACTCTATGTTGTCTTTTGCTTGGTTGAAAATCATAAAGTTCTTATCCCGAACTCGCGTTGTTATATAAGTTTTATGTCAATCGGTCTGTCCGGCTGCGTCCTGTATCATTTTGCGTATGGTGGGGTTGCCGTAGGTGAGTTTTTTTACGGTGAGGTCTTCTTCGGCAATATCGTTTGCTTTAAGCAGTTTCAGCTCCGATGCCTCGAAATTCGCCTTGATGTCGCGCAGGGCCTTGATTTGCTTTTCGAGCGCCTCGATTGTCTTGTCGATGCCTTCGGTGGCCGCCACGAATTTCTTGTGTGCAGCCGCCACATTGTTGCTGAACTGAGTGCGGAAGCGGTTGAGCTTTTCTTCGAAGCGTGCAAAGTCCATGGACTGTGTCCTGGCCGCCTCAAGCTCTTTCTGCAGGGCATGCCGCTCCTGAAAGCCCTTGCGCGCACCCTCGCTTATAAGGCGCAGCACAGGAAGGAAAAACTGCGGGCGGATTACTATCATCTTGGGATAGCGGTGGCTTTTGTCGACTATGCCGGCATCGTAGAGGTCGTTGCCCTGCTCAAGCATCGACACCAGCACGGCATATTCGCAGCCCTTGAGGCGCCGGTCTTTGTCGAGCTTCTCCAGAAAGTCGTCGTTGCGGTGCTTGGTGGCGGTGAGATCCATTTCGTTTTTCATCTCGAACATCACCGACACGTATTCCACGCCGTCGATATAGTCGCGGAAAATAAAGTCGCCCTTGGAGTGTTCGATCGCAGTGTTGTCCTTGTCGAATGAGGCATCGGGGTAAAGGCCCATGCTCTGAGCCTGAGCGAACTGCACCGAGCAGTGCTGCTCCAGAGTTTCGCCCACCATTTTGGTGGAGAGGCGCATCTTGAAGTCCCTGAGGCGGTCGATTTCGGCCTGTTTGTCGTCGAGCTGCTGCTTGTGCTGCTCGCGCAGCTGGCTCTCGCGGTTGTCGGCGGCCAGACGGCCCGATTCGAGGTCGGCTTTCAGCCTGATAATCGTCTGCTCTTTCAGCTGCAGAGCTTCCTTGGACGCACTCTGTTCCTCCATAAGAGCAAGGCGCTTTTCGCTGTCCTTGGCTGCCAGAGAAGCCTGCAGGTCGGCGATGCAGCGGTCTTTTGCCGCCACGGCGTCGAACAGCTCCTTATCCTTGCGGCTTTCGAGTTCGGCAAACTCGGCTTTCTTGTCCGCCTCGCAAGCGTCGACTATGCCTTTGAGGCGGACAAGTTCGGTGTTAAGGCGGCCCAGCTCAAGGTCTTTAGCCGAGATAATGTTCTGACAGTCTTTTTCGGACTGTAGCTTAATCGACTCCTGGCGAGCCTCGAACTGCTCGCGAAGTTCGGCCATACGGCGGTCGAGTTCCTCGTTAAACTCTGAGGAGCGCACCTGGGCCACGATGGCCGCATAGTCGCTTTCGTCGACCTGGAACACAGTTCCGCACTTTGGACAGGTAATATCTTTCATCTCACAAAATTATGAAAGATACCCGATGTTTACAAGTTTTTCACATCATTTTGCACTCGGCAGGGCCGGACGCGAGCTGTACTCGGGGTCGCGCAGCTTGGCGAATGCGCGCAGATATTTTCGGACCGCCGACACCATTTCCTGGGTTTCCTGGAGCATGTTCACGTACACGTACAGTACCGCCATGGTCGAGGCATCGCCTTCGCGCAGCTGGTCGTGGGCGCGGTGATAGGTATCCGAAATCAGGTCCTTGATATCCTCGCACCGGCGTCGGAGTGTCGGAATGGTGTCGATTACGCCGCTCCGCATCATAGCCAACACATCATCGAGCAGAGTGCTGACACGGGTTCGTACAATATCGTATTCGGGCACATACTCCTTGGGCAAGGGTCTGAAATTGTTGTCGACATGCTCCTTGGCCACCTCGGTAATGCGGTGCAGATTGTAGAGTATGCCCATGCAGCAGTTGTTGCTCAGATAAAACCATGTACTTTTCTCGATAGCGGTCTGACGGCTGAGGTAACGCAGGCACAATGTTTCCTTGCGGCGCGAGTTTTTCAGCACCGTCTTCTGCCTGGCCAGCCCCGAGTCGATTTTTCCCAGCGCCCCGGCGTTCTCCTTCAGGAAAGCTTCGGTGATACCCCGGTAGCTCTGCAGCACATATTCCATGTACTTCTGCTGCTGTCCGCTTATGTACATCAGCAGCATAGGCCAGGTGGCGCTCTTGTCGTCGGAGTTGATTATGGTGTGGAAGAGGGCGTCGTCGGTTTCAGCGTCGGCTTTACGGCCGAAGCGGCGGTTGCTGCGCACTATCAGCACTATGGTAAGCACTGCCATCAGACACATTACCCATAGTCCGCCGTAGTGCATGGCGGCCACAATCAGGCCGGCGCCTATGAAGGCTACGCCGGCAGTGAGGAACCATCCGCCGATTACCGATATAACGCCTGTAATACGGAATACGGCGCTCTCACGGCCCCAGGCACGGTCGGCAAGCGATGTACCCATGGCTACCATAAAGGTGACGAAGGTGGTGGAGAGCGGCAGTTTCAGCGAGGTACCCAGCGCAATCAACGCACCGGCCAGCACCAGGTTGACCGAGCCGCGCACGAGGTCGAAGGCCGCCTCGTGCTCCATGATAGTTTCGTTGATATTGAAGCGGCGGTTGAACCAACGGCGCACCCGCAGCGGAGTGATGTGGCGCACCCAGGCCAGCAGCGACAGAGTCCAGCGCACCAGACGGCGGGCTATGCGCGACGAACCGAACATTTCGTCGCCGCCCTGCTGGCTGCCGAGGCCAATTTCAGTTTTAGTTACGTTACGTGCCTTTTTCGACGTAGCCAGCGACACCACCATAATCACTCCGGCTCCGATAAGGAAGTATACCGGGGTATTGGCGGGGCCGTTAAGCGAGCCCATCAGAAAGCCGTGGGCGTCGCCGCCGCCGTTGGCCACATAGTCCTGATAGGATGCCAGACCGCTCAGGGGCACACCGATAAAGTTCACCAGGTCGTTGCCCGCGAAAGCCATGGCAAGCGAGAAGGTGCCTATCAGCACTATCACCTTGAGCACATTCACCTTAAGCGCGTGCAACAGTTGCATAAGCACTGTAAAGAATGCCATACAGCCCGATATAATGAGCAATGTGTGGCCGCCAATCCAGGCCTTCACCTCGGGAGTCATGAAACTAAGGTCCTTGGCACCCTTTATCAGCAGAAAGTATACTATGGCCGTGGAACACAGGCCGCCGAAAATGCCTATTTTCCATTTGAGCTTGCTGCGGTAGTTGAACGAAAACACCGTTCGCGCTATAAACTGCACCACCGTGCCGAACACAAAGGCTATTGCCACCGAAAGGAATATACCCAGAATCACCGACAATGCTTTTTCGGTGTTAAGCAGCTGATTAAAGCCCAGGTCGACTCCGCCGGCCATCTTTATCAGCGCTACCACAAAGGTGGCGCCCAGCAGTTCGAACACCATCGACACCGTGGTGGATGTAGGCATGCCCAGTGTGTTGAATATATCAAGCAGTATGATATCCGTGACCATCACCGCCATGAATATACAAATAAGGTCGTAGAACGAAAAATGCTCGGGCCGGAATATGCCGTGTCGGGCTATGTCCATCATGCCGTTGCTCATGGCCGCGCCGATAAACACGCCTATCGAGGCTACTATAAGCACCCGTTTGAACGATGCGGCTCCGGAGCCTACCGCCGAGTTGAGAAAGTTGACAGCGTCGTTGCTTACTCCAACCGAAAGGTCGAACACCGCTAACAGAAACAGAAAGATAATTACGCAGAGAAATAGTATATCCATAAAATCAATTTTACTGATTCGTCTGCAAATTAAACAAACAAGTATTTCAAAAGTATTACATAAATCCTAATTTTTTGTAAAATCCCCCTCCCGGCCCGGTATTACGATGCGGAATTTGAGTCCGTCACCGCTGCTGCCGGCTACAGTAATATATCCGCCGTGTATAAGCAAGGCATTCTTTACAATCGACAGGCCCAGACCGGTGCCACCGGCAGCCCGCGACCGCCCCTTGTCGATTCGGTAAAAGCGCTCGAACAGCCGCGGCAAATGTTCGGCCTCTACTCCATGGCCGTTGTCCGAAAAGCCAATTACAATCTTTCCATCGGCAGCCGAAATCAGCCATATTGCTATGCGGTCGCCGCCGCTGTATGAGATGGCATTGTCAATCAGATTATTGAAGACGGCCTCCAGCAACGAGGCATTGCCGACTACTGTAAGCGGAGCACCGAGCATGCAGTCAATCACAAATCCGCGCGCATCAGCCACCGGCCTGTGCTCGTCGACCGTGCGACGGATGATATCGGTAAGATTCAAAGCCGAACGCACTATCGAGTCGCAACCATCGTCCATGCGCGTTATCAGCGACACATCGGCGAGCAAACGCTGCAGACGGTCGGTACCGGACAGACAGCGCAGCAGAAAATCGCGGCGCCGCTCCGCGTCCATGTCGGGATGCTCCAGCATAGTTTCGACACACACCCGCACAGCCGCCACCGGGGTTTTGAGTTCATGGTTGATATTGTTTGTGAGTTGTTTTTTTATGCGCTCCTTCTCCTGCTGCTGATGCAGAGCCTCGCGATGCCTGGCATCGCGTTCGGCATTGGCTTGCTGCAGACGCGCGTAAATGCGGATAATATTGCTCGAAATCTGGCCGAGCTCATCGCGCGGAAAAGGCTCGATGCCATGAATCTGTTCCCCGTTTTCTACACTCGCGGCAAAACGGTTAAGCCGGCTTATATGCTCCCCTACCCTGCGGGTGGCAAACCAACCGAGTGTACACATGGCAAGAGCAATCAGCCCCATCACCCAAAGGAAGCCGTAGTCGGCCCGCAACAAGTCGGCAAACGACAGTGTATATGGCACCGCTGTTCGCACTATGCAGCCGTCGGGGCTGCGCCGCGCCGAATAAAAATATGTAGTGCCGGTGCTGCTGCTGTGGCGACGCTGTGCAAATCCGCTGCCATGCAGCATGGCCTGCTGAATCTCGCTGCGGTCGAGATGGTTCGATGATGGCAGCGAGTCGAGGCTGTTGTCGTAATGCACCTTGCCGTCGGGGGCTATTATGCTCACACGCAGGTCGTCGAAGGGATGAAACTCGTCGAGCCGTATATCCTGCGGATTCACCCCATCGCCCAACTCGGTAAGTATATAGTTGTTTATCAGCTGCAACTGCGCGTTTATCTCTCCGGCCTTGAACTCCTTCTCGCGGTGATACTGAAAAGCCACAAATGCTCCTAAGAGCAGTAGCGAGTAGCCCAGAAGCCACAGAAACAGTCGCCGCGAATACGGCACTCTATTCCTCGAAGCCATAGCCATAGCCCGAACGGGTAACGATATTCTTGCCGTAATCGCCTATCTTTCGGCGTATACGGGTAATATTGACATCCACCACACGGTCGAGCACTACCACTTCGTCGGGCCATATCTCGGCCAGCAGCTGTGCCCGGCTGAACACCTTGCCGGGATTTGAAACAAGTTTGTACAGAATCTCAAATTCCTTGCGCGGCAGTTTCACCTCGCTGCCATCGATAGTGCAACTGTGGTTGCGCGCCGACAGCACAAGCCCGCGGCAACTTACAGTAGCCGGCTCCGCCGCATCGCGAGGCGCTGTGCCTCCGGTACGGCGCAACACAGTGCGCACCCGGGCCAGCACCGCTTTGAGCGAATAAGGCTTGGTAATATAGTCGTCTGCTCCGAGGTCAAGACCATGTATCATGTCGTCTTCCGAATCCTTGGCCGTGCAGAAAATCACAGGCACATGCGCCGTCACCGGATTTGCCTTCATTATCCGCGCCAGCTGCAGCCCCGATATTTCACCCATCATTATATCGAGCAGCACCAGGTCGTATACGGTAAGATTCATTGCCAGCGCATCTTCGGCGCTGTAGGCTGTATCGACCACATATCCTTCGGCCTGCAGATTAAAGGCCAAAGCGTCGCACAGAGTTTCCTCGTCGTCAACCACAAGTATTCGTATCGTATTTTCCATGACGCAAATTTACACATAATTATTTTATTATAAGGCCGACGCTGTCGAGAAGTTTAATGAAAGTTTAACAAGCCCGAATCAGCATACCCAGCTAAGAGGGTGTTTAATAATAAATGTTAATTCCCGGCCGAAAATCGCGTGGCGAATTTTGCTCTGAATTGAAGGAGCATAGCGAGCTTCTTCTATGTTGCTGTACAAATGATTTGCAGATTTTAACACTTATTTAACACGGTTCTCCACAACTTCTATTAATTTTG
>CAJTRC010000093.1 GCA_910578365.1 uncultured Muribaculaceae bacterium
AGCTCAAAGCTATAAAAAGCAGATAAGACAAAATAAAATTGACCCCGTCGGCCAGAACGTTTTCAGGGGTCAATTCAAAATATTTTCAGGGGTCAATTCAACCTTGGTCTAAGGGGTCATCCGAGCCTGGGTTTTCCACTGTGCAGCACGTCTATTGTCCGGCTGTCGGCAAGTCTGAATTTAAGTTTGGCAAAAAGGCAACGGTCTGACCTTTTCGATTTGGGCAGATGCCTGAGATAATGGAAGAAACGCAGCTCGGCGATGAATTTGGATTCTTGCTCTTCGGCCGACATCATATCGAGAATTCGCTTCTCCCATATTGAATTTTCTCTATTATAACCGTCAAGTCCGAGGGTGGATGCGAAGCCGCCACAGAATATATGGCTCATCCCACCCGATATGTCGCTCACCACTGCCACGACATTCTCCAGACGCACCATTGCTTTTGCATAGGAGATCGCCTGTTCCATCTGATTGTCGCTGCCATAGATTGGCTGTGATTTCAACAGTGTGTCGAGTTCTTTCTGTCTGTCCATGATAAATGGTTATTTTTAGCCATTGCACATATCTATACAATGAATTAACTTTGCAAAGTTAAATAATAGAACTGGTTATTCCAAAAATGACAGAGAAAGAAAAGATGCTTAAAGGCATGATATATGATGCCAACAACGACCCTATGCTTATTGCAGAGCGCATGGCTTGCAAGGAGCTGTGCCGTGACTACAATGACCTCAGGCCAAAGGATATTGAAGCGCGCGAGGGTTTGCTACGCAAGATTCTTGGTAATATAAAAGACTGCATTTTTGTTGAACAGCCCTTCTACTGCGACTATGGCTACAACATCAGCGTGGGCAAAAACTTTTATGCGAACTTCAATATGGTGATCCTTGATGAAGCCCCCGTTGTATTCGGCGACAATGTGTTCATTGCCCCCAACTGTGGATTCTATACCGCCGGACACCCTGTCAATGCCCTCGAACGCCGCAAAGGTCTTGAATATGCACGGCCAATAACAATAGGCAATGACGTATGGATTGGAGCAGGCGTTTCGGTGCTGCCGGGCGTGACAATCGGCGACAACTGCGTGATCGGGGCCGGAAGCGTTGTGACAAAAGATATTCCCGCAAATTCAGTTGCCGTCGGCAATCCTTGCAAAGTAATAAAATTAATAAATCCCATACAATGAAATCAGTAATTCTTTCACTTGTAATGCTCGCGGCAGGTCTGTCGGCTTCCGCTCAGACACTGGATAAAATGAATTGGTTCAACGAGCCTTCAGACTGGAACATCCACAACAACAGCCTCACCATGTCTGTAACACCCAAAAGCGACTACTGGCGCATATCCCACTATGGCTTCACGGTCGACGATGCTCCCTTCTACTATGCCGAATATGGCGGCGAGTTTGAGGCCAAGGTAAAGATTTCCGGCGACTACAAGGTCCGCTTCGATCAGGCCGGCATGATGATTCGAATTGACCATGAGAATTATATCAAAACCGGTATTGAGTTTGTCGACGGAAAATATAATCTCAGCACCGTCGTGACACACAAAACATCGGACTGGAGCGTAATCGCTCTCGACCGTCCGGTAGATTTCATTTGGATAAAGGCTGTGCGACGACTCGATGCCGTGGAGATTTTCTACTCTTTTGATGATAAGGAATATCATATGATGCGCAATGCCTGGGTTGAGGCAAATCGTCCGGTGAAAATAGGCATGTTTGCCGCTTGTCCTGACGGTGAGGGTTTCAAAGCTACATTCTCTGACTTCAAAGTCACACATCTCCCTGACAAAGTACGCACCGACTGGCTGAAAAACAATGCTGAGTAAATCGATATAATATAATCCCTGATAGTGACGAAGCAAAATGTTTCGTCGCTATTTGTCATATTATAAGTAGATAAAGGCGTAGAAGCTGTATTTGGCTTCTGTGCCTTTTATGTAGCCCCGGGCAGCGTCGTAGATAAAGATGACGGCGAAAGATATAGAATATTGCAATCATCGCCACTCCCCGCCACTCATAGTCAGGGCCGGTCATACATGCACGTCGGGCTGCCTCTGTACAAGAAGCAGCCCAACGTGTAATGGGTATCTGCGGCGATTATACGCGGCGGAGGTAAGAGCCGTCGCGGGTGTCGATTTCGATTTTGTCGCCGGTGTTTACGAACAGGGGCACACGTACCTCGGCTCCGGTTTCAACGGTGGCGGGTTTAAGGGTGTTGGTGGCGGTATCGCCCTTGATGCCGGGTTCGGTATAGGTGATTTCGAGCACGGTCTTTACGGGCATTTCGGCGAAGAGGACAGTTTCGGTCGAAGAGTCGCTTACTACTTCAACGGTGTCGCCTTCTTTCATAAAGGCCGAACCGGTAACGAGCTCCTTGCTGATAGGAATCTGCTCGTAGGTTTCGTTGTTCATAAAGATATCATCGCCGCCGTCAGCATACAGGTACTGGTAGGGACGACGCTCTACACGCACGTCTTCGAGCTTTTCGCCGATGTTGAATCGACGCTCGAGCACACGGCCGTCGACTACGTCCTTGAGCTTGGTGCGCATGAAAGTATTACCCTTGCCGGGCTTTACGTGGAGGAATTCCACGCAGAAATACAGACGGCCATCCATGCGGATGCAGGTGCCGTTCTTGATGTCTTGAGCGTTAATCATATTGATGATGTGATAATTTTGGCACAAAGTTAACAATTTTCGGCGTCATTGCCAAATGTAAGACCACATTATTTGCTCACCGGAGCGAGGGTGACGGTGAAGCTGCGGGCGGCATACGGCAACTGATATTGCGGCAGCGGCAGGGCGCCCCAGCTGTTCTCGCAGGCAAGGCCCGACTGCATGGCATCGACGCACAGTTCGGTATAGCCGGCCTGCGGCACCTCGGGGCTATGGCGGTGCTGACCATCGAGTTCGTCCTGGCTGTAGTTCAGGGCTGATGCCGAGAAGGGAGCGGGCGATGTGAATTCCAGTCCGCAGCCTCTGCTATCGAGTACTCGCCACCAGCGCATGTCGGTACGGGTGCCGGTTTCCTGCGGCCTGATGTAGGCGTATGGCTGCTCGGCCACGGTCTGGCGATATATGCCCAGGTCGGCGGCGGCCTGGCGGTCGATGTAGTTCTCTCCGGGGCCACGGCCGTAGTATTCGAGCTGCGAGTGGCTTTCGGTCACAGGCATGCGGAGGCCGAAGCGCAGCATCGGCGGCACGCCGGATTTTTCACCGGCTTCAAGGGCCTGGCAGACTGTCAGCGCGCCTGAGGCATCGACGCTGTAGGTCAGTGTCAGTGTGCCGTCGACTTCGGGCAGGCCGAACACGCTTATTACTGCGGGCTGACCGTTGACTGTGGCCTTTTCGACCGACTGCAGTTCCAGGCGCGGATTCCGCCATACGGCGTAGCGCTTATGCAGTCCGGCTCCGCGGTCGTTGTCGGTATTGGCTCGCCAGAAGTTCGGACGTATGGCACCGCCGGAGGCCAGAAGTTCGCGACCGTTGAGTTTGTAGCTGTTCACCATGCCTGTCGCACGGTCGACCGATACACAGAAGCCATTGCCGCTGAATTCGTAGCGCTCGCCGTCGATATCGTCGACTGCCGAAGCATCGCCCTTGGCTATGCCTTTATGGAAGTTTACCGGATCGGTCAGCGCCAGCTGCTGCGAGGCCACCGAATATCCGGCATCAAGCAGGGGCTCGGCTTCGCGCAGACGGTAGTCAACGTTCAGCAACCATTCGGCGCTGCTGTCGGTCGCGCCCCAGTCGAGAGGCAGACGCACTGTGGCCTGGGGAGCCACATCGAGCGTAGCCACCGACCCGCAGCGTACAGGCACACCGTTGCGCAGCAAGGTCCAGTGCAGACTTACATTGTCGAGCGGGCAGAAAAAGTTTTCATTGTATATTTCCAATCCCCCGGGAGCAAGGCTTGTGTGTATGCTCTGCTGCACCCGGCGTACCTCGGCGGCATGCGGATTAGGTACACGGTCGGGGCTTATCAGTCCGTTGTCGCAGAAGTTGTTGTCGCCGTGGAGATAATCGGCAAAGTCGCCGTCATAGCCGTAGATATCCTGGCCCCGGTCGTTCTTCCAATGTACCGACTGGTCGACAAAGTCCCAGATATATCCGCCCTGATAGGCCGGATAGCGGCGTATCACGTCCCAATATTCCTTGAATCCGCCCAGCGAATTGCCCATGGCATGGGCGTATTCGCACTGTATCAGCGGTTTTACAATATCGCTGCGCGACGCATATCTCTCGCAATGCCCATACGGATAGTACATCGGGCAGTGAATGTCGGTCATGCCGTCGAGGCCGGCGCGCTCGTACTGCACGGGGCGTGTCGGGTCGTTGGCCTTTATCCAGCTGTAGGCTTTCTCGAAATTCGGACCATATCCGGCCTCGTTGCCCAGCGACCACACTATAATCGACGGATGGTTGCGCAACTGCTGCACATGGCGCTGATTTCGCTCCAGATGGGCTGTGGCGTAAGCAGGGTCTTTGGCGAGGGTGCGCTCCTCATAACCCATGCCATGGCTTTCGATGTTGGCTTCGGCGGTAACATATATGCCGTAACGGTCGCAGAGGTCGTACCAGCGCGGGTCGTTGGGATAGTGCGACGTACGCACCGCATTGATGTTATGCTCCTTCATCAGCTTTATATCCTGCAGCATACGCTTGGTACTAACCACATAGCCGCCGTCGGGGTCGAGTTCATGCCGATCGACACCTTTGATAAGCACAGGCTGTCCGTTTACCAGCAGACGCGCGCCCTTGACCTCCACGCGGCGGAAACCTACGTTGAGCGGAATCACTTCCTGCACCTCGCCGCCACGGCTCAGGGTAGCTGTAAGGCGATATAGGTTCGGAGTTTCGGCAGTCCACTTCTGCGGATTGGCGATTTCAAAGGTTTTTCTCACCTTGCCCCGGGCATTATTAACCTCGGCCTCGGCCACTGTTTTGCCTGATTCGTCGCTAAGCACCAGTGTAAGAGCTCCTGCTCCCTTAATATCAGCCTCCACGCTCAGAATACCGTCGGTATAGCTGTCGTCGAGATTAGCATCCACACGGATATCATCAATGCGGTTCTTGGGGCGGGCATACAGAAAACTCTCACGGGCCAGACCGCTGAAGCGGAAGTAATCTTGGTCTTCGAGATAAGTGCCGTCGCACCAGCGGTGAATACGCAGCGCCACGGTTGCCTCCTTGCCCGGAGTCACATAGCGTGTGATATCATACTCCTGGGCCAGCTTACCGTCCTCGCCGTAGCCCACCTTGTGGCCATTGACCCAAAGCTGCATATTGGAAGTAGCCGAGCCGAAATAAGCCACAATATCC
The DNA here is from genome assembly GCA_910578365.1 of uncultured Muribaculaceae bacterium. Lineage (GTDB taxonomy): Bacteria > Bacteroidota > Bacteroidia > Bacteroidales > Muribaculaceae > CAG-873. The sequence continues at coordinate 5,333 of CAJTRC010000093.1, forward strand.
TTACCCATCCACGACGACGGTATCAACACCTTATAGCGGTAATCGCCCACATGATTGTTCTTGTCCGGCGCAAGCGGGGGCTCACCTTGCGACTCGCCCTTCCAGGCGTAGCCCACATTGACATACACCGGCGTACCATAGCCGTTGAGCTCCCATACACCCGGCACGGGCATACTGCCCCAGGCCGAATCATCATATCCGGGTGTCATAAAAGCATCCGCCGGAGCATCGGTAATATCGTTAGTAAAGCGGAACTGCCAGTTGCCATGCAACGACAGAAAGTTTGCCGACTCGGACTTATCGCCCCGGGCAGCTTCGGCATTTTCGAAAGCGAAGAAATGGCTATGGCCGGGCATACGGTTGATAGCATTTACTTGCGGGTCCTGCCAAGGTTCAACTGCCGATGTCCCCAAGGCCGTCAGAAGCGGCAAAAGAAATATAAAAGATTTTTTCACGGTACACAATTCTTTATTAGTACATTATCTGCAAATTTACGGAAATAATCCGTAATTCGCCACACCGCAGCTCCAATAATTATAAATTTAGCACAGCCCACCTGGCACAGGGGCACAAAAAAAAGCGCCCTCCAGATTGCTCTGAAAGGCGCTTAGGGGGCGGTTACCTACTCTCCCACTTTCGCAGTACCATCGGCGTGGTGAGGTTTAACTTCTCTGTTCGGAATGGGAAGAGGTGGAACCCTCACGCTATTGCCA
>CAJTRC010000094.1 GCA_910578365.1 uncultured Muribaculaceae bacterium
TTGTTTAGTACCTCTAAATTACTAAATATCAGTAATATTACCAAGAGAATCGGCAACTTTTTTAAGCTGCCGATTCAACTTTTTTATGGTGTTCCTTATCCCGAACTCGCGTTGTTAGGTTTTTGTTAGGCAACTCTGTCTAACAATGGCCTAACAGTGTCAAATCTTGGCATTGCATCCAAAAGAAAATCCCCTGTAAATCAAGGATTTACAGGGGATTGGGATTGTTCCAAGCGGAGAGACAGGGATTCGAACCCTGGGTACCCGTAAGGGCACAACGGTTTTCGAGACCGCCCCGATCGACCGCTCCGGCATCTCTCCTCGGGATTTCGGGTGCAAATTTAGCTATTTTTTTGCAGACTGCCAAATTTTTTAGCAGGAAAAGCAAAATTTTCTTCAATTATTCTTTGCCGGAGTTTCCGCACTGTGGCTAATGGCCCCCGAAATTTGGTATCTGAGCTGTGGAGGCGCTTTCAGATGGTTGCTGCCAATGCTTTGATATTGTCGATTTTACGCCATTGGTCTTCAAACATTAGGCCGCGGCTTGCATAGCTGGTGAGTTTGAAGCCTGTTTTGGGGCTGATGCTTAGACGGTCGTCGGGCTGTATGTATGTGCGAGCCAGAGCTATGAAGTCGAGTATGCGGCCGAGTTTGTCGTGGAAGGGGGTGTGTGCCGAAACGAGTCCGAGTGCTACGGCGGCATGCGGGTTTACAAAGCGCAGTATTTCGGCGGTTTCGGGCTTTGATGTGTTGAATGGCATGTAGAAGCGGTCGACATTGTCCATGGCCAGTATGCGTGGCATGATGTTGTCGGTGGTTTCGGTCGCATTCCAGTCGGGAACAATGGTGGGGCCGCTCGAGAGGTATACGGTTTTCCATATGTCGTCGGGCAGCCCGGTGAGAGTGTCTTGCAGGAGTTTGACTATGTTGTTCTGCAGCTGCATTATGTCGACTCCGCCGCGCAGCAGTTCGTCGGCGTATGCGGGGTCGGTGAGCCGTCCGCATGCGCTGTCGTCGAGCTGTATGCTTCGGCAACCGATTTTATAGAAGTGGAGTATGGTGTTCCGGTAGGCATCGACGATGTCGTTGAGCAGAGTTTCGGTCCACGGATAGAGGCGTTCGATCTGGCCTTCGGCCTTGTCGAGAATTGTCAGGTAGAGGTCGGCGGGCGAGGGCAGGGTCTGGCGACAGCGTGCGCGGCCGTCAACTTTGTTATAGAGGTAGGTGAAGAATTCGAAGAATGGGTGCTGTGGATTATAGCTGATGCGGTCGGTGAATGATATCTGGTTCGAGTATGCCCAGCGATCCTGGTATATGCGTCCGGTGTCAACGCGCTCGCGCTCTATGCCGTTGAGGCCGAAGTAGAAGTCGCGGTCCCAGTATTTGCGGCGTAGTTCGCCTCCGCTCACCGAGGGTACTCCGGCTTTGAGCTGGAGTTCAACGAGCTCGTCGATGGCGCGGTCTTCTACGTTGCGGAAGTCTTGTGGGCTTATACGACCGTTTTCGAAATCATTGCGGGCACTTATGAGATAATCTTGTGGCAGATAGCTGCCTACGATGTGAAATTTCATAACTATAACCGTTTTAAGTGATTTTGCTGCAAAGTTAAGCAAAGATTCCGAAATGGCAAATAAAAATTACGGAAAAATTTCTTTAATGCGCCTCGGGCGGTTGCGTGAGGCCAGTATCAGGGGTACATTTTCGATTGTGGTGTTGCTGGTATCGAGCCCGAGGGCGTCGGTGGTGTCGAGTCCGATTTTGCGCAGCCGCTCGTATAGGTTCATTATGCGGCGTTCGCCGGGCAGGCAGTCGCTTGAAGGGGAGAATACCCGGTGTATTACGGTAAATCGGAAGTCGCCGGGTATGTTGAGTGTTCGCAGCGAGGTGTATGCCGATACCAGGTCGAGGCGTCGGGCTGCCACCAGGTCTTCGACTACCTGGCGCAGGTACAGTGTCACACGTGGCTCGACCTTGAACCCTATGCGCATGCCTATGCTGAATATCTTGCCGGGCAATAGTTCGTTTACGCTGTACTCCAGTGTGTCGGGGCTGTCGGTAAATTCGACGCGCAGAAAAAAGTAGTGGTCGGCGCGTTTGGGCTGTTTGTTTATGATGCTGTACAGGATTTTGCTTTCAATCATCAGAGGGTCGGGCGAGCGGCTGATATACACCAGATTGGATGCGTATTTGGGGATGTCGCGGTCGGTGCTTATGCCGGCCACGACAGGAATGTTGTCGTGAGCCCGACTGTAGGTGAAGTATTTGCTGCGTATGTGGCTGGCGCGTTTCCATATTATCACTATAGCGGTCATTATGCCGGCTATGAGCAGGGTGTACCAGCCTCCGTGCATGAATTTGAACAGGTTGGCGCAGAAGAACAAGCCTTCGATTAGAATGAATGTGCCCGCGAAGCTGTAGATTATCCAGCGCCGCGTGCCACGCTGTCGCAGCCAGATGGCAAGCAGGACGGTGGTGACGAGCATGGTCATGGTGATGGCCAGGCCGTAAGCGCCTTCCATGTTGGCTGAGGTGCGGAACAGCAGTACGGTGAGTATACATCCGGCGAAGAGAAACAGGTTGACCGAGGGTATGTACAGTTGGCCTTTCAGCGAGGTCGGGTATTTGATTCGCAGGCGAGGCCAGAAGTCGATGTTTATGGCCTCGGAGAATATTGTGAACGACCCGCTGATGAGTGCCTGAGAGGCTATGATTGATGCCAGCGCGCTCATAATTATGCCGGGCAGCAGCCACCAGTGTGGCATTATTGCGTAGAAGGGGTTGACATCGGGCCCCATGTCGGCCGGGTGGGCGAGTATCCATGAACCCTGGCCCAGATAGTTGAGTATAAGCATCAGCTTTACGAATATCCAGGCCACGCTTATGTTGAGCCGTCCGCAGTGGCCGAGGTCGCTGTACAGTGCTTCGGCTCCGGTGGTGCAGAGGAATACCGCTCCCAGTATCAGCCACCAGCCGGGATAGTCGATAAGTATTTTTACGGCATATAATGGGTTGAAAGCCTTGAGTATACTCCAGTCGTGGCCCAGATTTGCGGCTCCGAGTATGCCCAGCATGAGAAACCACAGCAGCATGGCGGGGCCGAACATCTTGCCGATGGCCGAGGTGCCCTGCGACTGTGCTACGAAAATCAGCGATATAATCAGCAGCGTGACCGGTATTACGGGCGGGTCGGGCATAATGGCCTGCAGGCCTTCGACCGATGTGGTTACGGTTATGGCCGGAGTGATAACGCCGTCGGCCACCAGTGTGCTTGCGCCTATAGCGGCGAGGATGTAGAGGTATCGCTTTCCGCCGTTGCGTACCAGTGAGTACAGGGCCAGAATGCCGCCTTCGCCTTTATTGTCGGCGCGGAGGGCTATCAGCACATATTTTACGGTTGTCTGCAGTGTCAGAGTCCATATTACCAGCGATACTGCGCCAAGTATATAGTCGGGGCCGTAGCCGGGTGTGGCGTGGCAGATGGTTTTCATCACGTACAAAGGCGATGTGCCTATGTCGCCGAATACTATGCCCAGTGTTACCAGCAGTCCGAGTGCTGTGATTTTTTTGATATTGTCTTGCATACGCTTGTGATGTAATGGCAGCGGTGTTGTATTGGCGCGCCTATGATTAGACAACAAGCCTGTAGCGGTGTAGGTTCAATGCCGGATGTACAGACATTCCCCGGCACAAGTGCCGGGGAATGTCGATTGAGTGGCTTCGTTGGAGAAGCTTATTTTGTCAGAACAATTTTATTGGGGAAAAGAGCGGGGAACATGCTCTTGGACTTGGGTGTGAAGCGGGCGGCGATTTTGGCCGGGCCGTTGAGCGACGAAGATTTCGGCATCGGGGCAACACTGGTTGTAGAGGCCGGAGTGGTGTATCGCGATACGTTGGCTTCGCCCCATACGCCGTCGGCGTTCTTGGCGGTGGCGATAACTACGAATTCAGTGTTGGGGTTAATCTGGAAGTCGGTAGTAACGGGCGAGAAGAAGAACCAGTGGGCCATGTCGGGCATCGGGGGTTCGCTGGCGATTTCTTCCTTGATAGCATCGGGGTTGGCATCGTATATAGGAGCGAGGTATACACCGAAGCGGTAGCACCACGACTGATCGTTGGGAGTGAATGTGATAAACTGGCTGGGCTTCATTTCGCCATTCCAGTCGGCGAGTTTGTATTCACCGAGTGCTATATCTACATGCGCATCGCCGCTGCCGCCCTGGCTCAGGGTTTCGAGGTCGAAAATCTGCAAGTCGGCCATATTGCCGTTTTTGTCCAAAGGCTGAACGTATAATTCATATTTGGTGTTGGGATCCAGGTCTTTATACTGATAGTCTACAACGCCGGAGTTGCTGCCGCCGAATGAGGTAATCATCTGACCGATGTTGGAGAAGCCGAAGGCCGGACCGAATGTTTCGAATTGTTGCTGTGCATTGCCTTCGGTGAATATGCAGAAGGAGTAGGTAGATGTATCGTCGTTGGGTGTAAAATGGAGGTCGATAGTGGTAAGGCCGGTGTTTACAACCTTAAGGTCGACTTTGGGAGAGCCTTCTATGGGAGCCTTTTCGGTGGTGAAGTATTCGGCGCGGAAATCGCAGGCCACACCGTACGAGTCGAAGCCTACGGTAGCAACGGCATATTCGGTGTTGTAGGGGAGTTCAAAGCCTGTGAGGCTGCCGCTGGTGAAGTCCTCGGCATATTTAGGCGATTCAATGGACTCCATGTATTCGCCTGCGTTTGAGGGGTTTTTCTCAATCTGGCGTGCGGTTACGCCCGGCATTATATTAATCATGAAGCTTGAGCAGTCGGGTGTGCGGGTAACCTTTACGCTGAGTTCGGTGCGGCTTGACGACAGAATCTCTAAATTTGCAGCTACTTCGCCTTCTACGGTTGCGAATTCAACTTTGTTGACGTTGCCGAGGTTGAATGCTTTGTACTGCTGGTTCTGGTCCACTACAAGCAGGCGGTTGGGGCCGTCGGCCTGGGCCATCATGGTGCCGGTGATACCTATATATGCGGCGAGAGCGAGTATATGTTTTTTCATTTTTTGTAGAATTTAATGCTTTGGTTGTTGATGTTAACGATGTAAAGTCCGGGAGTGAGGTCGCTTACGTCGACGCTTTCGCCCTGCCAGTCGGCTACTGTAAGCAGAGCGGCGCCTTGCAGCGAATAAACGTGCAGGGTGCATGCCGACTCGGGTGCGGCTGTAAATTCAAGTGCGGACTCAACCGGATTCCGGCGCAGTGCTATGGCTGAATTGGCGGTGATGTCGGCTACGCCGGACTCGGTCCTGAATGTAAGCACAGAGGAGTCGGTAATTGCGAAAGTCGACTCCTTGGTGGCGCTTTCTTTCACAACCATCGAGCCTGCCTTACTTGCAAAGTCAATGACCAGCCCGTCGGTAACGTCAAAAACCGCATCGTCGGAGCCTGAACCGCTCACCGTAATAGTGGTGCGGCCCATTGCAGGCAAAGCCGATACGGCAAGCAACAGCAAGGAAGCATAAAAAGTTGGATGTTTCATATACGTTGGTTTGTTGTGGATGATAATGCAGGTTCATTGCAGAGAACTTGTCAGTTGCAAATTTAGTAAAATTTTTATGAATCAAAGTGTTTTGGTATTTTTTTTTTGAGGTTTTGGTATTTTTTGAGCCTAATGTAGGCATATTGCGGCTAAAGTTGGTATGTTTGGCTTTAGTCGGACCTGTATATCACAAACAGGATAGGCTCACAGAGTTTTCTGGATTACTCTGTAAGTCTAAGCCCCCGCTCCCAGATATTTGCAAATATCGGAGAGCGGGGGCTTAGAAAGAATGATAATTAAGAGGGTATTTAATAATAAATGTTAATTCCCGGCCGAAAATCGCGTGGCGAATTTTGCTCTGAATTGAAGGAGCATAGCGAGCTATGTGACTGAAATGAAGCGCAAAAGGCGCCCGTGATTTTCGAGTGGAATGGTAATTTCTGTATCAACATTATTTTTTGAATTAATGGATTTTTAAAGTTACCCCCGCCTTGGCGTCTCTTTTGCTGAATTGCTAAAA
>CAJTRC010000095.1 GCA_910578365.1 uncultured Muribaculaceae bacterium
ACGGGCAGCTTGTCCTCTGGGATTAACAACACCAAACTGTACAAATAAATCAGGCGACCTTGAAAGGCCGCCCAATACTCTATGTTGTCTTTTGCTTGGTTGAAAATCATAAAGTTCTTATCCCGAACTCGCGTTATTAGGGTCATGCCAAAGTTTACCCCCCCCCCGCTCCACCCCGGTATTTGTCGTACCGGGCTAACATTGAAACTACATCTCGGCTATTACGGCCATGGAGGGCAGGGAGAGTACCGGACGGTGGTGCAGACTGTAGTAGAGCAGCAGGTTGTTGAGAATGTCGCGGCGCTGCCGGCGGTTGAGTCGGAACAGGTGCAGATTGCGTGTGTTCATGCGTGAAAGCGCGCGCAGGGCGATGGTCGACGCTTCGTCGAGGAATTGGTTGTGAAGCGGCGCCGATGGCTTGAAACAGCCGTCGCGCAGGTCGAAGAGGCTGCCCGGCTCCGGCCAGTCGGGCTCGATGCCGAAAAAGCGGGCGAGGCGCAGCAGAAAGTATATGTGGAAGTTCAGCGCCGCCTCGCGCGGCAGGCTGTCGAGCAGCTGTATGCTGTCGACGAGAAAGGCCGTCATCAGAGGGTCGGGCTGATGGTCGCGCAGGCATACTTCGAGGAAGTCGGCCAGAAACATTGCTGTGATGGCCTTGGATGGCTCGGTGCTTATACCCGGTATGAGCAGAGCGGGGCGGAGCTCGCGGAAGTTATAGATGCTGCGGTCGGGGCGCACGTCGACTTCGAGGCATAGCGGACTGAGCGGCATGGTCAGTGCGCGGGTGCGTGCGGCGCGGCGTCCTTTGTCGGCAGGTACGGTCACGCTTATCCGGCCCAGTTCGGCTGTCCATAGCGACAGAATCGAACTGCGGTCGCTGTGTTTGATTGTCCTGAGGGCTATCGCTGTGACGCTGTGGTACATCGACTATTTGATGTCTTCCCAGTCCACGTCGACAATCTGTTCTTCGGCCACTACCCGGCGCGGCGGCAGGTCGCAGCGGTCGGTCTGCGGGGGCAGTTCCTCGAAGCTGACGTATTCGCCTACATCGGCGTTGATTTTTTTGCCGCGGGTGCGTCGGCGTGTGCGGTTGTCATTGTCGTATGGGTTGGTGTTGCGGGCGCCGAACTGCTGTTCGTAAGCCTGCTGTGCCTGACGGCGGAAGTTGTCGAACTTGCGTTTGGTCGAGAACAGAGCCCATAGCACGCGCCCTATGGGGATGACAACGAATAATAAGAATAAAATAAAAAGGAGTGAGCCCATAACGGTTGTTTTTTAGAGTCTTAGCGCTTGCTGCGGAGTGAGTCGGCTGCGGAGAGCATCAGGTATATTACTACTGTCCATGCAAGTCCGGCCAAGCCGAAGCCTATTATGAACGCTATGGCTGCGAGTATGATTACGTAGCGTCGAAAGTTGTCCGCAAAGCTGAAGTTACGGAACTTCAGAGAGAACATACGCAAATTACATACCATACTCAACGAAATCAGTACAATTATAATAAGTGAAGGTATAGTGCCGGGGTATCCGTATCGGCTTATCCAGCCGCAGAAGCCTATCAGAAACAGGGCGTTGGCCGGTATTGGCAGGCCGCTGAATTCGGTGGACTGGCTTTCGTCGACGTTGAATTTGGCCAGTCGCAGGGCTCCGCACAGTGGCACAATTAGTGCGCCGTATGCCAGCGGGCTGTCGCTGTAAAGCTGCATTACGTTGATCATGAGCATGGCAGGAGCTACGCCGAAGCTTACAAGGTCGGAGAGCGAGTCGAGCTGCTTGCCTATCTCGGAGTAGGCGTGCATCAGGCGTGCAGAGGCGCCGTCGAAGAAGTCGAACATTGCTGCTGCGCCTATCATTATATAGGCCCAGACCTGGCCGCTGAGGCCGCAGTATTCTTCGCCTGCGTGCCAGGCGAATATTATTGCCACGCAGCCCGAAAGGAGGTTGAGGCTGGTAACGGCGTTGGGTATCAGAGATTTTATGCTCATTCGATTTTGTTGATTGAGGGGGGAGGGCCGCCGCAGAGGTGGGGCGGCTGTTATTTCAGTCGGGCTATGGGGGTTATGCCGCCTATCGTCTTGTCGCCTACTTTCACAAGGGTTTCGGTGTCCACGGGCAGGTATATGTCCACGCGCGAGCCGAATTTAATGAATCCCATGTGGTCTTCGATTGATGCTTCCACACCCGGGTATGCGTAGGTGACAATGCGGCGAGCCATTGCGCCGGCTACTTGACGTACTAACACCAATTGACCGCCCGGGGTTCGGATTACCACCGTTGAACGTTCGTTTTCCACGCTGCTTTTGGGCAGATAGGCGCCCATGAAACGTCCGCTGTGGTGTGCGGTGTATATTACTTCTCCGTCGACCGGAAACCAGTTGGCATGCACGTTCAGCGGACTCATAAATACCGAGAGCTGCAGCGCGGGGCCTTTGAGATACTCGCCTTCGTAGGTTTCTTCGAGGGCCACGACCTTGCCGTCGGCGCTCGACACTACGGTGTTGAGCCGTTCGCCTTTGTAGTATCGCTTTGGCGAGCGGAAGAAGTTGACGGCCAGCAGGTATGTGACACCGAACACGGCGGAGCTGACAATGGCCCAGACCATGGGGCGAACCCACAGCCACAGCGGCACATTAATCAGCAGCACCAGTGTCAGGCCTACTATAAGTATGTTGGTACCTTCGCGGTGTAGTTTTACTCTCATTATATTATTCTTTGGTGCCGTAGGCGAGGTCGCCGGCGTCGCCCAGGCCCGGTACTATATAGCTGTGGGAATTGATTTCGGGGTCGATAGCACCCATCCACAGTGTGGTGCGGTCGGCGGGCATCACTTTTTTCAGATAGTCCACGGCCTGTTGCGAGGCGATTACCGATGCCACGTGTATGTGTGCGGGCATGCCTTTGGTAATCAGGGCCCGGTAGCTGAGTTCCATCGAGGCGCCGGTGGCGAGCATGGGGTCGCACAGTATCAGTGTCTTGCCTTCGAGCGAGGGCGAGGCCAGATATTCGATGCAGACGTCGAAGTTCTCTTTCTCCTTGTATTTGCGGTAGGCCGAAACAAAAGCATTTTCGGCGCGGTCGAAGAAGTTGAGGAATCCTTGGTGGAAGGGTACTCCGGCGCGGAATATGGTGGCCAGCACCACCGGCTCGTCGAGTACGGAGCACTTGGCGGTGGCCAGTGGTGTGGTGATGTCCTGCATGCGGTAGCGCAGGCGTTTGCTGATTTCGTATGCCATGATTTCGCCGGTGCGCTCCAGGTTGCGACGGAAGCGTAGCGGGTCGGCATGTATGTCGGTGTCGCGCATTTCGGCCAGATACTGGCTCATCAGCGACGGAGCAGCTCCAAAATCAATTACTTCCATGTGGTTGTCAGTCGATGATGTCGAATCCGGTGTATTTGCGCAGGCATTCGGGAACGACTATGCCGTCGGGAGTCTGGTTGTTCTCGAGCATTGCGGCCATGATGCGGGGCAAGGCCAGGGCCGAGCCGTTGAGGGTGTGGCACAGACGGGTTTTCTTGTCGTCGCCGCGGTAACGGCATTTGAGGCGGTTGGCCTGGTACGACTCGAAGTTGGATACCGACGATACCTCAAGCCAGCGTTTCTGTGCGCCGGACCATACTTCGAAGTCGAATGTTATGGCCGAGGTGAAGCTCATGTCGCCGCCGCACAGGCGCAGTATGTGCCAGGGCAGGCCGAGGCATTCGAGCAGGTGCTGCACATGGTCTTTCATCTCTTCGAGGGCGCTGTATGAGTTCTCGGGCTTTTCGATACGCACGATTTCAACCTTGTCGAACTGGTGCAGGCGGTTGAGGCCTCGCACGTCGGCGCCGTAGCTGCCGGCCTCGCGGCGGAAGCAGGCCGAGTAGGCGCAGTTCTTCACGGGCAGCTGGTCGGGGTTGAGTATTACGTCGCGGTAGAGGTTTGTCACCGGCACTTCGGCGGTGGGTATGAGGTAGAGGTTGTCGAGGTCGCAGTGGTACATCTGTCCTTCTTTATCGGGCAGCTGTCCGGTGCCGTATCCCGATGCCTCGTTCACCACGTAGGGGGGCTGTACTTCGAGGTAGCCGGCTTTTGAGGCTTCGTCGAGGAAGAACTGAATGAGTGCGCGCTGCAGTTTGGCGCCTTTGCCCAGATAAACGGGGAATCCGGCTCCGGTGATTTTCACACCAAGGTCGAAGTCGATAAGGTGGTATTTCTTGGCCAGTTCCCAGTGGGGCAGTGCGTCGTCGCCAAGCTCGGGCATGGGGCCGCCGGTTTTTTCAACCACGTTGTCGTCGGCTGTGCGTCCTTGTGGCACCATGTCGCAGGGAACGTTGGGCACATTAAGCAGAATCTCCTGTATTTCTTTTTCGGTCCGGGTCAGTTTATCAGCCTCGGCCTTCTGAGTTTCTTTGAGCGCAGCCACCTGCAGTTTTGCCTGTTCGGCCTCGCTTTTGAGTCCTTTTTTCATCAGGGCGCCTATTTCGCCGGATAGCTTTTTGAGCTCTGCGGCTTTGGTGTCGGAGCTTAATTGCAGGGCTCGGCGCTGGTCATCGAGTTCGATGACGCGGTGTATGTGTTCGGCACCCTCGAAGCCTTTCACAGCCAGGCGTTCGATAATGCGCTCGGGATTTTCTTTGATTTGTGCTAAGGTAAGCATTGTGGGTATGGTTGAATGTTAAGTGCTTATGTGGTGGGTTTAGCTCAGGAGGCGGCGTACGGCTGCCGATATTGCTTTTCCGTCGGCTCGTCCGGCGAGCTGTTTGGTAGCCACACCCATTACTTTTCCCATGTCGGCGGCTGATGAAGCTCCGACTTTAGCAATTATTTCGCTCAATGCCGCGTCGAGTTCTTCGGCGCTCAGAGGCTGAGGCAGATACTCTTTGATTACGGCCATTTCGGCTTCTTCGGTTTCGGCCAGGTCCGGACGGTTCTGGCTACGGTAAATTTCGGCCGATTCGCTGCGTTGCTTGGCCATTTTTACCAGTATTTTCATAGCTGCGTCGTCGGAAAGTTCGCCGTTGGCGCCCGGAGCTGTCTTAGCTTCGATAAATTCTTTTTTGATACCGCGGAGAGCCTGCAGACGCACTTTGTCCTTGGCGAGCATGGCCGATTTGATGGCGGAATTTATGGTTTCAAAAAAATCCATAGCGGGTTGTTGTTTTTATATCAACTGCAAATTTACGAATTTTCGCCGATATAAGGTGTATGTTATGCCAAAAAACATCTCCGCAGTAGCCAAAAAGTATAAAAATGTACGAAAAAGGCAGTAAAATACCTTTGCTGTAACAGGCGCATACAAATTTTGTTGTGTAATTCGGGAATAAATTGTAAATTCCCGAGTTTGGGAGTTATACCATATAACAATCGGGCACTCAGTTGATTATGAGTGTCCGATTGTGCTAACAAATTTCAGTGGCTAAATTTTAACATTTCTTTAACATTTTGATATACTGTCGCATTTTACGGTTCACT
>CAJTRC010000096.1 GCA_910578365.1 uncultured Muribaculaceae bacterium
ATGATTTCACTGACCTATACATCAAGAATGTCGCAAAGAAACTAAACCTCAGACCACGGAAAAAACTCGGTTTTTCAACCCCGAAAACCGAGTTCTTCAAACACATCGCTAATTTTGCACTTGCCAGTTGAACCTGCGCTGAAATGAAGAGCAAAAGGCGCCACGTGATTTTCGAGTGGAATGGTAATTTCTGTATCAACATTATTTTTTTGAATTAATGGGTTTTTAAAGTTACCCCCGCCTTGGCGTCTCTTTTGCTGAATTGCTAAAATTCATCAGTCACATAGCTCGCTACGCTCCTTCTTCATTTATAGCAATTTAGCTAAAAGATACGCCACCGGGAATTTAACATTTATTATTAAACGCCCTCTAAATATTGTGAAAAAAGCTGTGGGTTTGCGCTCTGTGCAAAATTATCTTTACGAACGTTCGTCCAGCTCAAGCCAGCGCATCTCCTTTTCGTCGATTTCAGCCAGCAGTTCGGGGTAACGGCGGCTGTGGATATCGATATCGGGGTCAGGCGCTCCACTGTTGAACAAGGCTTCGAGTTGCTCCTTTTCGGCGTTAAGAGCGTCGAGTTCTTTTTCCAGCGCTTCGTATTCCTTGCGTTCCTTGAAGTTCAGTCTGGCCTGTCGACCCTGTCGGCGGGTTGCCTCGCTCTGCTCCTTGGTAGTTTCTGCGGTAGCGCTGTTGCGTTTCGGCTGGGCAGGCAGAGTCGCCTCTGCCACGGCGGCAGCTTCGCGGTAGTCGCTGTAGTTGCCGGGGAAGTCGCGCAGCTTACCGTCGCCTTCCATTACCAGCAGGTGGTCGACTATGTTGTCAAGGAAGTAGCGGTCGTGGCTGATTACTATCAGGCAGCCTTTGAAAGCGGTTAAGTATTCCTCAAGTATGCCCAGCGTAACTATGTCGAGGTCGTTGGTTGGCTCGTCGAGGATAAGAAAGTTAGGCTGACGCATCAGCACAGTGGCCAGATGCAGGCGGCAGCGCTCGCCGCCGCTGAGGGTGTGGATGTATTTCTGCTGGTCGGGTACCGAGAAGAGGAATTTCTGCAGATACTGCATGGGGGCGATACTCTCGCCGGTACTCAGGCGTATGTCCTCGGATATCTCGGTAACGGCGTCGATTACACGCTTGTGGTCGTCGAAAGCAATGCCCTGCTGGCTATAGTAGCCGAAGCGCACGGTGGTGCCGATGTCCCAGCTGCCGCTGTCGGGGGGTATGAGTCCCTGCAGCAGTTTCACGAAAGTCGATTTGCCCACGCCGTTGGGCCCGATTATGCCCATGCGGTCGTAGCGGGCGAAGGTGTAGTTGAAATCGCGCAGTATAACCTTGTCGCCAAAAGCCTTGCAGATGCCTCGGGCTTCGAAAATCTTGCTGCCGATGTAGCTCGAATTACCCTCGAGTTTAATGTTGCGTTCCTCCAGATTCACGCGTGAGCGCTCCTTGAGGTCATAATAAGCGTCGATGCGGTATTTTGCTTTTCCGGCCCTGGCCTGCGGCTGTCGGCTCATCCAGTCCTGCTCTTTGCGCAGAGTGTTCTTTACCTTTGTCAGCTCTGCACCCATGGCTTCGATGCGCTCGGCTCGGCGTCGTAGGTAGTAGTCGTAGTTGCCGTCGTAGGTGTATGCCGAAGCCCGGTCGATTTCGATTATGCGGTTGCACACGCGGTCGAGAAAATATCGGTCGTGTGTCACCATGAGAATGGCCATACGGCTCCGGCGCAGATAGTTCTCGAGCCACTCTATGATTTCGATGTCGAGGTGGTTGGTGGGCTCGTCGAGCATTATCAGGTCGGGCTCGCGCATAATTTCGCGGGCGAGTGCCAGGCGCTTGCGCTGACCGCCCGAAAGCTGGTTTACCGGTTTGTCGAATTCGGTCAGATGCAGACGTGTCAGCAGCTGTCGCAGCCGGTCTTCGTAATCCCATGCGCCAAGCGAGTCGAGGCAGTGCGATGCCTCGCTGAGAGCCTCGTTGTCGCCGGTAGCGAGGGCCTGTTCGTATGCTTTTACGGCGCAGGCCTCGGGAGAATCTGAATCGAGGGCGCCTTCGATTGTAGAGGCGCCCTCGGGAAATTTCGGGTCCTGCTCCAGATAGGCCACATTGAGGCCGCCGCGCCAAACAATGCTGCCGCTGTCGGCATCGGTATGGCCGGCAATCACGTCGAGCAGAGTCGACTTGCCGGTTCCGTTTTTGGCAATAATGCCGATTTTATCGCCTTCGTTAATTCCGAAGGTAATGTCGGCGAAAAGCATGCGGTCGCCCACACTTTTGGTGAGCCCTTCCAGTTGCAGGTAAGTTTCCATTTTTTTTACAGCCTCTTAAATTGAGTAGAGGATATAAGTGGTGAGCGGGGCCAGTTTGCCCTCGACTTTCGATTTCTTTACAGAGAAGCGTGTGCCGCTTACAGCGTCGGCGTACTCGCCGTCGGGCAGGGTGGTATCAAGCTTTATTTTCTGCTCCTTGGCGCTGAAGTTTACCAGTGCGGCTCCGGCAGCGCCGCGAGCTACCTCTGCTACTGCGCCGTTGCCGGTGAAGAAAAGTTTCTCAGGCTGACCGCTCATGGCTGCACGGAATTGGTTTGCGGCTACAACCTCCGGGTGGCGGAACTCGTCGTTACCTGCTTCGCCGGCCTTGTTGTTGCCCCAGTAGTTCTGGCGGGTGCTGCCGGCCGGGCGGCTGTAGAACAGCGGACGGCCACATTTGCGTGCGGCGAGGAATACCCAGCCGGTGCGTATCTGGTCGTCGGTCAGACCGGCCGATTCGTGGGCGTTGCAGTAGGTATCGTGGCTCTCTACCCAGGTAACAAGGTGGAGCGGGTCAACCGGGTGCTGCCAGTTGTTAAGGTCTTCCACGCGGGTATCGCCGGTTTCGAGCACATGGCGCAGCACGTGGCCGTAGCCGCTGGCAGTCTGGTCCATATACTCGGCGTACTCGGTTTCCTTTACGTTTTTGTCCTGCAGAACCTCGCCGTAGATATAAACACTGTCGGGCATCATCATCCACAGGCCGTGTACAGGCTTGCGTCCGGTGGCTACATCCCAGAAGTCGTTGCTCAGGCCGGCTTCCTCAACCTTGGGGTCCAGAGGGTCAGAGGGCAGACCGATATGCTTGGCGGTATCGTAGCGGAAGCCGCGCGCGCCAAGGTTGATGAGGTCGTTCACATACTGGAGGTAGTATTTTTGAAAGTCGGGGTTTTCGGTGTTTACGTCAGGCAGTCCTCCCATCTCGCCGGTGGTGCATTGCAGTCGGTCGTTGTAGTCACGTATGGGCGAGAATCCGTTGGCGTGGAAGAGGTTTTCGTGTCCTCCAACGGCGTTGTCGAGGCCCGGCAGCACGGCCTTGTGGTCGATGGCGGTGTGGTTTGGCAGCACGTCTACGATTACCTTGACGTTGTACTTGTAAGCGCTGTCGCACATATTGCGGAAAGCATCTCGGTCGCCGAGAATGTAGTTGCCGATAGTCCAGTCGGTAGGCTGGTAGTAGTAGTACCACTTGCCTTTTTCCGGTGAGTTTTCGTCGGAGAAAAGGGCAAGTCCGCCTCCTTCGCCCACATAGCAGGCTTGGGCGGGCGATGTCTGCACGTAGTCGTATCCGGCATCGGCAATTTTTTTCATGTTACGTGCGATGTTGTCGAACGACCAGCTCCAGGCGTGCAGAATCACGTCGGAGTCGGCGTTTTTCAGCTGCGCGGCATTAGGTGTGGCAGCTGCAGCGGTCATGCCGGCAGCGGCAATGAAGCCGGCAGAAATCAAGAGATTGTTGATTTTCATGTAGTTTAAGTAAGTTATGCTATCTTTAGAAATGTTCTTGGTTGGTACTATACACTCGCTCAGCCACCGTTACGCATCCGGCGCCTGTGAGTTTATGCAGCAGGGCTGCAGAGTAATGCGGCGCCGCTTGTACAGGTAGCTGAGCGCACGTTTGAAGTCTTTTTTCGAACAATCGAAACTGCGGCGAATTTCCTCGGGCGACGAGGCATCGCCAAGTGGAATCGAGCCGCCGTTGAGTTCCAGCCGGCTCATGATTTTGTCGGCAAGTATCTGGGTGCGGTCGAGGGCCGCTCCGGGCAGACTCAGGTCGATTTTGCCGTCGGGGCGCACAAATTTCACATATGCCTTGACTGCTTCCTCCACTTCCAGCGGCCTGGTAAGCTCGTTTTCATAAAACAGTCCGTCGAACATATTGTCGACCACTGCCTTATAGCCGAGTTCG
The DNA here is from genome assembly GCA_910578365.1 of uncultured Muribaculaceae bacterium. Classification (GTDB taxonomy): domain Bacteria; phylum Bacteroidota; class Bacteroidia; order Bacteroidales; family Muribaculaceae; genus CAG-873. The sequence goes on from CAJTRC010000096.1 coordinate 4,213, forward strand.
CTGTGTTGGTACACAAGCGCCTTGACCTTCTGCCCGGGGGTGTATTCGGGCAGTACGTTACCGAGGTATTTATTGATTTTGGCTGTAGCCACCACACGGCCGCTTTCATGGTCGAGATAAATATATACCAGGTATATTCCGCCGGGGCGCATTTTGATTTTCTGTTCGGAGAAAGGCACCAGCAGATGCTTCTGAGGTATGCCCCAGTCGAGAAACGCTCCTACCTTGTTCACATCGGTCACCTGCAGGAAAGCGAAGTCGCCCACCTGGGCGTAAGGGGTTTCGGTAGTGGCCACGGGGCGGTCTTCGGAGTCGTTGTACACGAACACGCGCAGCTCGTCGCCAATATTGGTATCTTCGGGCACGTATCGTGCGGGCAGCAGCACTTCAGCGCCTTTTTCATCGCTGAGATAAACGCCGAAGTCAACCCGACGCGCTACTTTAAGTGTATTGTATTTGCCTGTTTGCATAAGAGGGTGTTTAATAATAAATGTTAATTCCCGGCCGAAAATCACGTGGCGAACTTTGCTCTGAATTGAAGGAGCATAGCGAGCTATGTGACTGAAATGAAGAGCTAAAGGCGCCCGTGATTTTCGAGTGGAATGGTAATTTCTGTATCAATATTATTTTTTGAATTAATGGATTTTTAAAGTTACCCCCGCCTTGGCGTCTCTTTTGCTGAATTGCTAAAATTCATCAGTCACGTAGCTCGCTACGCTCCTTCTTCATTTATAGCAATTTAGCTAAAAGATACGCCACCGGG
>CAJTRC010000097.1 GCA_910578365.1 uncultured Muribaculaceae bacterium
CTTTCGGTAATCATGATACAGTATTTATTGTTTGGTACCTCTAAATTACTAAATATCAGCGAAATTACCAAAAGAATAGGCAACTTTTTCAAGCTGCCTATTCAACTTTTTTATAGCATTTCTTATCCCGAACTCGCGTTATAAGAGAAAAAAGGAAGCGAAAAAAGAGATGTTTTGGTAGTTTTCGTTTTAGTTTTTGGTAGTTTTCGTTTTTGCGATTATATATTCCCCTACAGATAATTTTTTGACGTACAAAAATCGGCGGCACGACATGGAAATGTCGCGCCGCCGTGGTATATCGTATGCCCGTCAATTACTTGCCGGAGGCATCGTCGCCTACATAGCCGTAGCCGTAAGCTCGCCTGTTTTTGCCGTAGCGTCCGTATGTACCGTAACGTTTGTACTGATACGAGCCACTGCGCATGTTCACACCGTTGAGTACTGTGTACACATCCGTGAGTTTGTGGCTTGCTATGGCGCTATGCAGCACTTTGAGGCCGCGCTTGGTTGAATACGACGCACGGGTTACAAACAGCTGCAGGTCGGAGTGAGGTATAATCAGGAATGCGTCGCTGATTATGCCTATTGGCGCCGAGTCGATGATTATGTAGTCGAAATCGTGGCGCAACTGATCCATCATGCACTGCATGTTGTCGCTGAGCAGCAGTTCGTTCGGATTAGGCGGTATGGGGCCTGCAGGCATTATGAACAGATTGGGATTGATGTCGCTCTGGTGTACCAGATTGCTTATATTGCGCTCCTGACCTGAAAGGAAGGTGGTGACACCTGTCTGGTTGGTAAGGCCAAAACGGTGGGCCAGTGCCGGACGCCGTATGTCCATACCTACAACAATCACACGCTTGCCGGAGAGTGCGTATGTCATGGCAAGATTGGTGGCCACAAAGGTTTTACCTTCGCCCGAGATACTCGATGTAATAAGTATCACACGCTTCTCGCCGCCATTGTGGGTAAAGCTTATGTTGTTGCGCAGCAGACGGAAGAGTTCGGCTATGGGAGTGCTTATGTTCTCTCCCACCACAATGGGAGAGTTGCCCTTGGTGGGATCTTCGCATATTTCACCAAGAATAGGAACCGAGGTAAGGCGTTCGAGTTCTTCCTGGTCTTTGAATACCGGGAAGAGCATACGGCGCAGGAATATCACCAGTGCAGGTATCAGCAAGCCAATCAGCAACGCTACACCATATATCATTGATGACTCGGGGGCCACGGGGCCGTAGCCAAGCGGATTGTCAATCAGACGGGCGATGGGGGTGGCCAGTGTTTTCTGAAGGGCGATTTCCTCGCGACGCTGAAGCAGGAAAGTATAGATGTTGACTTTTACCTGCTGCTCGCGGAATATCTCGTTGAGGCCTTTGTCGACACTCGGCACCGCGGCCAGCTGGCCTGCATTGCGGTTCGAGAGGGCCTGGAGGCTCGAGCGTTCCGATTCAAGGTTGCGGCGTGCCGAACTGATAGTCGACAGTATGCGGCTCTTCTGCGCGTTGAGTTCCTCACGTGCCTGAATCATGGATGCGTCGGGATTGTCGATGTTCTTGCCTTGTATCAGTCGGTTGTAACGCAACACATCTCCATTGTAGGTTTCAATTAGCTGCTGCAACACCGAGTTGTCGGAGAGCAGCGGCAGAACTGTGTAGTCGCCGTTCTGCGACACCATCGAAGCCAGTGTGCCGAGTAATTCAATCTGCGATTTTACGGTTGCAAGCTCTATCTCGTTGGTGTTTTTCTGGGCCAGGCTCATCGAAGCCTGAGTTTCAAGGTTGGTGATATTGTGTTCCTGACGATAGTCTTTAAGACGGTCTTCCACATCGCGCAGCTCGCCTGCAATCATTTTCAGACGGTCGAGGATGAATGCTTCGGTCTGTATGGCCGAGCGATTTTTGTCTTCTATAATCTGCTGGTTGTAGTATGCCAGCAGGGCATTGATTATGTCTACGCCTTCGGGTATCACGTCAGTGTCGACTTTCACCCGCAGAATTGTCGAGGACTTCTCGGCAAATGTGATATTGAGTTTGGCGGCCAACGCTCCTGCTGCACGCATTGGATTCACTACCACTACCTTTTCGGTGTTGGTCAGAGGTGAGGCTGTGGCCGAGCGGGTAAAGTTTACCAGCCCCTGCGACATTTCCACCCGGGCAGGCAGCGCAACGCCATTGAGCTCTTTCTCCTCGTTATTGCCTTTGAATGATGTCTTTACCTTGATATTGTATTTTTCGTTGCCGGCGGAAGTGATGTCAGCTTCAATCGGCGCTGTGAGCGAGCGCAGCGATGCCGAGTCGACGGTCATGATTACTGTGGCGTTGTTGTACAGCGGAATGTTGCGCATGCGGCCAACGGTGTAATACGAGTATGCCAGTCCAAGGCTGTCGACGATATTAACCAGATTGTTGCGCGATTTCAGAACCTCAATCTCAGTTTCATCAATAAAGCTTTTGGCTGACAGAAGCGGATCATCGAACGACAAGGCGTTGTATTTGGCCTCAGCGCTTTCGTCGTTGAGATAAATCGAGGCCGACACCTGATAGGTCGGAACTATTGTTGCGATATAATAATAAGCTCCGGCCAGCACTACAGCCACACTCAGCAGAAACCACTTCCAGTGTGAGGCATAGTCCAGCAACAGACCGGTAATATCGAAACCGGCGTCGAGTTTCTGTTCTTCGCTGTTGTTGATATCGTCTTGGTTCGACATTGTCATTTTTTGTCAGCAAGGTTAATAATACCGATGACCAGACCGGCCACGGAAGAAATTGTACCCACGATAGCCGAGGTAGCACCTACGGCGCTGTTCAGCTGCCATGCGTTCTGCCGCATCGAGGGGTTGGGTTCGACGTAAATCACATCGTTCTGCTGCAGATTGAAGTATGGCGACAGCAGCAGATTTTTGTCGTGTACGTTTACTCGGTGTACTTCGCGGCTTCCGTCAGCGTTAGTACGCACGAGCATTATGTTCTCACGCTCGCCCTTGATATCAAGGTCGCCGGCCTGTGCTATGGCCTCCAGAAAGTTCATGCGCTCGTTTTTACTCTGGATTACCCCCGGCGAACGAACGGCTCCGAGTACTGTCACACGGAAGTTCATCAGTCGCACGTCGACAGACGGACGTTCGGTCACGTATTTGGGATATATATCGTTGGTAATGGTTTCGATAAGCTGAGTCTTGGTAAGTCCTCCCACATGAATCTCGCCTATTACCGGAAAGTCGATGTTGCCTTGATTGTCTACCAGATAGTACTGTGTGTTTGTTTCGGCACCGGACTGGGTGCTGCTGGTGTTGTTCATCTTGCTGATGTTGCCTTCGGGTGTCACGTACTGCCCTTTGTTGAATGGAGCCAGTGCTGTAGGCATAGTGCCTGAAACCTCGATATTGAGGAGGTCGCCCGGAGCAAGTACAGGATCGGGCACTGCCGTAGATAGTTGAAGAACCTCGGCCGGGAGGAGGTCTGCATCCACCATATAAGGTACTTTTTTGGGTGATGAGCATGCGCACATGCACATCACTCCCGCAATTGCCACCGTTATTTTATAAACCTTCATTCTATGAATAATTATGAATATTGCGTTGCTAATAATGTTTTGCCCGGTATCGCTTACACGTCCTCCCGACAACAACATTTATATTTCAAACAGGGGTCTAAATTATGCACGCTTACCGACTGTGCAGCCATAGCTACAAGTCAATAAGCGTACAAAGTTAGTAATTATTTGTGTATCTCGCAAATATTTCAGAATACTTACACTAATAACTGATATTGAAACCAATGTTGAGCTGGGCGCTGGCGCGTCCTACAGGCAGATATTGTTTGGAAACAGTGAATACCTGATGGTCGCTGCCTATGAAGAAATTAAATCCGCGCGGATGAAAGTTCAGCATCCAGCCGAACGACGAACCGAATGTGCCGGCTCCGTAGTTGACTGTGGCGTCGAACCAGCGGGTAGGCTTTACATTGGCATAGAAACGTCCTTCGGACCAGGATTGTACGCCTGCTATACGGGTCGAGAACAGGAATGCTCCGGTAAGCTTGCTGTAAAATGGCATCTTGTACTCGGCGCCCAGCCTCAGAGTGGCACCAATGGCACGGGTAAACGAGGCGTCGCTTTCGGTGCGGTGGAAGTTCACCACGTCTTTCAGGTCGTCCCACATATTGTCAATCTGCGTGCCTATTTTGTTATCTTCATAGCCAGGCTGACTGGAGTCTACAGCCACGTTTTTGAAGCCGTCGAATGACCACGACACATCGGAGGTTTTACCCCTTACAGCGTGGCTGTAGCTTACAAATCCGAGGTCGGTGACTGCAGCCGAGAGCTGCATACCGGGCAATACGGGCAAGTCGTAGGTAGCACCGAGGTCGACTGCCAGGCCAAAGCCCGATAGACCGAAGTTGTTGTATTCGATGTCGCCCCACTCTATCTGGTCGGCCTCATCAGGGTTGCCGTATTCCTTGCCGGCCTCCTGCTTGGTAGGCACATACAGGCCCGAACCTGCGGCAATGTCGATTGAGCCATTGGCGTTTATCATCCACTGCTCGCCGCTCATGCGTATGTCCATGCGGTCGATATTGGCCGATACGCCGGCTA
>CAJTRC010000098.1 GCA_910578365.1 uncultured Muribaculaceae bacterium
AAACGGGCAGCTTGTCCTCTGGGATTAACAACACCAAACTGTACAAATAAATCAGGCGACCTTGAAAGGCCGCCCAATACTCTATGTTGTCTTTTGCTTGGTTGAAAATCATAAAGTTCTTATCCCGAACTCGCGTTATTGAGAATCTGCTGCATCTCATTGGTCCAGCCAATGGTGAGCAACTGACCGGTCTTGCGGCGCCGGTACACAATCTGACCGTAGCGGAGGTCGGACTTTCTCAGAAATGCCATGTCGATAAAACTCATGCCACGCAGATAAAAACTGAGCATGAATATGTCGCGGGCGAAATCAAGCGAAGGATAGGACTTGAGGTCGAGAGTTCTTATACGCCTCATGGCACTGAGTGTCAGCGCCCGCTTTACTGTACGGTCCACACCGGTGTATACGTGGCGGAAGGGTCGGCGGTTGTCGGTGTATTCAAGGTCGACGCCCCGGTTATATACCGCCCTCAGTATGCGCATGTAGAACGATGTTGTGTTAGGAATAAGGCCGCGGTTTCTCATCCATGTTTCGTATGATTCGACGAGTGCCGAATCAATGGCTATGAAATCGACATCAAGGTTATTGCGAAATGATTTGAAACTGTTTAGAGCTGAACGATAGGTTTCTGCAGTGCGGTATTTGCCGTTGTTCCTGAAGCCGGCGATAAGCCTCTCCATGAACACGAAGAGAGTGTCATTCATTTTTTTTGTCGCGAATTTACGACAAATAAGAGCGACGGCCAAAAAGGCCGCCGCTGCACGAGTTATGAGAATTTGAATTCAATAGTACGCCGATAGGTTTCGCCGGGATTGAGCCGCGGCGAGGGGAAGTCGCAGCGGTTAGGAGCGTCGGGACAGTTTTGGCATTCGATTGCCACGGCGCAGTAGTCGTGATATGTCACGCCGTCTTTGCCTGCGGGGCAACCTTCGAGCCAGTTGCCTGTATATACCTGCACTGCAGGCTGGTCGGTACTCACTGTAAGGCGGCGACCGCTTTCGGGGTCGGTGAGTTCGGCTGCCACGGCCATATTGCCGTCGGCACCGTCGATAAACCAGCAGTTGTCGTAGCCCTTGCCATATAATAGCGCTGGGAAATCGGCCTTTATATCGCGGCCTATAGGCTTGGCGGCAGTGAAGTCCATGGGAGTTCCGGCCACTGGCTGCGGAGCCGAGGGCAGTGGTATGAGGGTTTCGTCGGTAGGCAGCCAGCGCGAGGCGTTCAGGCGCAGCTGATGATTCAGCACCGAGGGCTTCTCATGTCCGCCCAGATTGAAATAGGCGTGGTTGGTGAGGTTTATCACGGTGGGGCGGTCTTCGACGGTAGCCCACATCTCGAGTCTGAGGGCACAGTCGTCGGTCCAGATGTAGCGGGCATAAGCATTGAGTTTGCCGGGATAGCCCTCTTCGCCGTCGTCCGAGGTGTAATGGAATGTCACCGAGTTGTCGAACACGTCCTCAACTTGCCATATACGATTCTGGAAGCCGGTGGGTCCGCCGTGCAGGGCGTTCGGACCGTTGTTTATGGCCAGCGAATAGGCGTTGCCGTCGAGTTCGAAGTGGCCGCGGGCTATACGGTTGGCATAGCGGCCCGGAATCTTGCCGGCGCAGGGTCCGTCGGCGAGGTAATCGTCGGGATTGTCGTAGCCTATCACCACATCGGCCATACGGCCTTTTGCATCCGGCACAACAATACTCACGATACCGGCACCGAGGCTGCTGAGCACCACCTTGGCGCCAATGGCGTTGGTGATGGTCAGCAGTGTTATTTTGCCGTTTATGTTCTGGGTAAGCATATTGATATTACAGACGGCGGGCACCGTCGCTTATTATTACTTCGTAGATTTTGGGTTCGTGGCCATACTTTTCGTTGAAGCGTGCGCGTGCCTCGGAGGTGAATTTTTGGAGCAGCTCGTTCTTCACCAGGTTGATGGTGCAGCCGCCGAAACCGCCGCCCATGATACGCGAGCCGGTAACGCCACATTCCTTGGCCAGGTCGTTGAGGTAGTCGAGTTCCTCGCAGCTTACCTCGTAGTCTTTCGACAGGCCGCGATGTGTTTCATACATGCAGCGGCCTACAGTTTCGTAGTCGCCGGCATTGAGGGCATCGCAAACATCGAGCACACGCTGTTTTTCCTCTATTACATATTTAGCGCGGAAATAGTCTTCGGCTGTGATGTCGCCTTTGGAAGCATCGAGCATTTCCATGGTGGCGTCGCGGAGGGTTTCCACGCCCAGGCGTTTGGCCACACGTTCGCACGACTGGCGTCGCTTGTTATAGGGCGAGTCGGCGAGCTCGTGTTTTACCACAGAGTCGACCAGCACCAGAGTATATCCCTGAGGGTTGAAGGGGAAGTACTCGAATTCGCCGCTGCGGCAGTCGAGGCGCATGAGGTTGCCCTGCTTGCCGAGTACACTTGCAAACTGGTCCATGATACCGCAGTTCACACCGCAGTAGTTGTGCTCGGTACTCTGTCCGATGCGGGCGAGTTCGAATTTCTCTATGGTGTTGCCGTTGAACATATCGTTCATGGCGAAAGCGAAGCACGATTCGAGGGCCGCCGACGAGCTCAGACCGGCACCCAGAGGTACGTTGCCGGCGAATACGGCGTCGAAACCTTCAACCTTGCCGCCGCGCTTGATAATCTCGCGGCACACGCCGAATATGTAGCGGGCCCACGACTGCTCGGGAGCATCGGCTTCGTTCAGTCCGAATTCCGCGTAGTCGTCGATGTCGACCGAGAACACACGTACCTTATTGCTGCCGTTTGCACGGATTTCGGCCATGATTACCTTGTCGATTGCACCGGGGAACACAAAGCCGCCGTTATAGTCGGTGTGCTCGCCGATAAGGTTGATACGTCCTGCCGAGGCATAGAAAGTGCCTTCGCCACCGAATCGCTCGGTGAATATGTTGCTGATTATTTCTTTAAGTTCCATGATTAACGGATTCAAGGGTTTTAGTTTGTAATAAGTTTTGGATGCAAAGTTAACATTATTCTTTGCATCCAAAACATAATTTTATGTCAAAAAATAGTAAAATCAGGTTATTTCATAGCTATCGGGCCTGCCTCCACCGGCGATGATTCCACAGGCAGGGTAAGTTCGGCAGCCGCTTCACTGTCAGCGAGGTTATGTACATGGTCGGATTCAGCTCGCCGGGATACTTCTCGAAGTGTTTCGCCGCCATATACGGCTGTACACCAAGTCGGTACAAAAACAAAACATAACCGTCCGCCCGACACTGCCACACTGACGGCCGCTCGCTGCGCCGAAAAAGAATCACAGTAAGTTATAAACTGAAAAAAAATTCGTAAATTTGCGGTATAAACGCATGCGTATCAAATAATGAAATACTGGATATATCGCGACGGACTGCAACGCGGGCCGTTCACTATCGAAGAACTCGCTGACATGAACCTCACACCGGATACTCCGGTATGGTACGAAGGCCTCGACAACTGGATTACAGCCGCCGAGTCGCCGGGGCTGGCCCCGTTCCTGACTACACGCAACGACGGAGCCGATAACCGCCCGGTAGACGTGGAATATACCGAAGCCGACAGTTCAGCGGGTGCAGCTTTCAGCAGCAACCAGTTCGGGCCACAACAAACTCAAGAACCGCTCCGCAGCCACGCCTGTGAACAGTCACGGCCACAGAGCGAATGTCCGCCCACATATCTGGCATGGTCGATTATCGTCACCATCTGCTGCTGTCTGCCGCTGGGTATAGCCGCCATAATTTACTCCGGCAAGGTAAAACCATGCTGGCAGCAGGGCGACGAACGTGGCGCGTACAAAGCATCCGAAACCGCCCAGCTGCTGATTATCTTATCAGTAACAATATCACTGCTGATATCACCGCTCGCCATTCTTTTCTAATATGAGATTGCCACGCGGCAAAAAATTGATATTAATGGCCATCTGCCCGGCGGCGGTGGCCATTATGCTATTCTATGGCCTTAACGACCCGACCACCACACCCTCTCCCAAATGCCTGCTGAAGACTGTCACCGGCTACGACTGCCCGGGCTGCGGCGCCCAGCGAGCCCTGCATGCGTTGCTGCACGGTCGCATAGCCGATGCGTGGCACTTTAATCCTGCCCTGTTTTTCCTTGTTCCGCTTGCCATAGCATACGCTGCCCATGAGTTTTGCGGCTACCGCAACCATCGTCTGGAAGCAATCCTTTATCATCGCGTCACTCTCTACACCCTCGTAGCCGCCCTGCTTCTATGGTGGTTCGTCCGCAACATATAGCCCCCTCCGGAGTGAGATTGTAACAATATAATACGGCGTTTGTAACATTTGTGTAACGGCAGTAGTCATTTTTAAATAGCTATGGCATAGCTATATACGGCTGCAAAATAAAATTATTTACCGTTTTAACATACATTAACTTTAAAATATTTGCATTTGTCAAAAAGGCCGTAAATTTGCATCGTAATCGTTAAGCAAAACGATATTGACTTATTGTTGAATCACTAATTTTCACAATCATGGGAACTGCTAAATTTCAATCCAATTTGATGAGCCTCCAGGCCAACATGCTTAACTTTGCCTACATG
>CAJTRC010000099.1 GCA_910578365.1 uncultured Muribaculaceae bacterium
CGGTGGCGTATCTTTTAGCAATTCAGCAAAAGAGACGCCAAGGCGGGGGTAACTTTAAAAATCCATTAATTCAAAAAATAATGTTGATACAGAAATTACCATTCCACTCGAAAATCACGGGCGCCTTTAGCTCTTCATTTTCGGCCGGGAATTAACATTTATGATTAAACACCCTCTAAAAATAAAGCGGCGGAGCTAATTGCTCCGCCGCTTTATTTTTATTGAGATGGGGGGTTATTCCGAGCACTTGGCGTTGATAAACTCGCGGTTGAGGCGAGCGATGTTGCTCAGCGAAATGTTCTTAGGGCACTCGGCGGCGCAGGCACCGGTGTTGGTGCAGTTGCCGAATCCGAGTTCGTCCATCTTGGCAACCATGGCGCGGGCACGGCGCTTGCGCTCAACCTGTCCCTGGGGCAGCAGAGCGAACTGGCTTACCTTAGCCGAAACAAAGAGCATGGCCGAGCCGTTTTTGCAGGCAGCCACGCAAGCGCCACAGCCGATGCAGGTGGCGGAGTCCATGGCAATGTCGGCGATTTCCTTGCTGATGGGGGTGTCGTTAGCGTCGGGAGCGCCGCCGCAGTTGAACGATACATAGCCGCCGGCCTGCTGAATCTTGTCGAAGGCGTTGCGGTCAACGGTAAGGTCGCGGATTACGGGGAAGGCAGCCGAACGCCAGGGTTCGATGGTGATGGTGTCGCCGTCGTTGAACTTACGCATGTGGAGCTGGCATGTGGTGATGCCCTGAACAGGACCGTGGGGGTGACCGTTGATGTAGAGCGAGCACATGCCGCAGATACCTTCGCGGCAGTCGTTGTCGAATACCACGGGTTCTTCGCCCTTTTCTACCAGCTGCTGGTTGAGCATGTCGAGCATTTCGAGGAAGCTCGAACCGGTCGACACGTTATCGAGGTGATAGTTGACGAACTGGCCTTTCTCTTTGGGACCACGTTGACGCCAAATCTTGAGATTTACACTTATAGTATGTTCCATTTTTTGTCTGAGTGTTACGTGGTTTACGACTTGTAGTTACGGGTCTGAACCTGGATAGCCTCATAGTTGAGGGGCTCCTTGATGAGAATTGGCTTCTCGGTGTCGCCGGTGTACTTCCAGCAGCTCACGTACATGTAATCCTTGTCGTTACGTGCAGCTTCGCCGTCGGCGGTCTGGTATTCCTCGCGGAAGTGAGCGCCGCACGATTCGTTGCGGTTGAGGGCGTCGATGGCCATCATGCGTGCAACCATCAGGAAGTCTTCGAGGCGGAGAGCCTTTTCGAGCTCAGTGTTGAGGTCGTCGGCCGAGCCAACCACGCGGAGGTCGGTGTAGAATTCCTTGCGAACTTCTTCGATTTCTTCGGTGGCTTTAACGAGGCTCTGCAGTGTGCGGCCCATGCCCACGAGGTTCCACATTACGTGGCCCAGGCGCTTGTGGATTTCATCGGGGCTCTTGGAACCCTTGATGTTCATAAGCTTCTGGATGCGGTCGCGTACGGCTTTTTCGGCCTTGTCGAACTCGGGATGGTCGGTGGTGAAGTGGGGCACTTTTATCTGGTCGCTCAGATAGTTCTGCATGGTGTAGGGCAGCACGAAGTAGCCGTCGGCGAGGCCCTGCATCAGAGCCGAAGCACCCAGGCGGTTTGCGCCGTGGTCCGAGAAGTTGCATTCGCCGATGGCGAAGAGGCCCTTAATCGAGGTCTGCAGTTCGTAGTCAACCCATATACCGCCCATGGTGTAGTGGCTTGCGGGGAAAATCATCATGGGAGTCTGGTAGGGGTTGTCGTCGGAAATCATCTGATACATGTCGAAGAGGTTGCCGTAGCGGTCGCGTACGACGTCTTCGCCCAGACGCTCGATGGCGTACTTGAAGTCGAGATATACGGCGTTGCCGGTACCTACGCCGAAGCCGGCGTCGCAGCGTTCCTTGGCGGCACGGCTGGCGATGTCGCGGGGGCAGAGGTTACCGAAGGCCGGATAGCGGCGTTCAAGGTAGAAGTCGCGGTCTTCGTCGGGAATATCGGTGGGTTTGAGCTTGCCGGCGCGGATTGCTTCGGCGTCTTCTTTCTTTTTGGGCACCCAGATGCGGCCGTCGTTACGCAGCGATTCGCTCATAAGGGTGAGTTTCGACTGGTCTTCGCCGTGAACGGGGATACAGGTGGGGTGAATTTGGGTGAATGCGAGGTTGGCCAGGTATGCGCCTTTCTTGAATGCCTGGATAGCGGCCGAGCCGTTGCAGCCCATGGCGTTGGTCGAAAGGAAGAATGCGCGGCCATAACCGCCGGTGGCGAGTACTACGGCGTGGGCGGCGTAGCGTTCGATTTCGCCGGTGACGAGGTTACGCACGATGATACCGCGGGCGCGGCCGTCGATGATAACTACGTCGAGCATTTCGCGGCGGTTGAACGAGCGCACCTGACCTTTGTTAATCTGGCGGTTGAGCGATGCGTATGCGCCCAGCAGCAGCTGCTGGCCGGTCTGGCCCTTGGCGTAGAAAGTACGGCTTACCTGGGCACCGCCGAAGGAGCGGTTTGCCAGCAGACCGCCGTATTCACGGGCGAAGGGTACACCCTGCTGTACGCACTGGTCGATGATGTTGTTCGATACTTCGGCCAGACGGTATACGTTGGCTTCGCGCGAACGGAAGTCGCCGCCTTTTACGGTGTCGTAGAAGAGGCGGTACACGGAGTCGCCGTCGTTCTGGTAGTTCTTGGCTGCGTTGATACCACCCTGTGCAGCGATTGAGTGTGCGCGGCGGGGCGAGTCCTGGATGCAGAAGTTATATACGTTGAAACCCATCTCTCCCAGAGAGGAGGCAGCCGAAGCGCCGGCCAGGCCGGTACCTACCACGATGATGTCGAGGTTGCGTTTGTTGGCGGGGTTTACGAGTTTCTGGTGTGCTTTGTAGTTGGTCCATTTCTCAGCTACGGGACCTTCGGGAATCTTTGAATCGATGGTATATTCGGGCAGTTTGCCGCTTTCGATGTCTGCAAAGTCCTTCATGATGGGGCTTGAATCAATCATGCCCTCGAGTTTTTTCATATCTATCATGGCCGGGAAATTAATTTTGTTGTTGGGTTGAGTTGCCAATCATGTAGCCGATCTGCATGGAGGTCTGCTGAACTTCCTGGAAGTTTTTGCCGGGAGCGATGGCGGGGAACTGCACCTTGCCGATAGAGTCGAGCAGCTGTGCTTCTTTAATGAATTCGGGGCCGTTCTCTTCAATATATTTCTGCTGAACGGTACGCTGTGTCATGGGGTCTTTGGCATCCTTCATGGTTTTGTAGAAGTCGCCCATAAACTCTTTGTTCATCTTCTGGGCATAGCCATCCCAGTACTCGGCGTATTGTTCCTGCAGGGCAGGGTCGGTGGTGTAGAATTTGTTCTGAGCGTGGATGGTGAACACGATAGCCTGTACGGTGAACAGCAGTACTACGATAGTGGTCCACCAGCAGCCGATTTTCTTCAGGCGGGGCATCCATACGTTGTTGTTCCAGCCAATGGTGTGGAGCATCGACCAGAAGCCGTGGTTCATGTGGAACCAGAGGGCGATGAAGCCGATAATATACACAATCGGAGTCCAGATTTCGCTGAAGGCAATCTGCAGCAGCAGAGTACCCATCGAGGGGGGTACGGGAGTGCCGTTGATTACGGGCAGCACCGAGAGTTCGGCGTGGCGGAGTTCCTGCCACTGCATCTTGGCCCAGAACTGGATGAGGTGAACTACCAGGAAGGCAATAACTACGATACCAAGCACGAGCATGTTTTTCGATGCCCATTCAACCTGGGGCGGACGAGTGGTGACGGCATAGCGGTCGGCGCCACGGGCCTTACGGTTCTGCAGTGTAAGCCACAGGGCATACACTATGTGAATGATAAACAGAAATGCCAGACCGGCCGATGCAACCAGTGCATACCAGTTGGCTCCCAGGAACTCGCACACCGAGTTGTAGGCGGTGGGCCAGATCAGGGCTACTGCGTTCATCAACACGTGAAAAGTTACGAATAGGACAAGACAGATACCCGTAAGGGCCATCACGAACTTACGTCCTATAGATGAGCTTGTTAACCACATAAGATGATTTTGATTAGTTAATTATTTGGAATTTATAGTTTGTTGCCTTCTGTAAGGTGCGGGCACAACCCGCGAAATTAACTGCAAATTTAACCTTATTTTTCCGTGTTCACAAATTTTTAGCTAAAAATCAGTGGCAAAATGCACGCGCAGGTTCAACCCGCAAAATGCACGGCTCTTTCATTTAAACTAAAATAAAGAGCACATCCTCCCTTACCCGCTTCAGTCCGGAGCGGTTAATTTTTCTATGTCTGTATGTCAAAAGGTTATCCTGTTATCAAAATCTTGTTTTTTTCAGTTTTGGCTTAAAA
>CAJTRC010000100.1 GCA_910578365.1 uncultured Muribaculaceae bacterium
AAACGGGCAGCTTGTCCTCTGGGATTAACAACACCAAACTGTACAAATAAATCAGGCGACCTTGAAAGGCCGCCCAATACTCTATGTTGTCTTTTGCTTGGTTGAAAATCATAAAGTTCTTATCCCGAACTCGCGTTAAAACGTTCATTCTACCGTAACAGGCAAGCGCCGTAGATACTCTATGCGAGTATCTACGGCGCTTGCCTGTTACGGCTATAAAGATATCAGCGGCTGACGTCCTTTACTCCCTTTACTGTCTTGAGTTTGCGGATAAGGGCGTCGAGGGTGGAGGTGTCGTTGACCCCTACCACCACAAAGCCCTGAAAGAGGCCGTCGTGCGAGTCAATCGAAATATTGCGCAGGGTCACCTGCTTCTCCTTGTTGATTATCGAGGTTATATTGGTGACGATACCTATGTCGTCGTGGCCCACCACACGCAATGTGGCTCCGAACTGACTGCCGAGTTTTCCGCTCCAGCGGGTACGAATTAGTCGGTAGGGGTACTTGCGGCGTATGTTGGCCGCGTTGGGGCAGTCACTGCGGTGAATCTTGATTACACCTTCGGAGGAAACAAAGCCGAACACATCGTCGCCGAATATCGGGTTGCAGCATTTGCTCAGCCGATAGTTGATACCCTTTATATCGTTGCCTATCACCAGAATATCACTGTCGTTGGGGCGCCCGTCGTCGTCGGCCACAGGCTGCATCACATATTCGGCGGCAGACACCCTGGCGCTTTCGTCGGCCCGTGCCTTTATGTCGAGGCTCACGTATGTATCCACCACCTGGTTGATGTCGAGAGAGTCGTCGGCTATGGCGCTGTAGAAGTCGGTCACGGTCTTGTAGCCCATCTTCCTGACGGTACGCGACAGCATGCCCTCGTCGAGTTCCAGCTTGCGGTTCTTAAATCGGCGCTGCAGCATCTCGCGGCCCAGTTCGCTTGAGCGCTTGTCCATTTCCTTGAGGGCCACCCGGATTCTATTCCTTGCCTTGCTGGTGACGACATAGTTGAGCCAGTCGCGCTTGGGCATCTGCGACTGGGAGGTAAAAATCTCCACAGTGTCGCCGCTCTGCAGCTTGTAGTTAAGCTTCTGATTTTTGCCATTGACCTTTCCGCCGGTACACTTGCTGCCAAGACCGGTGTGGATGTTGAAAGCGAAGTCAAGCAGAGTCGCACCAAGCGGCAGACGGTAGAGGTCGCCTTTAGGAGTGAAAGCGAATACCTCCTTGTCGTACACGTCCATGCGCAGATTCTTCATCAAATCCATGGGGCCGGTTTCGGCTGCTTCGAGAATATCGCGCACGTTCGCCATCCAGGCATCAAGCGAATTCTCGGCCTTTATGCCCTTGTACTTCCAGTGCGCAGCCAGGCCTTTCTCGGCAATCTCGTCCATGCGGCGGGTGCGTATCTGCACCTCCACCCACTTGTTCTCGGGTCCGGAAACGGTAATATGCAGGCTCTCGTAGCCGTTTGTCTTTGGTATGCTCAGCCAGTCTTTGAGGCGCTTCGGATTGGGCGTGTACATGTCGGTCACCAGCGAATAGGTGAGCCAGCATGCGCTCTTTTCGCGCTCAAGCGGCACATCAAGAATCACACGTATCGCAAAGAGGTCGTAGATTTCCTCCACATCGTTGTGCTGCTTCTTCATCTTGTTCCAGATGGAGTAGATGCTCTTAGTACGCCCCTTGATGTCGAATTTCAGCCCTTCGGCCTCCAGACGTTCCTTCACCGGGCGAATAAAGTCGGCTATGTAGGAGTCGCGCTTTGCCTTGGTTTCGTTGAGTTTGCGGGCAATCTCGGTATACTTCTCGCGGTCGGTGTATTTCAGCGACAAATCCTCGAGTTCCGATTTTATCCGGTACAGCCCCAGACGGTGGGCCAGGGGCGCATACAGGTAGTTGGCCTCCATGGCCACTTCCGATACCAGTTTTTCCGACGGATGGTGGTTGATGGCGCGCATCAGTACCAGACGGTCTACGAGCATTATGATAATCACACGTATATCCTCGGCGAATGTAAGCAACAGTTTGCGAAAGTTGTCGCTCTGCACCGAAGCCTGACGGCTGTACAGACCGGCCACTTTGCGCAGACCGTCCACAAGGCGGCTGATATCGTCACCCCACTCTTCCTGCAGCTGCCGCTGCGGCATCAGGTCGAGTTTCACCAGATTGTAGAGCATCACGGCCACAGCCATGCTGCGGTCGGGGCTCACACCATGGCACAGTTCCTCTGTGGTAGCCATGGCATGAAGCAGCGGATGGCGTCCGAAACGGTCGCGCGGCATCTCGCAGCCGGCCATGGCTTCGGAAATGGCAGTTCTGACTCTAAAAAAATCATTGTATGGCACCGCTTCGGCAAGGGAGTGGCGAAGCGTGCGGTAAAGCCGACGCAACTCCTTGGTTTCGTCGGTGCTGAATATCGTTTGCTGACCTGACATAAGCAAGAAATTATACCTATTAGTTTGGCAAAATTACAAAAAAAAGCCGATGTTGCCAAACTCATGGCAACATCGGACGCGTTTTTGTATGCGCTATTGGTCGTTACGCGGGTTATTATTCAACGCCCGTGTACGCTCTTTTACCAGTTTATTATCCACTTTTTCGCCGTCGCTTGTATCAATGGCTACTCCGGGATAGTTGCGCTCGCCTTTGCGGCGTTGGTCTTTGCGTTCTTCCGAGTCCATAATTCATAGTGTTATTGATTATGTTAGATGAACGCGCGCCGATGTGTTATTGTTCAATGTCGGTGTCGTATTTCTCGTACAGCAAGTCGTTGTAGGGGAAGCGGCTGCGGTGTATCTCCAGAGCCCGTTCGTAGATTTTCTGCTTGAGTTCGTCGATGTTCAGACCTTTTTTCGCGGATATGAACACACAGTCGCCTTCCATCTTCGACATCCAGGTCTGCTTCAGGCGGTCGAGCGATATGTTCTCACGTGTTTCGGGCGTGAGGTCGTCGGCGTCCTTGGGCTTGTAGCTGAAGGCGTCGATTTTATTGAATACCAGAATCACAGGCTTGTCCATGCCGCCGCACACATCTTTGAGGGTGCTGTTTACGACCTCTATCTGCTCTTCGAAGTTGGGGTGCGATATATCTACCACATGCACCAGTATGTCGGCATCGCGCACCTCGTCGAGGGTGCTTTTGAACGACTCAACAAGGTGAGTGGGCAACTTGCGTATGAAACCAACGGTGTCGGTGAGCAGCAGCGGCAGATTGTCGATGGTCACCTTGCGCACAGTGGTGTCGAGAGTTGCGAAGAGTTTGTTTTCGGCAAAGACTTCGCTTTTGCTCAGCACGTTCATAAGGGTGCTCTTGCCTACGTTGGTATAGCCTACGAGCGCCACACGGGTAAGTTTGCCGCGGTTCTTGCGCTGTATGGATTTCTGCTTGTCGATAGCGCGGAGTTCTTCTTTCAGACGGGCTATCTTGTCGAGGATTATACGGCGGTCAGTTTCAATCTGGGTTTCGCCCGGACCACGCATGCCTATACCGCCACGCTGACGTTCAAGGTGAGTCCACATGCGTGTTAGCCTGGGCAGCAGATACTGGTACTGGGCCAGCTCGACCTGAGTCTTGGCATTGGCTGTCTGTGCGCGCTTGGCAAATATGTCGAGGATGAGCGAAGTGCGGTCGAGAATCTTCACCTGCAGCTCGCGCTCGAGGTTCGACACCTGTTTTGTGGTGAGGTCGTCGTCGAAAATCACCATGCCTATTTCGTTTTCTTCCACATAGGCATGTATTTCCTCCAGCTTGCCTTTGCCCACGTATGTGCGCGGGTTAGGATAGTCGAGCTTCTGAGTGAAGCGCGCCACAGTTTCGGCTCCGGCTGTATCGGCCAGAAAAGCGAGTTCATCGAGGTATTCGGCGGTCTTGGCCTCGCCCTGCCGCGGAGTCAGCAGGCCTACGAGAACCGTACGTTCGGATGTTTCTTTGCTAAGTATAAGATCTTTCATATATGGGAAACAAGAAAGCCGGCCCGGAGTTCGGATCGGCTTTCGACTTTAGTGGCGGGGGCAGGACTCGAACCTACGACCTTTGGGTTATGAGCCCAACGAGCTACCACTGCTCCACCCCGCGATGTTTTACGGATGCAAAGTTACGCACTTTTCTAATACGACGCAAGTACTTTAACATGCATTAACCTATTTACTAACAAAAGGGGCACGGCTCTTTCATTTAAACTAAAATAAAAAGCATGACTTCCCCTACCCGGTTCATTGTGAATCGGGCAATATTCTGTGTCTGTCTGTCAACGAGTTATTCTGGTGTCAAAATCTTAT
>CAJTRC010000101.1 GCA_910578365.1 uncultured Muribaculaceae bacterium
TTAAGCCAAAACTGAAAAAAAACAAGATTTTGATAACAGGATAACCTTTTGACATACAGACATAGAAAAATTACCCGCTCCGGACTGAAGCGGGTAAGGGAGGATGTGCTCTTTATTTTAGTTTAAATGAAAGAGCCGTGACTCTGTGTGTACTCTGTGCAGGTATAAGCATTGAGAATTGAAAAAAAAATCGTAATTTTGCAATTCGAAATAAAAACAGCAGTTATGAAAGAATTAGCTACCAAATACAATCCTGCCGATGTAGAGCAGAAATGGTACGACTACTGGATGGAAAACCGACTGTTCGAGTCGCATCCCGACCATCGTCCGGCTTATACTATAGTAATACCGCCGCCAAACGTTACCGGCGTGCTCCACATGGGCCACATGCTCAATAATACTATACAGGATATTCTGGTGCGTCGCGCACGCATGCAGGGCAAAAACGCTTTGTGGGTGCCCGGCACCGACCATGCCTCCATATCCACCGAAACCAAGGTGATTGCCAAACTCGCCGCCGAGGGTATCAAGAAAACCGATATATCGCGTGAGGAATTCCTCAAACATGCCTGGGAATGGACCGACAAATACGGCGGCATAATTCTGCAGCAGCTGCGCAAGCTTGGCGCTTCGTGCGATTGGAGCCGCACTGCTTTCACCATGGACGAACTGCGAAGCAAGTCGGTTATCAAAGTATTCTGCGACCTTTATGACAAAGGCTTGATATACCGTGGCATGCGTATGGTAAACTGGGACCCGCAGAACCGTACGGCCATCTCCGACGACGAGGTGTTATTTGAGGAAGAGCAGTCGAAACTCTACTACCTGCGATACTATCTGGCCGATGACGACTTGACAGGCGAAACCGGCAGCGAGGAAGAAGTAGTTCACCGCGACGCTCAGGGCCGCCGTTATGCTGTGGTGGCAACCACACGCCCCGAAACCATTATGGGCGACACCGCCATGTGTATCAACCCTAAAGACCCCAAGAATACCTGGCTCAAGGGCAAGAAGGTGATTGTACCTCTGGTTGGCCGTGTGATTCCGGTAATCGAAGACCGCTATGTGGAAATCGACTTCGGTACCGGCTGTCTGAAAGTTACACCGGCTCACGACAAAAACGACAACATGCTGGGCAAGACCCACAACCTCGAAACCATCGACATATTCAACGAAGACGGCACCATAAGCGAGGCTTCATCGCTGTATGTGGGCATGGACCGCTTTGACGTGCGCAGGCAGATAGCCATAGACCTGGAAGCCGCAGGCCTGATGGAAAAAATCGAGGATTATGTCAACAAGGTTGGCTTGTCGGAGCGTACCAAGGTACCCATCGAGCCGCGCCTGTCGCTGCAGTGGTTTATAAAGATGAAGCACTTTGCCGATATTGCCCTGCCGCCGGTAGAGGAAGATATCATACGCTTTGTGCCCGAAAAATACAAGACCACATATCGCCTTTGGCTGGAGAACATCCAGGACTGGTGCATCAGCCGCCAGCTGTGGTGGGGACACCGTATACCCGCCTACTATTACGAAGGCGCTGATGGCGAAACCCGCATTACGGTAGCTCCCACAGCCGAGGAAGCTCTGGAAAAAGCCCGCAAGGAAAGCGGCAAGGCCGACCTGCAGCTCGCCGACCTGCGCCAGGACGAGGATGCCCTCGATACCTGGTTCAGCTCCTGGCTGTGGCCTATTACCCTGTTCAACGGCATACTCGACCCGGACAACGAGGAAATGAAGTACTACTATCCGACAGCCACCCTGGTTACCGGACCCGACATCATTTTCTTCTGGGTGGCCCGAATGATTATGGCAGGCTACGAATACGCCGGCAACAAGCCCTTCGACAATGTGTATTTTACCGGTATCGTGCGCGATGCCATTGGCCGCAAGATGTCGAAGATGCTCGGCAACTCGCCCGACCCGCTGGACCTTATCGCCACCTACGGCGCCGACGGCGTACGCATGGGCCTGATGCTGGCCGCTCCCGCCGGCAACGACATCATGTATGACGACAAGCTGGTGGAGCAGGGACGTAACTTCTGCAACAAAATCTGGAACTCTTTCCGCCTTATGCTTGGCTGGGAAGTCGACGATGCCCTGGCTCAGCCCGAGGTATCGGCCTTGGCTGCCCGCTGGTTTGAGTCGCGCCTCAATGCAACCATAGCCGAGGTAAACGACGACTTCGATAAATTCCGCATCAACGACGCGCTCAAGGCCATATACCGCCTGCTGCGCGACGACTACTCGTCGTGGTATCTCGAGATGATTAAGCCGGCATACGGCAAGCCTGTCGACCGCAAAACCCTTGGTCAGGCACTCGACTACTTCGACAAACTGCTGCGTCTGCTGCATCCCTTCATGCCGTTCATTACCGAGGAACTGTGGCAGAACCTGGCCGAACGCAAGGAGGGAGAATCAATAATGTATGCTCCCATGCCCGAAGCCGGCGATGTAGACAGCGACCTGCTGGCCCGTGTGGAGCGTGCGCAGGAAATCATAGCCGGCGTGCGTGGCGTCCGTGCCGCCAAGAACATTGCACCCAAAGAGCAGCTTGTGCTCAACACGGTAGGCGATGGCGTAGATGCGCTGACTGTTGAAATGGTCAGAAAGCTGGCCAACCTCAGCGAATATAACGCCAACGCCGTGAAAGATGCAGCCGCAGCGTCGTTCATGGTAGGTACCACCGAATTCAACGTGCCTCTGGCCAATAATATCGACGTTGAGGCTGAACGCACCCGCATCAACAAGGAGATTGACTACCTGGTTGGCTTCCGCCAGTCGGTAGAAAAGAAACTTTCGAACGAGCGCTTCGTAAACAATGCCCCGGCTGCGATAGTAGAAACCGAGCGTCGCAAACTGGCTGATGCTGAGCAGAAACTTGCCGCTTTGCGCGCTACTCTCGAAGCTCTTGCATAAAAAAATGAAAAAAAAGTGGCCAAAAAATTTGGTCAATTCAAGAAAATGGCGTAACTTTGCACTCGCAATCGGGAAGTTAATCCCGCGCCAATGATGGCTCATTAGCTCAACTGAATAGAGCATCTGACTACGGATCAGAAGGTTACAGGTTTGAATCCTGTATGAGTCACAAATAAATGTCATAAACTGATGGCTCATTAGCTCAACTGAATAGAGCATCTGACTACGGATCAGAAGGTTACAGGTTTGAATCCTGTATGAGTCACAAAAAGCACTCTCGGCAACGGGTGTGCTTTTTTATTGGTATATACAATATTGGTTTGTAGGTATGAGCGATATTAAAAAGATACAGGATGGCCAGGCCCTGAGTCGCCGCGAGCAATTGGTGCTGGCGGTGAAGTTAGCCATGCCTGCCATTCTGGCCCAGCTGTCGAGCATTATGATGCAGTACATCGATGCCTCGATGGTAGGACGGCTCGGAACCGACCCTTCGGCATCGGTCGGACTGATGTCGAGCAGCCTGTGGCTTTTCTGGGGTGTCTGCTCCATGGTTACCATGGGATTTAGCGTGCAGGTGGCCCACTGTCTTGGCGCCAAAGAATTTGCCAAAGCCCGGTCAGTACTCCGTCAGGGGCTTGTGTCAGTGCTGGTATTCAGCGTGTTTATGGCATTGCTGGGGGTAGCCATCGCACCCGGTCTGCCACACTGGCTTGGCGGCAAAGCAGAGATTACAGCCGACGCCACCCTGTACTTTACCATATTTGTGGCTGCGCTGCCCATACTTACGCTCAACTACATCTGCGGCGGCATGCTGCGTAGTGCCGGCCAGATGAAAATTCCGAGCATGCTCAATGTGCTTATGTGCGTGTTAGACGTTGTGTTCAACTTCTTTCTTATCTTCCCCGCGCGGCAGCTCGATATCGCCGGCATGCAGTTTACAGTACCCGGTGCCGGATTGGGTGTGCTCGGAGCCGCGCTCGGTACCGTTCTGGCCGAGGTGATTGTAGCACTGTTGATGTTCCGCTATCTGTGCTGGCGGCAGGAAGAACTGAACATAGTTCCTATGTTTGCATTCGCAAAGCGGAACTAACGATGCGCGGCTAAAACAAAGTCCTAAAAAATAAGGGCATATGCCCCGTTAGTTTTAATTTTGTAAAGGGAATAACAAACTAACGATAAACATATGCCGATACAA
>CAJTRC010000102.1 GCA_910578365.1 uncultured Muribaculaceae bacterium
CCGAGTCAAACGGGCAGCTTGTCCTCTGGGATTAACAACACCAAACTGTACAAATAAATCAGGCGACCTTGAAAGGCCGCCCAATACTCTATGTCTTTTGCTTGGTTGAAAATCATAAAGTTCTTATCCCGAACTCGCGTCTATAGTAAAAAATGATTAGTAGTAAAGTCATCGAGGTTCTTAATCCTCTTTTTAATATAATTACCAACGCAAAAGGGAAAACTATAGGACAAATAAAAGAATCTCTCTTTATTGGAGATAAGTGTAGAATGAAAAAGGGGGCATCCGGCTTAATTGTCGAAAACTTACTTGGTATAGAAAACAACAATAGAGATGAAGCTGATTTACCTCAAATTGGCTGTGAGATCAAGATCCTACCATTACAAAAGAATAAGGATGGTTCTATTAAAGCTAAAGAACCGACAGCAATTCAAATGATTAATTATTGCGAAGTTGCCAAAGAAACATGGGAAACGGCTAAAATCAGAAGTAAAATTAATTTAACATTTTGGGTAGTTTATCTTGCAAAGGTTAATGGCAAACCTAAACAACAAGTTGATTATGTTATTGTTGACTACTTCCTTGATCATCCATCCGATGTACAAAATGAAGTCTTCAAAACAGATTGGGAGGAAATTCAATCATACATCAAGCGTGGCGATGCAGACAAACTTTCATGTAGCATGGGAGTCTATCTTGAACCAAAAACAAAAGGTGCAAACAATCAAGACAAAACGGATGCGCCTGACGGAAAGGGCGGAATAACACGTGCTCGAAGAAGAGCTTTCTACTACAAGGAGAATTATACAAATACACAAATAATTCCAAATCTTGATTTATCTGCTATAAAATAATGATAAAATCATTCTATAAATCAGACAATCGTGACTTCACCATCGTACATGGTGACTGTTTTGATGTGCTCCCTCAGTTTGATTTTAAGTTTGATATGATCTTTGCCGACCCACCATATTTTCTTTCTAATGGAGGTATAAGCTATCAGGCCGGAAAAGTCGTTTGTGTGGATAAAGGCGAGTGGGATAAGGGCAGTTCTCCTGAATCCATCATGGAGTTTAACCGCAAATGGCTGTCTTTATGCAGAGAAAAGCTTAAAGATAATGGCACAATATGGATTTCCGGTACTCACCATAATATCTTTTCAATAGCTAATGCTCTGACCGAACTCGGCTATAAGATACTCAATGTAATCACTTGGGCAAAGACAAATCCACCGCCAAACATATCATGCCGATTCTTTACTTACTCTACAGAGTTCTTTATTTGGGCGCGTAAGTGCCCGAAGGTACCTCATAAATATAATTACAAGTTGATGAAGGCCATCAATGAAGGGAAACAGATGACTGACGTATGGCGACTTCCTGCAATCGGGCGCTGGGAAAAGTCATGCGGCAAGCATCCCACGCAGAAGCCATTGGCTCTTCTCACCCGCATCATTCTCGCCAGCACAGACGAACACGATTGGATTCTCGACCCATTCGCAGGTTCATCAACTACAGGAATAGCCGCTAAACTATGTGGCCGGAGGTTTCTAGGGATCGAACAAGATTTGGAATTTTCAAATCTATCGTACCGGCGCAGAAGAGAGTTAGACGACAGAAATTTATTAGAGATATACAAAAATAAAATTCCGGACTTCAAATATACTTCGCAGGAAATTACAGCAAAAGAGCCTTTTGAAAATTACGGCTATGATTTACCATTCTAATTTATAGAAGTAAACGAATGCAATATTCCGGTGATTCTCAAACGCCTTTGATTATTCGAAAAACTCTCAGGCTCAAACGAAACCATAGAACAATAGCCTGCTACACGTGCTTATCGGCGTACCATATTATTTCTTCTTCATAAAATCAATGGCCGATTTATAATCGGGCTCGTCGGTAATCTCACTTACCAGGTCGACATATTCCACCATGCCCTCGCCGTTGAGGATAATCACCGCACGGGCCAGAAGGCCGGCCAGTGGACCGTCGACAATCTGCAGGCCATATTTCTGGGCGAACAAAGGCGAGCGGAAGGCACTTGCCACCTCAAGATTCTTGATTCCCTCTGCGGTGCAGAAGCGCGAGGCAGCGAAAGGCAAGTCCATCGACACACATATTACTGCCGTATTGTCAAGCTCGGCAGCCTCCTGGTTGAAGCGACGTACCGACGCGGCGCACACCGGAGTATCGAGGCTGGGGAATACATTGAGTACCACACGCTTGCCCCGAAAATCAAGACAACTGACTTCCTTCAGAGCCATGTTTACCAGATTGAAACACGGAGCTTTCTCGCCCACGGCAGGCACTGTGCCGTAAGTATGACAGGGCGCGCCCTTGAAATAAATGGTTTCCATATTTATAGTCTTTTAATTATTTCAGATTACTTATCATTTCTAAAACCTCGTTGCCAAGGTTTTTGTTCATACCCTGTATATAATTCTCCACCACACCGTCGGAGCTGACGAATATCAGGGTCGGAGTAACAGTAACTCCACAGTCGCGCGCCAGTGCCCTGGCGCCGTACAGCACTCGCTCGCCCTGAAGCGGACGGCCACACACACCCTCGACATCCTCAAGCCTATTGTCGACAAATGCCGTCACCTGCTGAACCGTACCCGGATACAGCTCTACCGAATTGCGCACAGCCCCGAGTACTGCCTCCGGATTGCCCGCGTTGCTGTCGAGCAGAAGCAGCACCACCGGAGCATCGAATGTATCCGATTTATGATGGGTCATGCGGCCGCCGTCGATTGCCTGCACCGAAAATTCAGGCAGACTCTGTCCGGGCAGCTTCTCCAGGCGGAAATCGTTCTGGCGGAATCTGGCAAACTCCTCCGGATATAACTTCATGAGCGCATCCTCGCTGTGCGGCAGCTCATGCTGTGCGCAACCATAAGTATACTCAACCGTCATGGACTGCTCGCTTATCTGGCCGGGATTGGTGTCGATATCGAGCCGCCGCGGCATACCGTCAGAGGCACTGAAAGTATATTTGAATGTTCGTACCTCGTTGCCGTTTATGCTCTGGTTGCCGGCTATGGTCACATTGCCGTCGCGCTCGCTCACCTTATAGGTATAACTGCTGTCGGACTCCATCATCCGCAGTTCGTCGGCCAGTGCGCCCGGCAGCAGATTGACGAACTGGGCCTGACTCTGCACACCCTTGCGCAAGTCCCCGTCAGGAGCGAATGGAGCCGGATTGTCAGTATAGTGGTACTCCTGCAGCCGACCGTCGCGATAGCGGTAATGATTGCCTCCGAAATAAGCCGAAAAACCGCGCGACTCGCCGGCCGCTCGCGTCAGTGTCCAGTCGATAAGGTAATCGAAGCCCGACAGCGTGTCGGCACCGCCATTATCAGAACTTAGCAACAATATGGAATACTCCACAGGGTCACCTGCATTGGGCAGCCACACTTCAAATCCGGCATCGGCCGAAAAACTCTCACAGCCACTAAGCCGTGCGGCAATCTCGCCGGGAGTAGGCACATCGGAAGACATGGCCCGCAAGGCCACTGTCAACAAAGTACATAGCGCAGTATATCTAATCAGCATAATATGATTCTTTTTTAAAGAAACATACACACGCGCCTGTTTGTTCGGACAACCTGCGCAATTTTTACTAACTTTGCACAAGAATCATTACAAACAACTATGAATAAAGACAACGGCAACGAGATTTTTCCGCTGGTAGATGAGCAGGGCAACGTCATCGGCTCGGCCACCCGCAGCGAGTGTCACAGCGGCTCCGGACTGCTGCATCCGGTAATCCACCTCCACGTGTTCGACTCCGAAGGACGACTGTACCTGCAGCGACGCCCTTTGTGGAAGGATATCCAGCCCGGCAAATGGGACACCGCGGTCGGCGGCACGGCTCTTTCATTTAAACTAAAATAAAGAGCACATCCTCCCTTACCCGCTTCAGTCCGGAGCGGGTAATTTTTCTATGTCTGTATGTCAAAAGGTTATCCTGTTATCAAAATCTTGTTTTTTTTCAGTTTTGGCTTA
>CAJTRC010000103.1 GCA_910578365.1 uncultured Muribaculaceae bacterium
ACCGACTTACACCGAAAGGTGAAGTCTTTGAGAATCGCCAATACGTTCATACGCTAAGATTTTTATAATGAACGCTTTGGCGATTCATTTGTATTTGACAATTCGATATATTAACTTAAGTTTCAACTACTTCGGTAATTTTTACCGAATCATTGTATAACACGCAGACCGTAGTTTTTTTCTATTACTCTACAATTATTTCATCGACGAATACAAACGCCGGACTGCCGGTAGCCAGGTCATGCCACTGCGGAATCTGATGCACACTTTCCACTTTCACCCGCAGATAGCGCACTGACTGCGGAGCGAATTCAACCCTATGATTGCGCAGTTCGCTGACATGCTGCGTGTCGGCCGGAAATTCCTGTTCTGCAACAGGCACAAAAGTCTTGCCGTCGGACGAACCTTCGATAACTATGCGCGGAGTATCATAAATCCACGAACCGGTTTCAACATAGTTGCGCACTGCCACGCTGCTTATTGTCCGGTCAGCGCCAAAGTCTATTACCGCATCCAGGTCAGTGCCCTGGAATCCGAGCCAGTTACCGTCGGCGAATACATGTGTACCGAATTTGCCGTCGACGAGAGTAGCGGCGCCGTTGCCGGCAAAACTGCGGCTCGGCGGCATGGCAAGTGTGATGTCGCAGCAGGTGGCCTTGTTGAAGGTTACACTGTCAACGTAAACTTTGGTTTTGCCCTCGGGGCGTATGGCCACAGCCTTTATCACGCAGGTGGAGTCAAGCATCAGAGGCGCCTCGTAGCGACAAGAGTTTTCATCAGGTTCGCTGCCGTCGGCAGTAAAGTATATAGGAGCGTCGTCGATTGTAAAGAGGCTAAGCTCCACGGCTTTTTCCTGCGATTTGGGCACAAGGCTTCCGCTGATGTTATACAGGTGTGTGGCATAGCGGTAGCCGTTTGCGCGGTAGTGGGCCACAAGCTGCGACAGACGCTTGGTAAACGACTTGTAATCGCGCTGTTCGGGAGCCGACCACTGCACTTCGCTCAGAGCGGCCATTCGCGGCAGTTCGGCATACTGCACGCCGCTGAAGGTAGGTATGTACTCAGTCCAGAGATTGGCCTGAACTCCTATGATATGCTTTTTCTCCTCGTCGGTAAGGTCGTCGGGAGTAGGATTGAAACTATACACTTTCTCTACCGGTATATATCCTCCGATGGCATCGGGCTCGCCCGAATCACGGTCCAGAGTCTGGAAGTAGTCGAAATACATGTAGGTATTGGGAGTCATTATGGCATCGTGACCCTGGCGTGCCGCCGCCTTGGCACCCTGCTCGCCGCGCCACGACATAACTATGGCACCCGGAGCCAGACCTCCTTCGAGGGTTTCGTCCCAACCGATCATCTTGCGGCCGCGCGAGGTCAGATAGTCACTGGCATGGTGTATGATATAGCTTTGCAGCTGCTCCTCGACTGTACCCTCAGGGCCGTCTTTAAGCCCCAGTTCACGGGCTTTGGCCTGGCATCTGGCACAGTTTTCCCAACGAACCTTGGGGCACTCGTCGCCGCCTATGTGTATGAACTCCGATGGAAACAGTTCGATAATTTCGCCCAGAACTTCATCAATGAATTTCAGAACATCGTCATTGCCGGCGCAGAGCACATCCTCGCTCACGCCCCAGCGCTGCCATACCTCGTAGGGGCCGCCGGTACAGCCAAGCTCAGGATAAGCTTTAAGGGCGCCGAGCATGTGGCCCGGAAGGTCAATTTCCGGAATAACGGTTATATGGCGGTCGGCGGCATAGCGCACTATGTCGCGGGCTTCGTCCTGAGTGTAAAAGCCGCCGTATGGTATGGAGTCGGAGCTATCCATGTCGTGGCCGATGCAGGTGCCGGCGCGCATCGAACCGAGTTCGGTCAGCAGCGGACGGCCCTTGATTTCGATTCGCCAGCCCTGGTCGTCGGTCAGGTGCCAGTGGAAGCGGTTGATGTTGTGCAGGGCAAGCATGTCGATGAAACTCTTGATGGAATCAACCGGAAACATGTGACGGCCTACATCGAGGTGCGCGCCGCGATATGCAAAGCGCGGATAGTCGGTGATGCTTACCGGGGTAAACTTCACGTTCTTGCCTTCTACTATGCCGGGGATTGACTTACGCAGGGTCTGAATGCCGTAGAACGCTCCGGCCGGGGTAGCGCCGGTGATGAGAATGCGGTCTTTGTCGACAGTCAGGGTGTAAGCCTCCTGGTTCTGATTTTCATCGCTCAGCTGAAGCTCGATAACATTCGAATCCGGAGCCTCGGCCACAATCCGTGGGGTGTGTCCGCTGAGTTTGCCTATATATTCGGCAAGGAGTTCGGCATCGCGTGTCAGTGCGGTGTCGGCGCAAGCGATAACTGTTGATTTGTTGAGTACGAAAGCGTCGCCTTCGGCAGGTGTAATCTGTTTAGGCAACGGAATTACGTTGTAGTCAGCATCTACCGTTTCGGTAGTACAGGCGGCCATTGAGCTGCCGACAAGCAGGGCGATGAGGCAGTAAAGTACGTTTATTTTCATGGTTGTCTGATAGTTGTTTTCATCTATACAAAGTTAGTGATTTTTTATGTAACTTTGCAGCATGGAAGCTAAAAACATTCCCGACTGGGCATTCAGGATGAATTGCGCTGTCACTGTAGCCGATGCCGACTGCAACATCATATACATGAACGAGCGTTCGCGCCAGACTTTCTCCAACCGCGGAGGCGCTGACCTTATCGGTCACAATCTGATGGATTACCACAACGACCGTTCGAAAGAAATCATTCGCCGACTGCTGGCCGAAGGCGGCACCAACGCCTACACCATTGAAAAGGAAGGGCTGAAAAAAATGATATTCCAGACGGCGTGGTTCGACGACGAAGGGCATGTGGCCGGCCTGGTTGAACTGTCGATGGTGATTCCGGCAGACATGCCGCACTACGTCCGCCAATGAATCTGATTATAGATATGGCCGGCGTCAGCGCAGGTATATGCTCCGATGTTGATCGTTTCAGCCATGCTGTGCTGCTGCCTGTACAGACCCACAGCTGTAACGTGGCCGAGGTAGATTCTCCACGCCCGCTGCCCGACACCGACGCTATTATAACCCGTACGCCCGGTCTGCGCATAGGTGTGCGCACCGCCGATTGTGTGCCACTACTGCTTCATGCTCCTGATATCCGAGCAATAACAGCCATACATGCCGGCTGGAAAGGATCATTGGGCGACATAACAGGCAACACCGTGCGGCGTCTGACTGAGGCCGGAGCGTCGCCGCAACTGATGCAGGCAGCGTTCGGGCCGAGTATATGCGGTGTATGCTATGAGGTGAGTGCCGAGCTGGCCGACGACTTCCGCCGCGCCGGCTTTTCCGACTGCATATCCGGCAACCGCCACGTCGACCTCGAGGCCGTGAACCGCAGCCGCCTGTTGGCTCTGGGGCTAAAGGCTGAAAACATCAGGCCGAAGCCGATGTGTACATTCGAAAAACATGCCTTGCCATCGTGGCGCCGCAATGCCACCACCAGCCGTCTTCTGACGTGGATTATGCTGGCGTAAGAATAGAGTACGTTAAGAGCTTGTTTAAAGATTAATGTGATTTAACATTAGTCTTTAAACAAGCTCTGCTGTTATTGTACAGCATCCACCGCTATATTGCATTTCATGCCTCAATCAGGTGTGGATGCTTTTCGATTTTCCGTGAATGAATTACACGCGTAAACGCGTAAGAGGGTGTTTAATAATAAATGTTAAATTCCCGGTGGCGTATCTTTTAGCTAAATTGCTATAAATGAAGAAGGAGCGTAGCGAGCTACGTGACTGATGAATTTTAGCAATTTAGCAAAGGAGACGCCAAGGCGGGGGTAACTTTAAAAATCCATTAATTCCAAAAATAATGTTGATACAGAAATTACCATTCCACTCGAAAATCACGGGCGCCTTTTGCTCTTCATTTCAGTCACATAGCTCGCTATGCTCCTTCAATTCAGAGCAAAATTCGCCACGTGATTTTCGGCCGGGAATTAACAT
>CAJTRC010000104.1 GCA_910578365.1 uncultured Muribaculaceae bacterium
CGAGTGGAATGGTAATTTCTGTATCAACATTATTTTTTGAATTAATGGATTTTTAAAGTTACCCCCGCCTTGGCGTTTCTTTTGCTGAATTGCTAAAAGATACGCCACCGGGAATTTAACATTTATTATTAAACACCCTCTAAATATTATCTCCTCGCAACAAAGGAGTAAAACAACAGCGCTTCAACAAGCAAAAGGGGCTGTGCCTGATGGCACAGCCCCTTTTGCGAACCTTTGATTTGCGTGGATTAAATAAAAACAGTACCTTTGCAATATGAACACACTGCCCATAGCATTGCCGCTGACCCCCGACGCGTGTACCGATGCCTCCGACCGCTGTCTGGCTCTCGAGATTTCCGAGAGTTCGATAACTGTGCTTGTGCCCGGGGCCGAAGCAGAGAGTGAGTGTATCTACGCAGAGATAGCACTGGGTGCCGACAGCAGTCAGTATCTGCGTGCGGTGGAAGAAGCTGTGTATGCAAATCCGATGCTGCTGTGTGATTTTCGTTCGGTGACAGTACTTCTGCGCGGGCGCAATACCCTTGTGCAGCCCCAGGGCTTTGGCAGTTGGCTTCCGGCTGCCGACGGTATGGAAGGCCTGAGCGAAGGCATAGCGTCGCTGGGAGTTGAGGTAGCGGCCGACTATCCGGCCGAACTGCTGAAATTTATGCGCCGCAGTTTTAACAATCCTTATATAGGCAATCATCTGTCGCGCTTGTGTTCGTTCTTCGGGCGCCTGAGCCGCCGCAGCAATCGCCGGCGCGCATATCTGCAGTGCCGTGGAGCCGCGGCCGATGTGCTGATATACTCAGGCGGTGCGCTGCAATTCGCGGCCTCATACCGTATAACCTGTCCCGACGACGCTCTCTACTACGCCCTGGCGGCCTGTGAGGCCTCCGGCTTCGACCGCAGCGAGGGCGAGATGATGCTTGTGGCGCCTGCTTCACTGCGCGACAGCCTGCAGCCGCTTCTTCGCCGATATGTAAACTATGTGATGCCGCTGATAATACCCGCCGACCTATGCAGGCAGGCTCCGCTTGAACTGGCGCTCGCGGCACGCCCAAACTCCCATAACTGACCATGCGTATAATAAGAGGAAAATACGGACGACGCCGTTTTGACGTTCCTACGAATATAAGTGCCCGTCCGACCACAGATTTCGCACGCGAGAATATATTCAACGTGCTCGAAAACCTTATAGACTTTGAAGGAAAGACTGCCCTCGACCTTTTTGCCGGCACCGGAGCGATAACCTTCGAGCTGCTGTCGCGCGGGTGTGCCGAGGTCACAGCAGTGGAGAAGGCCGCCACGCAGTATAACTTTATCCGTAAGGTAGCCCAGCAGCTCAATGTATCCAATCTGCGTCTGATTAAAGGCGACGTGTTCCGCTTTCTCGACAGCGGCGCCGCACCCTTCGACTTCATATTCGCCGACCCGCCCTACGACATGCCCGACTTTGCCGCCGTTCCCGGCAAGATACTCGGCAGCAAGTTGTTGAAGCCCGGCACACTGGTGGTGGTGGAGCACTCGCGCAACCACGACTTCTCGCAGCTGCCCGGCTTTTTCGAGCACCGAGTGTACGGCTCGGTAAATTTTTCGCTTTTCCGAGTGGGCGAGTGAACGAAGCGGGGTATTTGCTTGTTAAAAAAAGAGCAAACTCTGTAGTTCCAGAAAATCAAGATGAAAATATTGCCACGTATAACATTATTTACTTTGCTGGCAACGGCTGTGTTTTCGCTCGCCGGCTGTACGCGCAGTTACGATTCCGCCACATGTCAGCGCCTTTGCGACAAGCTGTCCGGCGGCGAGCAGCTGACACAGGATGAATATGCCCGCATGATAGAGCAGTACGACCTTGTGCTGGAATATCTGGTGCAGCGGACCGACTCGGTAATGCTTATTGAAGACAATATGCAGCGCCTCGACGTAGGCCACCGTCTGCGCGACGACGAGGAATTCAACGAACGCTGGCAAGTGATGTTCGATTTTGGCAGCGCCCTGTATCAGGCCCGTGCAGCCGGTATGCTCAGCGACTTCAATCTCAACAATTACATGGAGCTGCTGCCCTATACCGAGCGCATAAGCCGCAATATGGCATCGATATAAACCATTTAACATTAAATAATATAGCAGATGAAGTATTCGTCAATTATCTCCGCATTTCTGATAGGCCTGGGCCTGGTGCTTTCAAGCCTTTGCCTTAAATCGGCCATTAAGGGCTATGGCGAACGCGACCGAGTAGTTACCGTGCGCGGTCTTTGTGAAAAAGAAGTACAGGCCAACAAAGTCACATGGCCGTTGGTAACCAAGGAAATGGGCAACGACTTGCCCACAATCTACGACCGAATACAGGCCACAAACGACAAAATACTGCAGTTTCTGAAATCGAACGGCATTTCAGCCGACGAAATCTCGGTGAACTCGCCCGACGTCACCGACCGCATCGCCGACCGTTATAGCGACGACAACAACATAAGCTCGCGCTACAGTGTCACCAACGTAATTGTGGTGACATCGTCGAAGGTCGACCTGGTACGCAAGCTTATCGACAAGCAGGCCGACCTGCTGCGCGATGGCATTGCCGTAATAGCAGGCAACTATCAGTACCCCACCACCTACGAATACACCGAACTCAACAGCGTAAAGCCCGAAATGATAGCCGATGCCACAGCCAAGGCACGCGAGGCCGCCGACAAGTTTGCCCAGGACTCGCACAGCAAGCTTGGCAAAATCAAGACAGCGTCGCAGGGCCAGTTCTCCATAAACGACCGCGACCAGTTTACACCCTACATCAAAAACATACGCGTGGTTACGACACTGGAATATTATCTTGAGGATTAACGGCAGAACAGACCGTAAAGATATTTGGAACGTCCGGACATGTCCGGACGTTTTTTTATATTAAATCAATAAACAAAAACTCTGGCGACGGTGTTTTAGAACCAAGTAACACAGCCGCGGAATCCTATGCCCCGGCCTATAGCTAACCCAAATAATTAGAAATTTATGCATCTGACACCTAAAGAGCTCGACAAGCTCAAACTGCTCACACTGGGCATGATAGCCGAACGTCGCCTCAACAAGGGCTTGAAGCTTAACTATCCCGAGTCGGTGGCTTATATTACCTCGGCCGCTCTCGAAGGCGCCCGCGAAGGCAAGACAGTGGAAGAGGTGATGCACGACGCCGCAAATGTACTCACCAAGGACAATGTGATGGAAGGCGTTGCCGACATGATTAACCTGCTGCAGGTCGAGGCCGTATTTACCGACGGCTCGCGTCTGGTATCCATACACCACCCGATAAAATAAGGCTGATGGCCCTGCTTCATCTCTTTAAAAGCCACGGACTCACTTGCCATGGCATGTAACATTCTCCTCTCTTCCTCTAAACTTTATTTAATCGCGACTCTGCAAAGCGCCGCACTAACACATGATTATGAATACTGACGATAAAAATACAAGCTATCAGACACCTGAAGGCCTTGTGCAGGGTACTCCGGATATTGCTGTGCCTAAGACAGCCGGCTTCCAGCCGGCTACAGCAGTGCCTGTGGGCGGTGTGATTCTGGCCGACGGCGACCTGCAATACAACACCAACCGAAACACCGTGACGCTGAAAGTGCGTAACACCGGCGACCGACCCATACAGATTGGCTCGCATTTCCACTTCTTTGAGGTAAACCGCTATCTCGAATTCGACCGCAAGGCCGCTTTCGGCATGCACTTGAACATACCGGCCACCACAGCCGTGCGTTTTGAGCCCGGCGAGGAAAAGGAAGTCGAGCTATGCTCGTACTACGGCAAGCGCCGAGTAATAGGTTTCAACGACCTGGTCAACGGCTATACCGGAGGCGAAGACACACCTTCGTTCTATCCCAAGAAGACCGAAGCATTCCGCCGCATGCAGGAATATGGCTTCAAGGATGTATCGGAAGAAGAAGCCGATGCCGAA
>CAJTRC010000105.1 GCA_910578365.1 uncultured Muribaculaceae bacterium
AAATCTGTCACTTGACCAAATTTTTATTGTACTTATTCTCTTGAAAATCAGAGGTTAAAGTCTCTCTCCGTCCGTACTGCTCTCGCTATAAAACAACACATTTGTCGAGAATGAGACGAAATCTTAAATGAAAGAGCCGTGACAGTGGCTGATAAAAAATGTATAAACCTGAGGCCATTTGAAATCTTTTTATTATCTTTGCAACAGAAAAATTTTTCCAATAATTTACAGTAAAAACGTTTCAGCAAACATGTGCCGCCGAGAGGTGGCGCAACCCCAATAAATTATTAATTACAATCACTGCGAATACACTACGCTACTCAAACACTTCACTATCATGGACAGCATTAACAACGGCTCCCAACAACCGGAAGGCGGAGCTGAAAAGAAGCCCAAACGCCCCAGAATCTCTCATGTACCCTCGTCGGCAGCTGACAGCACCGCCGAAGGAGGCGCACCGCGTTACGAACGTATTAATTATAACCGCCAACACGACAGCGATGCCGAAAGCGGCGCACAGCGCCCCTACCAGCCGCGCCAGTACCAGCCGCGCCCCTATGGCCAGAACCGTCCGCAGGGCGGATACAACCGTCAGGGCGGATACAACAACTATAACCGCCAGCAGCCCGACGGCGCAGGCTACCAGCCTCGCAACTACCACAATCCCGAAACTCCGGGCGAAGGTGTAGCCGATGGCGAGAACGGCCGTGAGCAATATCAGGGCGGCTACCAGCCACGCCAGTACCAGCCGCGTCCCTATGGCCAGAACCGTCCGCAGGGCGGATATAACAACCGTCAGGGCGGCTACAACAACCAGAACCGTCAGGGTGGATATAACAACCGCCAGGGTGGCTACAACAACCAGAACCGTCAGGGTGGATATAACAACCGCCAGGGTGGCTACAACAACCAGAACCGTCAGGACGGCTACAACAATCAGAACCGTCAAGGCGGATATAACAACCGCCAGGGTGGCTACAACAACCAGAACCGTCAGGGTGGATATAACAACCGCCAGGGTGGCTATAACAACCAGAACCGCAAGCCCTACAACAACCACCAGCAGCAGAACGGCATGCCCAACCGCGGCAAGAGCTTTGTGCCGCGTCCCAAGCGCATAGAGTACGAAATGCCCATTCCGGACCCGAACGAACAGATCCGTCTGAACAAATTTATGAGCAACGCCGGTATATGCTCGCGCCGTGAGGCCGACGAATTCATCCAGCAGGGACTGGTGAAAGTCAACGGCCAGGTAGTAACCGAGCTCGGCACCAAAATCACGCACTCCGACGTTGTTGAATACGATGAAAAGGTTGTGGCCCTGGAAAGCAAGTGCTACATACTGCTCAACAAACCCAAGGACTGCGTGACCACCAGCGACGACCCCAACGGCCGCACCACAGTGATGGATTTGGTGAAGGGAGCCTGCACCGAGCGCATCTACCCTGTTGGGCGCCTCGACCGCAACACCACAGGCGTGCTGCTGCTGACCAACGACGGCGACCTCGCTTCGAAACTCACCCATCCGAAATACATCAAAAAGAAAATATATCACGTGTGGACCGACAAGGACATCTCCGAGGAAGACATGCAGCGCATCGCCGACGGCATCGAACTTGAAGACGGCCCCATCCACGCAGACGAAATCAGCTACGCCACCGAAACCGACCGCAATCAGGCCGGCATTGCAATCCACTCCGGACGCAACCGTATCGTACGCCGCATATTCGAGGCCCTTGGCTACCACGTAACCAAGCTCGACCGCGTGTACTTTGCAGGACTCACCAAAAAGAACCTGCCCCGCGGACGCTGGCGCTACCTTACCCAGGAAGAGGTCAACTACCTCAAGATGGGCAGCTTTGAATAAACAATAATACTCTGCACGGCCTCCTCATGCGGAGCCGTGCAGAGAAATTTCACATATTCACACTATGAAACGTACTAAAATCGTCGACATCTTCGCCCCGGCTCTGATAGGTTGCGAAGTCAGCGTAAAAGGCTGGGTACGCACCCGCCGCGGCAACAAATACGTACAGTTCGTGGCCCTGAACGACGGCTCCACCATCAAGAACCTACAGGTGGTATTCGACATGAACCGCTTTACCGACGACCAGCTCAAGTCCGTAACCACCGGCTCGAGCATCCACGTCACCGGTCGGCTCGTGGAATCGCAGGGCAAAGGTCAGACCTGCGAGGTTCAGGCCGACACTCTGGAAATTTACGGTTCCGCCGACCCAAACGAATATCCGCTGCAGAAGAAAGGTCATACACTGGAATTCCTGCGCGAAAAAGCCCACCTCCGCCCACGTACCAACACCTTCGGCGCAGTGCTGCGTGTACGCTCAGCTCTGGCTTTTGCCATTCATAAGTTCTTCAACGAAAAAGGCTTTTTCTATCTTCACACACCGCTCATCACCGCCAGCGACTGCGAAGGTGCCGGAGCCATGTTCCAGGTAACAACCCTGCCTCTGAACGACCTGCCACACACCGACGACGGCCAGGTGGACTACAGCAAGGACTTCTTCGGCAAGCCCACTGCGCTTACCGTAAGCGGCCAGCTCGAAGGCGAGCTCGGAGCAACAGCCCTTGGCGCAATATACACCTTCGGCCCCACATTCCGCGCCGAAAATTCCAATACTCCGCGTCACCTGTCGGAATTCTGGATGATTGAGCCGGAAATGGCTTTCTATGAAATCAGCGACAACATGGACCTGGCTGAGGAGTTCATAAAGTACTGCGTGAAGTATGCCCTCGAAAACTGCAAGGACGACATCGAATTCCTGGCCGGACACTTCGACAAAGAACTCATCGAACGCCTCAAATTTGTGGTTGACCACGACTTCGTACGCCTCACTTACACCGAGGGTGTGAAGATTCTCGAAGAGTCGGGCCGCAAGTTCGAGTTCCCCGTACACTGGGGCACCGACCTGCAGAGCGAACACGAGCGCTACCTGGTGGAAGAACACTTCAAACGCCCCGTGATACTCACCGACTATCCCAAGGAAATCAAGGCCTTCTACATGAAGCAGAACGACGACGGCAAGACCGTCCGCGCCATGGACGTACTCTTCCCGAAAATCGGCGAAATCATCGGCGGCAGCGAACGTGAGGCCGACTACAACAAGCTTATGACCCGCATCAACGAGCTTGACATCCCCATGAAAGACATGTGGTGGTATCTCGATACCCGCCGCTTCGGCACCGTACCCCACAGCGGTTTCGGCCTGGGATTCGAGCGCTTGGTACTGTTCGTTACGGGCATGACAAACATCCGCGACGTAATACCCTTCCCCCGCACCCCCAACAACGCAGAATTCTGATACATAAGGTATACAGAAAACCATAGTTTAATAGCCTGCCATAGAACCCTAAATACATCACTGCTTAATAGCAGGTATATGGTTCTATGGCAGGCTATCGTTTTCTATCAGTTTACCATATTGGGCACAGGGCCATACTCATTAGCCCGCATCTCGCTGTTCTGCGCAAAAAATACCAGAAGCACAAGAATACCGATACCGGTAAGCGAAATCAGCATCCACCAACCCGATTTTCCGGTATCGTGCAGACGGCGGAAGCAAAGGCCGAGCGCCGGCAGCAGTAGCGCCAGATTTATAAGCGTTGCCAATGTGGTCACCGAACTGCCCAAAATGGGAGACAGGCAATACAGCACAACCGAAACTATAATCTGAAAAAGGTAGAACCACCAGTACTGCGAGCGCGACGCACGCCCGTCGAAATTGCAGTAGTTGTTTTTCAGAGCACTTTCTACCGCCTCCTTAAAAGTTAATTGTCGTTGATACATTACTGTTGAGATTAAGAGGGTGTTTAATAATAAATGTTAATTCCCGGCCGAAAATCACGTGGCGAATTTTGCTCTGAATTGAAGGAGCATAGCGAGCTATGTGACTGAAATGAAGA
>CAJTRC010000106.1 GCA_910578365.1 uncultured Muribaculaceae bacterium
AATGGCTCAGACCTGCGGATTATTGCTCCACAGAATCCCTGCTCTATGCAACTAACCGTGCGTTGGCTGCGCTTGGATCTGAACTCAATATCAATTTTGCCCATGCGGCTTAGTATAAATTAATTTTTACGACTTACTTATTACAACGCAAAATTATAACTATTGTTCTGAAAATGAAGGTATGACATTAGGTACTCAAATGTGCCAATTCCGAGGAAACGCAAGGAAACAGTAGGCGAAATGGGAAATGTTAAACATTTATAAAAAATATAGTTAGGATTTCTGCCCCCTGATTTTCAATAGATTTTCTCTAATTGGAAAGTTTTTTGTAATTTTGCAGCGAAAATCAAATATTGTTTAGAAAAAAGATGAATATAGCAATTGTGGGGGCCAGCGGAGCCGTTGGCCAGGAACTACTCAAAGTGCTCGACCGACAGGACTTTCCTGTAAGCAGTTTGCGTCTGTTCGGCTC
Source organism: uncultured Muribaculaceae bacterium (assembly GCA_910578365.1). GTDB lineage: Bacteria > Bacteroidota > Bacteroidia > Bacteroidales > Muribaculaceae > CAG-873. The sequence goes on from CAJTRC010000106.1 coordinate 473, forward strand.
AAATCGCAGCGCCGGGCGTAAGTACTCGTACCGCGGCAGCGATATCGAAGTGGAACTTCTTGGAGCTGACCGCAATGCCTTCCGTGGCATCGATGTGGCTTTTGTATCGGCAGGCGCGTCGACTTCGCGCGAATACGCCGACATGATTACGGCCCACGGAACCGTAATGATCGATAACTCAAGCGCTTTCCGCATGGACAGCGATGTGCCTCTGGTCGTTCCCGAGGTGAACCCGCAGGATGCTTTCAACGCTCCACGCAACATCATCTCCAATCCCAACTGCACCACCATACAAATGGTAGTGGCGCTCAACCCCATACACCGTTTGTCGCCGATCAGCCGGGTGCATGTAGCTACTTATCAGGCCGCGAGCGGTGCCGGAGCGGCTGCTATGGACGAGCTGATGCAGCAGCATCGCGATTTGGCCGCCGGCCGCGAGGCTGTAGTGGAACGCTTTGCCCACCAGCTGGCATATAATGTGATTCCGCACATCGACATATTCGGCCAGGACGACTACACCAAAGAGGAGCTGAAAATGCACTTCGAAACCAAAAAAATAATGCATGCCCCCGAACTGGAGGTAAGCGCCACCTGTGTGCGGGTGCCGGTGATGCGTGCCCACAGCGAGGCTATATGGGTAAGCACCGAGCGCCATATAAGCGTCGACGAGGCCCGCGAGGCTTTCGCTGCCGCCCCGGGGGTGGTGCTGGCCGACGATATTTCAAACAATGTGTACCCCATGCCGCTGGACCTGGCCGGCTGCGACCCGGTGTATGTAGGACGCATACGGCGCGACCTCGCCGACCCCAACGGACTGAATTTCTGGTGCGTAAGCGACCAAATCCGTAAGGGTGCCGCTCTGAATGCCGTACAGATTGCCATGCTCCTGAACAAGTAACCACACCGCACTCCCCTTAAAACCTTATTGATTTGATACCTCTTGCCACAGCCATCGTTACACAGCCGGTGCCTATTTTCTTTATAGTACTGGTTATAATATTATGTGCGCCACTGCTGCTGAACAAGCTGAAAATACCGCACATCATAGGCATGATTGTGGCCGGAGTGGTTATAGGGCCGTACGGCTTCAATGTTCTCGACAACGACTCGTCGTTTGCCATCTTCGGTCAGGTAGGACTGCTGTACCTGATGTTTCTGGCCGGACTGGAAATCGACATGTACCATCTGAAATTGAACCTGCGGCGCGGGCTGCTTTTCGGGCTGCTCACGCTGCTGGTACCGCTGGGACTCGGCATAGTCACCAGCTACTGTCTGTTGCATCTCGACCTTCTCACTTCCATGCTTCTGGGAGCCATGTATGCCTCACATACCCTCATAGCCTATCCTGTGGCGGCTCGCTTCGGCATCACCAAGGCTCCGGAGGTACTCATTGCCATAGTAGGCACTATCATAGCTGTAATCGGCGCCCTGCTGGTGCTCGCCGCCACGGTGAACATCAGCCGCGAGGGGGCTTTCTACCCCTCGGAGATACTGCTGCTGTTAGGGCGCCTGGCGATATGGTGCCTGGCTATACTCTACGCCTACCCCCGCCTTACGCGTATCTTCTTCAAGAAGTACCCCGACAAGGTGATGCAGTATGTCTATATCATGGCCATGGTGTTCCTGGCCGCCTGGACGGCGCAGCTCATAGGGCTCGAAGCTGTACTCGGCGCCTTCTTCGCCGGCCTGGTCCTTAACCGCTATGTACCGGCGGCATCGCCGCTTATGAGCAGCATAGAATTTGTAGGCAACGCCCTGTTCATACCCTACTTTCTTATAAGTGTGGGCATGATGATAAACATACGCGTGATTACCGACAGCAGCACTCTGGCTGTGGCCGGAATCATGCTGGCCGTGGCGCTTGTATCGAAATGGTTGCCCGCCTATATAGTACAGCGCATCAACGGCTTCACGGCGGCCGGACGCAATGTGATGTTCGGCCTCACCACCGCCCATACAGCGGTGGCTCTGGCTGTTGTGACTCTCGGCTTTAACCTGCACATGTTCGACAGCCGCATACTCAACAGCACCGTGCTGGTGATACTGGTGACATGCGCCCTGGCTCCGGTGCTGACCTCGGCTTCGGCGCCCAAGCTGAAAATCGCCATGCTGGATAAAGAAGACGACGCCGACTCGATTCTGCGCCGCAACCGCCATAACAACACTCTCATACCTGTGGCCAACCCAATCACGGCCCAGTCGCTGGTGGAGATGGCTCTGCTGATGCAGAATACCCGGGGCCGCCACGACATATATGCGCTGCATGTGCGCAGCGACAATTCGCAGGCTTCCAAAGCCATATCCGAAAACTCGCTTTCCGAGGCCCGAAAGGCCGGCGCTGCCGTGGATGTGGACATCCACACTCTGGAGCGTTACGACCTCAACATAGTCACCGGCATACTCAATGCCATTGAAGAGCGTGAAATTACCGAGGTGATTCTGGGCATGCACCGCCGTGTGTCGGTCATCGACTCGTTTTTCGGCAACAAGATGGAGCAACTACTTCGCGCCACCAACCGCATGATTATCATCACCCGATGCTTCATTCCGGCCAATACCCTCACCCGCATTGTGGTATGGGTGCCTAAGGACGCGCAGTACGAATCGGGCTTCAGCCGCTGGGTCCGCGCCCTGGCGCGCCTGACACGTCAGGTGGGCTGCCGCATTATATTCTGCTGCAACGGCGATATACAGCCGCTTATACGCGGTGTGCTGTATCAGGAGAACTATGGCATACGCTGCGAGTTCCGCACTGTGGAGGATTGGGATGACTTCATTCTGCTGGGCAACCGCGTGCTCGACGATGATTTGTTTGTGCTTATCGGCGCACGCGCCAACTCGGTATCGTATTCGGCTGAGATGGTCGAACTGCCTTCGTTCCTGCAAAAGTATTTTTCGCGCAACAATCTTATGGTAATCTACCCCGAGCAATTCGGCGCCGAGGTAGCCCTGACATCATTTACCGACCCGCTTTCGAGCGACATCAGTTCAACGGCCTCTCCGCTATGGATGCGCCTGAGATCAAGATGGCGCAAGCTGGTTAACGCCAAACGCCGCTTTACCCACCGCAACCGTAAACCCAAGTATTGATTACTGTTGCGCTGCCGTTGATTTATTATTATTACTGTCCGCTAAACTTTTTTTGAGCGATTGAAAAATTAGGGCTGGCACCTATTGCAGGAGTCAGCCCTAAATGGTTATTTTGGTGTCGCCAAACAATCCATGAATAACCATGAGTAAAAGTAGTAACGCGAGTTCGGGATAAGGAACACCATAAAAAAGTTGAATCGGCAGCTTAAAAAAGTTGCCGATTCTTTTGGTAATATCACTGATATTTAGTAATTTAGAGGTGTCAAACAATAAATACTGTATCATGATTACCGA
>CAJTRC010000107.1 GCA_910578365.1 uncultured Muribaculaceae bacterium
AATATAACTAACGCCACTTAAAAATCCTAAAACCGTTTGTTCCTCAATGGCTCGATTTTCGCCGATAGTACACTTTTAGTACACCTTGTAAAAGAGATAATGGCTGTAAATCAATAGATTAACAGCCATTATCAGTACCCGGACCCGGGCTCGAACCGGGATGGGTTGCCCCAACGGTGTTTGAGACCGTCGCGTCTACCGATTCCGCCATCCGGGCGTTCACGCTGCAAAGTTAGCGATTCTTTTTTGCATGTGCAACTTATGCCGGGCTTTTTTCACCATCCGACAATTTAAATTATATGCTTGTTGCAATTGAATTTGCAGAATTGCATAAAAAACAGTAACTTTGCTGCCAATTAGGGGTGCGCCGCCAAAGGGCGGAGCTGAGAATATACCCTTTGAACCTGATCCGGTTAGTACCGGCGTAGAGAAAATTTGTTATGAAAAATCTGAATTTCGGCGGCGCCGCTTTGCTGGCAGCCGTCTGCGGCGTATGTCCGGGTGTATACGCTGCTGAGAGTGAGGCCGACTCGTCGGCAATTCGTCTGCATGATATCGAAGTCAGCGCCAATCGCGCCGTGCGTACCACGCCGGTGGCTTTCACTAATATCTCTGCCGAGGAAATCAAGGCGGTGAACGATGGCCGCGACCTGCCATTTCTTATCAACCAGACTCCATCGATTGTGACTACCGGCGATGCCGGCAACGGCATAGGCTACAGCGGTATACGTGTGCGCGGCACCGATGCCTCGCGAATCAATGTCACTGCCAACGGTGTGCCTGTCAACGACTCTGAGAGCCACCGGGTGTACTGGGTGAATATGCCTGACCTTGCGTCGGGCCTGCGCGATGTGCAGATTCAGCGCGGCGCCGGTACGTCGACCAACGGCGCGGGCGCGTTCGGCGCCAGCATCAATATGCTTACCGAGGCTCCGTCGCTGGAGCGTTATGCCGAGGTAAGCGCTTCGTACGGCTCGTTTAACAGCAATCGCCAGACTGTTAAGGTGGGATCGGGTATATTCGGCGATCACTGGAGTGTGGATGCACGTTTCAGCCACATAGGCAGCGACGGATACATAGAGCGTGCTTTTTCCAAGCTCTGGAGCTATCAGGGGCAGCTGGCCTACCGCGCCGACAACACTCTGCTGCGCCTGCTTGCATTCGGCGGCCATGAATGCACCTATATGGCCTGGGACTATGCCAGCAAAGAGCAGATGGAGAAGTATGGCCGCAGATATAATCCATGCGGAGAGTATACGGCTTCCGACGGCACTACGGCATATTATCCCGACCAGTGCGACAACTTTACACAGCATCACCTGCAACTGTTGCTCAATCAGGGCCTTGGACAGTATATGCGACTGAACGCAGCCCTGCACTATACCAAGGGTGACGGCTACTACGACCAGTACAAGACCCGCCGGACCCTTGAGGAATACGGCCTGTCGAACTTCACTGGCCCCCACGGCGAGGAAATTAGCAAAAGCGACCTTATACGCCTGAAATTCAACGATAATGACTTTGGTGGCGCCATGCTTAACCTCAACTATAAGCGCGGACGCGTCGACGCCTCGTTCGGCAGCGCGGCCAACTGGTTCTGCGGCAGACATTTCGGCAAGGTAAAGTGGGTGCGAAATTATGTCGGACCCATCGACCCACTGCAGGAGTATTACCGCAACAGCGGCAATAAATTCGACTTCAATATATTCGGTCGTGCCGACGTAGCTATATGGAACGGAATCGCCGCGTACGCCGACCTCCAATACCGCCACATACACTACACCATCAAAGGCGTAAGCGACAACTTCGACTGGAACACCGCCTCGATGAGCGTCCTCGACATACACCGCGATTATAACTTCTTCAATCCTAAGGTGGGCCTGACCTATCTCAACGGCGGCCACCGGGCTTTCGCATCGTGGAGCGTGGCCCACAAAGAGCCGGTGCGCGACAACTTCACTGATGCCGACCCGCAGCACTACCCTGAGGCCGAACGACTGTTCGACTATGAACTGGGCTATAGCTACGACTGCCGTCTGTTCAGCCTGTCGGCCAATCTGTACTACATGGATTACAAAGACCAGCTGGTGGTGACCGGACAGCTTTCAGATACCGGCAATCCGCTGAGTGTCAATGTGCCCGACTCGTACCGTATGGGTGTGGAGCTGCAGGGAGCCCTGCGACCCGCCGAGTGGTTCGACTGGCAGCTTAACGCAACCCTGTCGCGCAACCGCGTCAAAAACTTTGTAGAATACATCTACGAAGACGAGTGGACAAATCCCATAAGCATCAACTGCGGCGACACCCCTATAGCCTTCTCGCCCTCGCTGATTATGGGCAACACCTTTAATTTCCGCTGGCAGGGCTTCGACGCCTCACTGCAGACCAAATATGTGAGCAAGCAGTACATGAACAATGCCCGCAGCGAAGAAGCCCTGCTCGACAGCTACTGCGTGACCGACCTGCATCTGGGCTACACCTTCAAAAATCTCAAAGGCATCAAAGAACTGCGCCTGGGCTTTGCTGTATATAATCTCTTCAACGAAAAGTACTGCAACAATGGCTATTCCGGCGCCGGCTATTATGTTGAGGACGGCAAGAATGTAATATACCGTTACGCCGGTTTTGCGGCACAGGCCACGACCAACGTAATGGGTGCCGTGTCGTTAAAATTCTGATTTATGGACCTGGCACTCGAAATACTGGGCTTCTGCATAGGCCTGCTTTATCTGTGGTACGAGTATCATGCCTCGTGGCGCATGTGGGTGGTATCGGTAGTCATGCCTATGATATCGATGTGGATATATTTCCGCAAAGGCCTCTATGCCGACTTCGGCATAAATATCTACTACCTGATAATTGCGGTCTACGGCTTTATATCGTGGCGGCTCGGCAAGCCCGGCAAGAAAGAGAAAAAGCCCCGCACCATAAGCCGGATGCCTGTGTGGGCCTGGTTTGCGTCGGTCGGGGCAACCATTGTGCTGTGGTTCGCCATGGGCTGGGCTCTCGACACGCAGACCGATAGTACCGTGCCATGGTACGATGCTTTCACCACCGCCATGAGTATAGTGGGCATGTGGCTGCTGGCCCGGAAGTATCTCGAGCAGTGGATTGCCTGGATAATAGTCGACGCGGTGTGTGTATGGCTTTATGCCTACAAAGGCATTTACTTCTATTCGGCACTCTACGGCATATACACCGTAATAGCCTTTTTCGGCTACGCCAAGTGGCGACGCATGATGGCGGCCGGGCAATAATATAAACAGACTCTGTAATCCCGCACCTTGTGCGGGATTATTTTTTAGAGGGCGTTTAATAATAAATGTTAAATTCCCGGTGGCGTATCTTTTAGCAATTCAGCAAAAGAGACGCCAAGGCGGGGGTAACTTTAAAAATCCATTAATTCAAAAAATAATATTGATACAGAAATTACCATTCCACTCGAAAATCACGGGTGCCTTTAGCTCTTCATTTCAGTCACATAGCTCGCTATGCTCCTTCAATTCAGAGCAAAATTCGCCACGTGATTTTCGGCCGGGAATTAACATTTATTATTAAACACCCTCTTAGAGAGTGTTTGAATTTAAACCAAATTAAACATTAAGTGGCATAACAAACCCTCAATCAGAGTGTTTGTAGAAGAAAATCGATTAGTATGCATAAAATCAGCTTCTATCAGACACATCTGACCGAGGGCCAATGGTCTTATATAAACAAAGTATTCTTTGAAAATGATTGCAGACACCGCAAATATTCCTTGCGCTCCATATTCGAGGCAGTTCTGTATCTTTTGGTCAGCGGATGCCAGTGGCGCATGCTTCCTCACGATCTTCCAAAA
>CAJTRC010000108.1 GCA_910578365.1 uncultured Muribaculaceae bacterium
ATGGTGATTCTTGTCATGATGCAGCACGTTCCGTCTGCATAGACATGGTTTCTTCGCAGGAAGAAACGGATTTTGAGGGTGCTTTTACTCATACGTCTTTTTGATTTGTTTGGGATTTTTTGTGGCGATCCCCAACAGGAATGAGCAAAAAGGCGTTAAGGATATTTAACTATCCCGATATTTGTCTCCGTAGGCTCATATCCAATTGGTAATCGAACGCAAAGTTAATTGATTACTCTGAGGTATGAGTAGACAAATCATTGCCAAATGACGACAAATCAGTTTGTTATACTGAAAAACCTAACAATTTGAGGTTTGCCGATTTTTCTGTTAGGTTTTTGTTAGGCAACTCTGTCTAACAATGGCCTAACAGTGTCAAATCTTGGCATTGCATCCAAAAGAAAATCCCCTGTAAATCAAGGATTTACAGGGGATTGGGATTGTTCCAAGCGGAGAGAGAGGGATTCGAACCCCCGGAGGTGTTACCCTCAACGGTTTTCAAGACCGCCGCAATCGACCACTCTGCCATCTCTCCTGGCTTGCGGGTGCAAAGTTAATAATATTTATTTATTCTGCCAAATTTTTGCCTGAGTTTTTTGCTAATGTTGTGTATAACATCAGCAGAACTTCGGTGGTGGCGCGGTCTGTCACTCGGGCGCGGTTGCCGGGCAGACGCATGCAGCGGGATTCGGTGCCATAGGGGGTGTGGACGGCCATCCATACCGTGCCTACCGGTTTGTCGGCGGTGCCTCCGCCTGGACCTGCTATGCCTGAGGTGGCTACGGCACAGTCGGTGCCGAGTGCCCGGCAGGCTCCACGCGCCATCTGCTGCACTACCGGCTCGCTTACTGCTCCGTGTTGGGCCAGTGTGAGGGCGCTTACGCCAAGGGTCTGCTGTTTTACTTCGTTGCTGTAACTTACTACTGAACCTGCAAAAATGTCGCTGGCTCCAGCTATGGCGGTGATGCTGCGTGCTATGTTGCCTCCGGTGCAGCTTTCGGCGGTGCCGAGGGTGAGTCCGAGGCTGCGCATCTGTTCGATTACTAATTCCGCCGGGGTGGCGTCGCCGTCGTACAGCAGGTGCGGGCCAAGGTGTCGGCGCAGGTCGGCTGCCATGTCTTCGGCGGTTGCTTCGGCTTGTTCTTTGGTGGTTGCCGTGGTGTCGAGGCGCAGTCGTATGTAGCCCGGCACGGGCAGGTAGGCCAGATGGCCGCGGCCTTTGATGCTGTTTTCGAAGGCTTCGAGGCGTGAGGCGAGGGCTGATTCGGTAATGCCGCTTGCCAGCATGGTATGGTGGGCGATGTGTGTGTCGGCACGGAAGTGGCGTAGTATTTCTTCGCCTGCTTCGGCGGCTATCATGCCTTCGGTTTCGAAGGGTACGCCGGGCATGGCTATGAGTACTCTGCCGGCTTCTTCGAACCACATTATGGGGGCGGTGCCGAAGCGGTTCTGTATCACTCGGCAACTGGTGGGCACCAGGGCCTGGTCGGCGGTGAGCGGATTCATGGTGAGCCCGCGCAGGCTGAATACCCGGCGTATGTTTTCGGTCACGGCGGGGTCGCGGCGAAGTTCGCCTCCGAAGCGTTCGGTCAGCACGGCCTTGGTAAGGTCGTCTTTAGTCGGGCCGAGGCCGCCTGTGGTGATTACCAGCTGTGAGTCGGCCATGCATATGTTAATGGCCTGGCGGATGTCGGCCGGGTCGTCGCCCACGGTCAGTACTCGTTTCAGTTTCCAGCCTTCGGGGCCGAGGGTGCGGGCTATGAAGCCCGAATTGGTATCGGTGACCTGGCCCAGCAGTATTTCGTCGCCGATTACTATGATTGATAAGTTCATTTCAGACTGTCACTCGTGCGAAAGGCACCTGGTCGTAGCGGCAGAAGTCGCTGTCGAGGTATTTGAAATATCCGGCCATTGCTATCATGGCGGCGTTGTCGGTGGTGAATGCCCGTTCGGGTATGAATGCTTCCAGATTGCGCTCTGTGCAGAAGTCGGCCACTGCCCGGCGCACGCCTGAGTTTGCCGATACTCCGCCGCCTATGGCTACTGTACGCACTCCGGTCTGTTGCACGGCTTTGCGGAGTTTGTCCAGCAGTATTTCTATGATAGTGGCCTGCAGTGAGGCTGCCAGGTCGGCTTGATTTTTTGTCACAAAGTCGGGGTCTTGCTTTACGGCGTCGCGCAGGGTGTACAGAAACGATGTCTTGAGGCCGCTGAAGCTGTAGTTTAGTCCCGGTATATGCGGTTTGGCAAAACGGAATGCCTTGGGGTTGCCTTCGGCAGCCAGACGGTCGATGTGCGGTCCGCCGGGGTAGGGCAGGCCCATCACTTTGGCGCATTTGTCGAAGGCTTCGCCGGCGGCGTCGTCGATGGTGGCGCCCAGTACTTCCATGTCGTTGTAGTTGCGTACGAGTATCAGCTGCGAGTTTCCGCCCGAAATTAGCAGGCAGAGGAAGGGGAATTCCGGCACCCGGTCGTCGGGCATGCGTTTTACAAAGTGCGACAGCACATGTCCGTGCAGGTGGTTTACATCGACCAGGGGTATGCGTAGCCCCAGCGACAGGCCTTTGGCAAAACTGGTGCCTACCAGCAGCGAGCCCAGCAGTCCGGGTCCGCGGGTAAAGGCTATGGCTGACAGCTGATGCTTGTCGATGCCCGCGCGGCGCAGGGCTGTGTCCACTACCGGCACTATGTTCTGCTGGTGGGCGCGCGATGCCAGTTCGGGCACCACGCCGCCAAATTCTTCATGTACTTTCTGCGAGGCTATGACGTTGCTCAGCAGGAGGCCGCCGTCGGCAATCACAGCCGCCGATGTGTCGTCGCACGACGATTCAATACCTAATATATACATTATTATACGCGATACACTCTGTTAACGGTTAGAATACAAAGGCTATGCCGGCAGTAATCTGTGCGTTGCCGTAGTCTTTTACAAGGCAGTAGCGTCCTTCGATAGTGAGCTTGAGCGACTCGGTGCAGTGCAGTTCAAGGCCTGCACCGAAGTTCAGGCCCCATCGGTTGGCGTGGGTCGACACATCCACATCATTGTCGGGCATGGGCGGGGTGTGCATGTTCCACGAGTTGAACGTAAAGCCTGCAAGCGGATAAAATCCGGCTTTGCCTCCCTGAAATGCGAACGGCACATGGGCGTTGACGTCGATAATGAACGCGTCGAGGTCGTTGGCGCGGAAGGCGTATGAAATTTCCGGCGACAGGCGGAAATGGTCACTGAACGAGTGCTGGAACACCAGGCCGGCCATCACCGATTTGTTTTTAGATATGTAGCCCACTTTGGGGCCGAGCGAGGTGTCGCCCTTATGGTTTGCGGCATTTGCGCCTACTGCGCAGAGTAATGAAGCGATAGCGGCGGTGCCTGCCGATTTCAGCATAGTCATGTGAGTGATGAAAATTAGTGCTACAAAGTTAATAATATAATCCCGCCTGTGCAAGAGTTATGTTAAAAACAATAATGTGTTGCCACGGCTCTTTCATTTAAAAAGTCTAGTGCTTCCGAAAAGCCTTTTATTTTATAGCGGGGGAAGTCTGAATGGGAAAGGGTGATTTTCGCATTTATTTCTCTGATTTTCAATAAAATAAGTAGTGTAAAAATTGGTCAAG
>CAJTRC010000109.1 GCA_910578365.1 uncultured Muribaculaceae bacterium
CGAGTGGAATGGTAATTTCTGTATCAACATTATTTTTTGAATTAATGGATTTTTAAAGTTACCCCCGCCTTGGCGTCTCTTTTGCTGAATTGCTAAAAGATACGCCACCGGGAATTTAACATTTATTATTAAACACCCTCTCAGAATATTAACCAGCCGGCAAAGCCTGCGGCAATGATTATATAGATAGGATGTATTTTAGTAAACAGGTTCACGCCCAGTGCAGTTGCGGCAATGGCTATGCTCTTGATGAGTTCGGGCGGTGTGCTGCCGAAGTTCTCGGAGTTCATCAGCAGCAGAGCCGCCGAGGCAATCAGGCCGACCACCACCGGCCGGAGGCCTGAGAATACGCCTTTTACAGCGTCCGAATCGTGGTGTTTCAATATATAATGTCCGGCGTAGCGCACCAGCAGAAACGATGGCAGTATCACCACCAGAGTGCAGATAATCGAGCCTAAAATGCCCCATAGCGGGCCGGATATTGCGGCATCGCTGTGTGTGGGCGCCACATAGCCTATGTAGGTGGCAGAGTTGATGCCTATGGGGCCGGGAGTCATCTGCGAAATCGCCACTATGTCGGTAAACATCTTCTCTGTAATCCAGCCCGGAGTGACTATCTCGTTCTCAATCAGTGCCAGCATGGCATAGCCGCCGCCAAAGCCGAAGAAGCCTATCTTGAGGTAGCTCCATATCAGTCGCAGGTATATTATCATGCCGGACCTCCTTTCTTGTCGAGGCATTTGCGGCTGTGGCGCAGATGCAGCCATCCTGCTAAACCTCCTATTACTATGTATAAAATAGGGTTGGACACCACGGGCCATTTTGACCATATCAGTATACCGACAGCCACCGGTATCCATATAGTGCGTCGGTTGATGCCTGCAGCTTTGGCCGATGTGATTACCGGCGCCACTATCAGCGCTACCACAGCCGGGCGTATGCCTTTGAATATTGCGGCAAGGGTGGGGTTGCCCGTAATAAGGTCGGGAGTAAGAAACATGGCTATGAGCAGAATAATCATAAAGCTTGGAGCTATGGTGCCCAAAGCCGCTGTCGCACTGCCTTTGAATCCGCGCAGACGGTCGCCTATGGCCACTGCGATGTTCACCGCCAGTATGCCCGGCATGGACTGTGCCAGCGCCAGCAGATCGAGGAACTCGGCGCGCTCAATCCAGCGGTGCTTGTCCACAATCTCGCGCTCGATAATGCTAATCATGGCCCAGCCACCGCCGAAAGTGAAGGCTCCGATTTTAAAAAATGTTGAAAATAATTGTAGCATCATAAGCATGAATTATAGTGCAAAGTTCGGCATTTTTTTGTTAACTGCAAAATTGAATTTTACCGGGTGTTTTTCTGTGAAAAAACATTAAAACTATTACGTAAATAAAAAAGAAATGCTAATTTTGTCAATTGAAGAGATAATGCGACATGCCCTGTGAGTTATTCGATTGTAAAACAGGGTTAAAGCCAATGTAAACTTTTAATACGCGTAAATATAGCATGGAAAACAAAAATGCTGCAAGCCTGAGTCATAAACTGGCGCCGGGCGAAAAACCGGACATGGGTTTCTGGAAACTCTGGAACCTGAGTTTCGGCTTCTTTGGTGTACAGATTGCCTATGCCCTGCAGAGTTCGCAGGTGAGCCGAATATTCTCGACTATCGGCGCCGACCCACACGATTTGAGTTATTTCTGGATTCTGCCGCCGCTTATGGGCATGATAGTGCAACCTATTGTAGGTGTGTCGAGCGACCGCACCTGGAACCGTTTCGGCCGCCGTCTGCCTTACCTTATCATCGGTGCCCTTGTAGCAATGATAGTGATGTGTTTTCTGCCAAACGCCGGTTCGCTGGGCCTGAGCATAGGCGCCGCGATTGTATTCGGCCTGGTGATGCTGATGTTTCTCGACACATCGATAAATATGGCCATGCAGCCTTTCAAGATGCTTGTAGGCGACTTTGTTAATGAGCGGCAGAAAGGTTTGGCCTACAGTATTCAGAGTTTTCTGTGCAATGCCGGTTCTGTAGTTGGCTATCTGGCCCCGTTTGTGCTGGCTTGGTTCCTGTCGCCCACAGCTCCGGAAGGCGAGGTGCCGCCTACTGTTACTGTGGCCTTCTATCTCGGAGCCGCTATTCTGCTGCTGTGTGTAATATACACCATGGCCAAAGTAAAGGAAATGCCTCCGAAGGAATATGCCTATTATCATGGCATTGCGGAATCAGAATCCATGTCTGCGGAAAAGAAAGAGAAAATCAACCTGCTGAAGCTGCTTGCCCACGCGCCAAAAGTGTTCTGGACTGTAGGCCTTGTGCAGTTCTTCTGCTGGGCCGGCTTCCTTTACATGTGGACTTATTCTACCGATGCGGTGGCAATTCAGGCATTCGGCGCGCCATCGCAGAAAGTGGTTGAGAGTGTGAGCGTGAACGGCGAGAAATATGCCGACAAATACCTGTTCGACGGCAAGCGGATGGTGTTAGACAATGGCAAATTCGTAATGGCCGGCGTGAGCATCGACGGCAACTTTACCACCCCCGGCACTGTAGTGCTCGACGGCGACACAATCATAAACGGAGGTCAGCCCGTGTATGTGGGCGGCGTAGCCAAAATAGCCCCGCACGAAGCGTCGGTTGACCTTGTGGGCCGCGAACTGCAGGTAGATGGCGCGGCGGTGCCGGCATCGCGCCTCAGTACAGTGTCGCAGTTCTCGCTCATAGAGCCCGGAGTAACCCTCCGTCTGGCTCATATCGCCAAGGCCGACGGCAGCGGCGAATATTTCCTTGAGGACACCAAAGACCTGCCGGCAATGGAATCGATAGATGTAAACTACAAGACGGTACTCAACTCTGCATCGAGTCAGTATCAGGCGGCAGGCGACTGGAACGGCGTGCTGCTTGCCATTCAGGGAGGTGTGGCAGTGCTGTGGGCTCTGTTGCTCGCCCGCTTCCGCAGCCGCAAACTCGGCTACTCGCTCAGTCTGCTTATAGGTGCAGTCGGCTTCATAAGCATCTGCTATATCCAAAACAAATACCTGCTGTGCATAAGCTATGGACTTGCAGGCTGCGGCTGGGCCGCCATGTTGGCCATGCCCTTCACTATACTTACCAACGCATTGTCGGGCAAGAATATCGGCGCTTATCTCGGTCTGTTCAACTGTACCATATGTCTGTCCCAGATAGTGGCAGCTCTGGTAGGAGGCCTTATACTCAACATCTTCCCCATTGTTTCAGTCGGGCCTTCGGCCGGAGTGGCCAATACCGTAATGATGCTCGGCACCTCGGGTGTGCTTCTTCTGCTCGGTGCGCTGGCCGTGTGGATTATAAAGGAAACCAGCGGCGAACATGTTGTAGTTGAGAAATAATATTATAGTGTGTTATACAAAAGTGGGTGTTGCCAAATGCAGGCGGCACCCACTTTCTGTATCGGTTTCGGCCGGCTTGCTGAAATCGTCCGGAGATGCATCTAAATTAGGGATATTCAGTTAATGGTTAACTGATTATTTGGCAGAGTCATAGATATTTTGTAACTTTACAAAGAACCCCCGATGAACCCATCACGGGCTTATTCGGGGGTAATTCTTAAAAATAAATGTTCGTGAAGTTACGA
>CAJTRC010000110.1 GCA_910578365.1 uncultured Muribaculaceae bacterium
AAAAATAATGTTGATACAGAAATTACCATTCCACTCGAAAATCACGGGCGCCTTTTGCTCTTCATTTCAGTCACATAGCTCGCTATGCTCCTTCAATTCAGAGCAAAATTCGCCACGTGATTTTCGGCCGGGAATTAACATTTATCATTAAACACCCTCTTAATTTTATCGAAAAGAGCCATCTTGCAAATGAGGTCCACCAGCTCGTCGACGTTCTCGCCTGTAAGCGAGTTGGTGAATATAAATGGCTTGCCGGGGCGCATCAGCCTGCTGTCGTGGTCCATCACCTCCAGCGAGGCATGCACATAAGGGGCAAGGTCGATTTTGTTTATTACCAGTATATCGCTCTGCGATATGCCGGGGCCGTCCTTGCGGGGTATCTTGTCGCCGGCGGCCACGTCGATTACATATATGAAGAAGTCCACCAGGGCCGGCGAGAATGTGAGTGTGAGGTTGTCGCCGCCCGATTCAATCAGCACCACGTCGGCGTCGGGGAACTTTGCCTCCATTTCCTCTACGGCGGCGATATTCATCGAAGGGTCTTCACGCACGGCGGTATGCGGGCACGCACCGGTTTCGACGCCTATGATGCGGTCTTCCATCAGCACGCCCTTGAGTGTCTTGCGCAC
Source organism: uncultured Muribaculaceae bacterium (assembly GCA_910578365.1). Taxonomy (GTDB): domain Bacteria; phylum Bacteroidota; class Bacteroidia; order Bacteroidales; family Muribaculaceae; genus CAG-873. Next base: position 630 of record CAJTRC010000110.1, read on the forward strand.
ATGCTTGGCATCTTCGGTGGTTACAATATCGTTGGTTATAATAAGCACGCTTAAGCCGCGTTGCATCAGCTTGGGGGTGATTGCTTCAATCAGTGCGGTCTTGCCGGAGCCTACCGGGCCGCCTATTCCTATTCTGCAGGTTGACATTTTATATCAATGTTAAATGTTAAATTATCAGTTCATGAACATGCGCATGTTGCCTTTTTCGTGCAGGCTTGCCATGATGTCCATTTCGGGCACAAAGGAGTTCATGTCTTCAAAGGTCATGGTGCGTGCGCGCTCGTACAGGGCGGGGACTTCGGCCGACAGGCGAAAAAGGCTTTCCTGTGTATCGTAGTGCGACACCCGCACGCAGCGCAGTGCCGCCGACAGCACCATGTTGATTACGCCGTACTGGTGCGAGGCATAAAGCTGCTCCTCGTCCAGGCCGGCAAGGGCGAACACTATGCCCTGCGCCACCGGATAGCTGCCCGGAGTAGTTCCGGCTTCGATATCCTTGAGCCAACGGGCTATCAGTTCGTTGTCAGGGAAAAGACGTATGCCCAGTTCGGCCAGCTTCTTGCCCATACGCTGCAGCATCATGCGTGCTTCGTCGTTCATCTTAAAGAGCATTATCTGCCGGTCGGTCTTCACTATGGCCTCGTAATCGCCCTTCAGAGCGGCCCTGTGGGTAAGCAGCCCGGCAACCCCGTCGGAAAAGGCCGCTTGCATGGCCACACTCCGGGTATACTCCTCGAGCGTACGGGCATCGTGTACCACACGCTCGTAGGCCGCTGTTTCCAGCCCGTTCGAGAAGGAGAAGGTACCCACCGGGAAGGTCGAGTCGGTAAATTGCAGCAGGTGCATTATCGTGTTCATATCAGTGTACTATTTTAGCGTCGGCGTGAACGTGGTCGTGGTGGTCGGTGTGAATGTGGCTGTTGCCGTGAGAGGCACCGCCGAACAGTATCCTGATTTCGTGAGGCGCCATGTAGGGTATCACTTCCCGGCCTTCCTCGAACTCGTAGCTTATGTCGTCGATGTTGTGGGTTTCCATTACGCTGAGCATGACTTTGCGGTCGACAGTCAGCGGCACATACACTGTGGTGCCCTTGACCACGGCAGGCCAGTGCTGATTGCCTATGGCATGGCCCAGCTCCACAGCTATGCGTATGATTTCCTCGGGCTTCTTGTCGCTGAGTTTGCTCATATCGATTTTCAGCACCGGATTCAGATTCAGCCTCAGCACCACGGCCTTGCGCGTGTCGGGGTCGAACTTCAGAATATCACCGTCGGCAATCTGGCTCTGGCGTTTGAGCGCCACCGGATACTCGGCGCCACTGTCGCTCTTGGCCAGGAAGCGGCTTTTCTGGGCTGTCCACTGGTCAAGGAATATTGATTCAATTTCAGCGTCGTGCAGTTTCTGATGCCACTCCGGCTGGTGCATATTGCCAATGATTTCAGTAAATATTTCCATGAGATTTTAATTGATTGTTAGTTATATACAGCAAAGTGATGAATTGCCCGTAACTTTCCGGGCGGTTTAATTTAAAACACGCAGCGCGGCTATTTGGTTCATGGGCGCGCGCTTTGTGCCCCACTGCCTGAATTAGGCCCCCCCTACCGAAAAAGCAGGCGGAAATCAGTCTGAGAAGTCCGATTTCCGCCTGCATTAATTTTTCAGGGTCAACTGTCGCTTACGAGAACCAGTAGAGCTGTCCCAGGGCCACGCTCTTTGCCGGGTCGACATAAGCGAGGACACCGTCGACGTACACATTGAATGTTTCGGGGTCGACCTCAATCTTTGGGGTAGCATTATTCAGTACCATGTCGGCCTTGCCTATGTGGCGGCAGCCGTGTACAGGATATATAATACTGTCCAGACCGAGTTTTTCCTTGATTCCGTCGTCGTATGCGGCACGGCTTACAAAGCGTGCCGTAGTGGCAGTAAGGGCTTTGCCCATGGCGCCGAACATGGGGCGCATGTACACCGGCTGAGGTGTAGGCAGCGAGGCGTTCGGGTCGCCCATCTGGGCCCAGTTAATCAGACCGCCCTTGATAACCATCTTGGGCTTGGTACCGAAGAATGCGGGCTCCCAGAGCACCAGGTCGGCCATCTTGCCCACAGCTATAGAGCCGAGCAGGTCGCTGATGCCGTAGGTAATGGCCGGGTTAAGGGTAATCTGGGCCAGGTAACGGAGCACACGGAAGTTGTCGTTGCCCTCCGAATCCTCGGGCAGCTTGCCGCGGGCATCCTTCATGTACGATGCCATCTGGAAGGTACGCATAAACGATTCGCCTACGCGGCCCATGGCCTGCGAGTCGCTCGATACCATCGAAATCACGCCGAGGTCGTGGAGAATATTCTCGGCCGACTGTGTTTCGGGGCGGACACGGCTTTCGGCAAATGCCACGTCGGAAGGTATGGTGGGGTTAAGGTTGTGGCAGACCATAATCATGTCGAACAGTTCGGCCTCGGAGTTCACGCCGAAAGGCAGCGTGGGGTTGGTACTCGAAGGCAATACGTTGGCCATCGAAGCCACCTTCAGAAGGTCGGGCGCGTGTCCGCCGCCGGCGCCTTCGGTATGGTAAGTATGTATAGTACGTCCGTCGATTGCGGCAATGGTATCTTCCACGTAGCCGCCCTCGTTAAGGGTATCGGTGTGGATTGCCACCTGTACGTCGTAGCGGTCGGCGCTCGACATACACGAGCGGATAGCAGCCGGAGTCGAGCCCCAGTCCTCATGGATTTTAAAGCCCATGGCGCCGGCCTCAATCTGCTCGTCGAGAGTCTGGCGCATCGACGAGTTGCCTTTGCCCAGGAAGCCCATGTTTATAACGCGAGTTCGGGATAAGAACTTTATGATTTT
>CAJTRC010000111.1 GCA_910578365.1 uncultured Muribaculaceae bacterium
CATAAGCGGCAGGCGGCTGACCAAAAAGGAGCGGCAATTCGTAGAGAACCGCCCCGCCATGCTTGACGCGCTGGAGCAGTCGCTCGTGACAGAGACCTACCGTTTCGGCCCGTTCCACTCGTTTACAGTCAAAGAGCCAAAGGAGCGCAGGATAGACCACCCGGACATTTACCCCGACAAGATACTCCACAACTGCGCTATGAACATTGTTGCACCGGTGCTGTGCGAGAAATTCACGGCTGATACCTACGGCAGTATAAAGGGCCGGGGAATAAAGAAAGCCGCGGACAAACTCAAAAAAGCATTGCACGACAATCCCGGCTGGTATTATGTGCAGATAGACATACGCAAGTATTACCAGAGCATAGACCATAACATATTGAAAGGGCTTTTGCGCCGGGCTATCAAGTGCCAGCCGACATTAAGGCTGCTTGACGCCATAATAGACGCGTTCAGCCCCGGGCTTGCAATCGGGGTGTGGCCGAGCCAATACTTTGCCAACCTCATGCTCACGCCTGTGGACCACTGGGCAAAAGAGCAGGCCCATATACCCCATTACTTCCGATATATGGACGACATTGTATTCCTTGCCCCGGACAAGGCCACGGCTAACCTATGGCTTAGGGAGATAACGGAACAGTGCAGGGCCCTGAAACTGGAGCTCAAGCCGACAACGAGGGTGGCGCCGGTGGAGTGCGGTATGGACTTCATGGGCTACAAATTCTATCCCACGCATACACTGCTGCGCAAGCGCATAAAGCAGCACATGCAGAGGCGGGTCCGGAAGCTTGCGGCCAAGGAGGTGAGCGATGAGGAGTTCAAGAGAAAGACAGCAAGTTTTTTCGGGTGGTGTAAACACGCCGATTGCCGTAACCTGCTGCGCACGACATTCAAAGAAAAACTAACATTATACGCCAACAACATGGAGTTTAAACGACTTTCGCAGATACGCGACGCCGAGAACTGGTTCGGCTTGTCGCGTGAAAAACGTGTAAGCATCGAAAGCCTTTTCAATGCTGATATAATATTTTTCGAGCACCTGATAACGACCATTAAGAACGAGACCAAGGTCGTTGTAAAGTTCGCTTTCCCGGACAGCCCGGAGGACTACCGCTATTTTATCACGCGCAGCGATGTGATACGCGACCGCCTGGAGCGCGACAAGGACGTAATGCCCTTTATCGCCACAATCAAGAAAATAAAGAATTATACCGCTTACGAGTAATCCCGGGACGCCGAATCAAACTAAATAACAGGGATATAGACAAGGACATTAAGGGACGGTAAACAGCCGCCCCCGCTGATTTATATAACTTAAAAAGTGATTTATTATGCTGAATGTGTAGGAACTACAAATGCGCGCCGCTTCCGTTCATGGGGCAAAAGCGCTATTTTCTGCGGGACTTTACCAAGGTCCTGCAACAGGTGGAGGGAGAGATTGACACAGTGGTTGACCTTTTCGGCGGCTCCGGGCTGCTGAGCCATACGGCAAAACGGGTTTTGCCGGGGTGCAGGGTCGTTTATAACGACTTCGACCGCTATATTGACAGGCTGGCCGCCGTTGACACCACTAATGAAATTTTAGGGGTGATTAAACAGCGTTTAACCGGCCTTGAAGCAAACAAGCGGCTCTCTGAACAGGAGCGCGCCAACGTGCTGGCGATAGTCGAGGACTACACGCGGCGCGGTTATGTGGATATTATGACAATAGGCCGCAACGTGCTTTTCTCAGGCAAGTGGGTAACATCATTTGAGGAGCTGACAAAGCATACTATGTATAACCGCGTAAGACCGGGGCTGTATGAGGCTGCGGGCTATCTGGACGGGCTGGAGGTGGAACACATGGACTACCGCGAGTTATTCGAGCGTGAGCGAGGCAACAGCCGCGCGCTGTTCGTGCTGGATCCGCCGTATCTTACGACCGAGTGCGGCATGTATCAAAATTATTGGAGGCTGACCGACTATCTGGACGTGCTGCGTCTGCTTGACGGCACAAAGTGGGTTTATTTCACTTCTGACAAGAGCCAGATTGTGGAGCTGTGCAAATGGCTTGGCGAGAACTTCGGCGAGTCTGCGCCCATGTATGGCGCCACAGTGAGGCAGCGCACAAACACCCTGAACTATCAAGCCCAATTTAATGATATGATGATAACACGACTCTGACCGACCCACCAAGCACGGAGGCATAGAAAAAGCCCCCGGCTGCTTTGCAGTTTCCTACGACATACAAATAAAGCGAGCTAACGCCGCACAGCCGGGGGCAAAAATGCCTTTGACTGCGGCGTTAGCTCGCTTTGGTATGTCGTAGGAGTTGCAAAGTTAATAATTTTATGCTGAATGACACAATACGAAGTGTTAAAACTGAGTGGCAAACTGATTGAACAACTTGAAGCCGTCGGAGTGAGGCCAAGCGATCACAAATATTTGCGCTTGTTCGAGGACTGGCGCGAAGCGAAGCAGAGAGGCGAAAAAGTTGCTTATGTGGTCGCTTGTCTGGCCGACAAATACGGAGTAAGCGAGCGGACTGTTTACGATGTTGTGAAGCGTCTGGAAAGCGACTGCAAAAACGTTTCAGTATGAAGCGACGGAGAAACGCCCCAGAACTAACAGAAATGGCGTAATTTCGCACTGAATGAACAGAAACAAGTATTATGCTATGCTCGGCAAGATATTGCAGCACGGCAAACGACAGAGCAATAAAAAGGGCGATATAATTTATTTGCTCAATGAGCAGCTCTATTTGTTACCTTATGACCTTCTGGAGATTTTCGAGGGTCACAACATAGCGCGCAAGAAGCTGCGCAATGAACTTAGCCTCTTTATGGCAGGAGAAAGAGACCTGACAAAGTACAGAGAAGCCGGGATAAATTGGTGGGATTATTGCGGCCAAATTCTCATTAACAGTTATCCGACCTATTTTGAGAAATTGCCGGCTTTGATTGAGCAAATCAACAGGGAGAAACGAAACAGCAAAAATTATGTGCTGTTTCTGGGCTCAACAGGAGCGGAGACAAACCAAGCGCCTTGTTTAAGCCTCATTCAATTTCAGCTCGAAGACGGCGAATTGGTTTTGTCAGCTTACCAGAGAAGCAGCGACGCAAATTTGGGTTTGCCTGCTGACATTTACCATTTATATCTGATAGCGCGACAAATTGACGCTCCATTAAAATCTATCACGTTGAACCTTGGAAACGTTCACATTTACGCGAACAATGCAGAGAGAACGCGCGAACTTTTGGCCGGAAATGAAGCTGTAAGGTTTGACCTGAATGTCTGAGCAGACAAGAGAGAAAGCAAAGAGAAACGCCGATTTTAAGCCTTTTTGAATGGCTTTTAATCGGCGTTAAAATGATGTTTAATCGGTCGAAAGAGCAAGAGAAAAAGGAAGCGAAAAAAGAGAAGATTTGCTCGTTTCGTTTTAGAATTGTGCTCGTTTCGTTTTCGCGATTATA
>CAJTRC010000112.1 GCA_910578365.1 uncultured Muribaculaceae bacterium
AAATTACCATTCCACTCGAAAATCACGGGCGCCTTTTGCTCTTCATTTCAGTCACATAGCTCGCTATGCTCCTTCAATTCAGAGCAAAATTCGCCACGTGATTTTCGGCCGGGAATTAACATTTATTATTAAACACCCTCTTATGGAGGGTTCGCGGTGACAGTTCCGCGAACCCTCCGGGGTGTGAATTAGTTGCAATTGCCGTCGCAGCCGCAGTCGCCGCTTTCGCAGTTGCCGTCGCAGCCGCAGCCGCAACCCTGTGCGGGATGCAGTTCTTCGGGAGTGGCGTCGCGTACGGTGAGGACTTTGCCTTTGAAGCGTAGGTCCTGACCGGCCAGCGGGTGGTTGAAGTCCATCTTCACGTTAGTGTCGGTGATTTCCACAACTTTGCCGTTGATACGGTAGCCGTCGGCTGTCATCATGGGCACGTATCCGCCCACCTTTATCATTTCGTCGTCGAATTTGCCGTCGACTTCGAACACTTCTTTTTCAAGTTCAACCACGGCTTCGGGGTCGAAGTCGCCAAAAGCCTTCTGGGCCACAACGTCGTATTCGTCGCCTTCGGCTTTGCCGGGGAGTTCCTTTTCGAGTGCGGGTACCAGGCCGGGGGTAACGCCGAACACAAAGCGTTCGGGGTCCTGGCTGTCGCTCTGGTGTACGAGTTGTTCTTTGCCGTCGGCGTTGATGGTGTAGAGGTCGTAGGTGAGTTCCACGTATTTGCCGGGTTCTATTTTTTCCATGTTTTTGTCAGTTATTTGATGTTAAAATATTTTTTGATTTCGTTTCGTCTGTCGCCTTGAATCAGGATTTCGCCTCCGCGCGAGCTGCCTCCGGTGGCGAGTCGCCGTTTCAGGTCGGCTGCGATGCGAGCTATTTCGTCGTCGTCGAGTCCGTCGAATCCGCTGATAATAGTGGCGCATTTTCCGGCCCGGCCTTTACGCTCGAAGTCGATGCGCAGTTTGCGAGGGTCGGGGAGGGCGGCCTTTTGCTGCGGCAGTGGATTTTCGTCGGCCGCGGGTTCGCTTTGATTCGGCAAGGAGCCTGCGAGAGCTCCGAGCGCCTCTTTCCAATCAGATGCCATAAGCTGCAGAGTCGGCTGATTCGTCCGGAATAAGTTCGTACTGGGTCACATTGCCGAGTTTGCGAGGCATGTATATTGCGGCCTGGTCGTCGACATTGAGCTGCTGAACGAACAGCTCTACCGAGTCGGAGTCGAGTTCCGAGGCACGGCGCATGCACAAAGCTGCAGCGCCCATGTTTGCGTCCTGTTCACGCTGCTCGCTCAGTTTGGCGTATACCAGGGCCGTACGGCACAGCTGGGTGGTGCCGAGCCGGGTAAAGTTTTGACCGCTTATGATAGAGTCGGCAATGGTCTGGGCAAGTTCGTAGTCTTTGTGTTCCAGTGCGTTTTCGGCTCTTGTCAGCGGGTCGGCGTAGTATCGGTCGCAAGCCTGCAAAATGATTGCGACCAAAAGCAGAGGTATGAGGCGAAGAATTTTCATCGGTTCAGGGGTTTGGAGGAGTGGCGGTGGGATGCTCGGGGTCGGCGATTACATTGCGCAGCGACTGTTCCGAGGTGTTCTGCCACTCGGCTTCACCGGGCTCGTCGGGGCGGGCGTCGGTGTTGATGTATTGTTCGGTGACATTGTCGCCGTTTTCGGAGTCGACGTGTGTGTTGGTGTCGAACCATCCGATGTAGAAGAGAACTCCTACTGCCAGGGCAGCGGTCAGCAGACCAATTATAACCCAGGCCCAGATGTTGGATTTGCGATTGTTAGCCATAATACAAATAATGTTTTAAGTGCGTTAGAAGCAAACCAACGGCGGCGACAGATGTAACGATGCTGCTTTTTAAAGGTCGGCTACTTTCAGCCTGAAGTCTACCATGCGTATAGCGGCTTCGGCGGCTTCGGCGCCTTTGTTGCCGAGTGAGCCTCCGGCACGTTCGAGAGCATCGGCGAGAGTGTCGACAGTGAGAACTCCGAATATAACCGGAGTGTCGCAGTCGGCGTTCAGTGCGGTTACGCCCTGAGTTACGCTCTGGCACACATAATCGAAGTGGGGTGTGCCGCCGCGAATAACGCAGCCAAGTACAATCACGGCGTCGAAAGCCTCGGATTCAATCAGCTGAGAGGCGGCGAAGGTGAGTTCAACCGCGCCCGGCACCTGAAAGGTCTTGACCTGCGATTCGTCGAAGCCTTCGCTGCGAAAAACTTCGAGTGCGCCATCTCTGAGTCGGTCGGTGACTTCGGCATTCCACAGAGTGGATACTATGGCCACCCGCATGCCGTCGAGTTTGGGCAGGGGTTGCTGCAGTCCGGTCTGAATGCTGTTGGTTGACATGTAAAATATCTTTATTTATTAACAAATATTGTCTGATTAATGTTTGCGCCTGCAAGCACAAATGCAAATGTAGTGAAAAATTTCCATTCCGGCAAATTGAATTCATGCGCTGCTGTGGATTGGCGCTCTGCCGGTGTTTCTGCCAGGGTGTGCCGGCTCATTGAGTGATACTATGGAATTCTATTAAAATGTGTTAAAATATTGGGTCGTTTCAGGCTGCATTCATTTGCCGATACTGTAGTGCTGAAATGCATGGTTGTATATATATAAATATAGGGAGAAGGTAGGCGTCAGTATATTAGTGATTTACAATGTCGGGTATTGCATTTTTTTCGCTTTGGTTCAGCCGACATGGACTTTATATGGCGGCAATGAAAAATCTGTTTTATAACATATTCCGACTTAATGACCCACTTACGGCTCAGAAATAAATTTTGAAAATTCAAAAAAATATATTTAAATTTGCCAATGTTAACTATTGACTTCAGAGTAATCATTTCCATAACCTAAGAGCTTGTTGACACATTGCTGCATAATTATGCTTGGAATCAGGCAAGCTCTCGCGGACTTTTAAAATAATAGCTAAAATATATAAACAGTATGAAACAGATTAAAAAAAGCATTGCCGTATTATTGTTGCTGTGGAGTACGGCGCAGACCGCTTTCGCCGATACCGCAAACGAGTATCTGGTGGTGCATCTGGCCAACGGCAGCCAGGTGAGTTACATGCTTGAAGAAAAACCGGTGGTGACCTACGACGGTCCCGTAATACGTGTAGAGTCGGCCGCTGTAAGCGACGACCACCGGATGTCGGAAGTGGAGAAACGGCCCAAGCCGAAATCCCGGTGCATATGTTAAATTGAGTAGACCGAAGTGTTAAATATTCAAGCGTACAGTTTGACCAGGCGGAAGATGAAGAAGTCTCGGTCTCTGACGCCGCGCATTTGCGAGCGGAAAATCTTGACT
>CAJTRC010000113.1 GCA_910578365.1 uncultured Muribaculaceae bacterium
CCAAAGGATGAGAACACCGACATAAGCACAGCCCGACGAATAATCGGGACTCTGCGCTCTACCGCCATGGAGGGCAGTTTCGGTAATCAGAAACAACACTACAGCGTTGGCCGGATAGCGGCACGCAACTCCCGCAGCGAAACTCTGCTGCTCTTTTTCGGCATCCACATGGCAAACGCCGCAACGCTTGCCGCCCGACAACTCGCCATTGAAGAAAAGGAGAAACAGCGAGCGTGAAAAATCATACTGTCACCTCACCTCCGAAACATATCGGAGGCGAATCAGTGTATCCCTATCTGTCCGAAATGTCATATTTTATGCGCCGAGAATTGAAAATTTGCCCTCACAATCAAAACAGCACCGCCATAGGGCGACCACGCTCCATTTTCAGCTTGAAAAATCAAGCCATTAACTGAATATCCCTAAATTAAAATAATTTTGTAAATTTGCAAAAAAATATGCTATGCGAAAAGTAATTATTGCAATTCTGATGTTTCTGTCCTCGGCAGCGGTGTCGCAGGCACAACAATATGCTGACCTTCAGACACGACTGGCCGATTATGTAAGTAGGCAGGACGCCCGTGTAGGCGTGGCCGTGATTGTTGACGGCAAAGATACAATAGACGTAAACGGCCGGCGCGACTTTCCTATGCTGAGTGTGTATAAATTCCCGCAGGCTATAGCCGTGGCCGATTATTGCAGGCGCCTTGGCATCCAGATCGGCGATTCGCTGGCTATCTCGGCCGAAGAGATGCACGCCAACACGTACAGCCCTATGTATGCCAAATACGGCAAAAACTCACTGCGCCTGTCGGTGAGCGAGTTACTGGCATATTCACTGCAGCAGAGCGATAATAATGCCTGCGACATACTGTTCCGTCTGATTGGCGGACCCGCCAAAGTGGCTTCGCTGATGAAGTCGATGGGTTACGGCGAGGTGATTGTGGCGAATACCGAAAACGAGATGCACCGGAATCCCTACTTGTGCTATCAGAACCGCAGCACCCCGCTGGCCATGGCCGGTTTGCTCGAACAGTTTAACACCGTACTGAGGGCCGACTGTCCGCAGATGCAGGAAGTGGCTGCGCTGATGGAAAATTGTTCTACCGGCGTCGACCGCCTTGCGGCACCTTTGACCGATACCGGGGTAGTGATAGGGCACAAGACCGGAACTGCCGACCGAAATTCGCAAGGCCGGCTTGTGGCTATAAACGATGTCGGCTACGTGAATCTGCCCGATGGCCGTCATTATTCCATAGCGGTATTTGTAGCCGATTCGGCCTACGACATGGCATCGACAGCATCAATCATTGCCACAGTGAGCCGTATGGTCTACAAGGCTATCACGGCTGAAATTTCGGAGCATCGCTGATTTAGACGGCCTCCCGTCGTCACCCGCAGTTGAATCGGAGAAGAGGCGCGTGCCCGGTGAACGACGCCGGGACGCTTTCGCAACTTGAATACCGATGTATGGGGTAGGTACAAAAAAAATTGATTGTCTCCCGACAACCAATCCAGTTAACCTTAAATCTATACCATGAAAAACACATTGCAAAATTAGTACTTATTGCTGACTTGTGCAAGTAATTTATGGATTTTTTCCGCCGTATTTGCATATTTTAACAGTTAAATAGCATTTTGTTGGTGAAATTATGGCAAAAGTGCCATTGGAGCTATGTTTGGCTTTCATTTTGCCATCGTGCGCTGTGGCGGCGGTAGATTACTCCTAATACTATGCCGCGCACAAGCAGATAAGCTATGAACGCAAGCCATAATCCGTGGTTGCTCAGATGCGGGAACAACAGTATGTACAGGCCGAAAAATAGAGCCGTGGCCACAAGCATGCTTATGAGCATGCTTCGGGTGTTGGTCATGCCTATAAAAATACCGTCGAACACAAAAGCCAGTACGCCGACAAGCGGCACTGCCACTATCCAGGGCAGGAATTCCATGGCTACTGAGAGTACATGGCTGTTGTCGGTGAGTAGGCTGATTATCAGGCGTCCGCAGCCAAGATAGAGCATGGCGAACAATACCGACAGCATGGCACTCCATACCATCAGGGCCTTGACGGTGCGGTGTAGCATGTCGTAGCTGCGCATGCCCAGGTATTTGCCGGAGAGTGCTTCGCCGGCGTATGCAAACCCGTCCATGAAGTAGGAGAAGAACAGAAATAGCTGCATCAGCAGAGCATTTGCGGCCAGTATGTCGACATGCTGCCGGGCTCCGCTGCGGGTGAACCACACCGTTACGGCCACCAGGCATACGGTTCGCAGAAATATGTCGGTGTTGATTTTGAAAAAGCGCAGCATATGGCCTATGTGCAGCACTTCGTGCCAGGCCGGTTGCCCGGGCCGGTATATGCGCATGGCTGCTGTAAGGCCGTAAATCACGCCAATCCATTGAGCGCACACGGTGCCAATGGCTACGCCTTCGATGCGCATGCCCACGCCGAATACAAGTGTGAAGCTTACAGTTATATTCACCACATTGGTTATCATGGCCATCCACATTATGGTGCGTGAGTTTTGCATGCCCAGCAGCCAGCCGCTCAGTGCAAAGGTACACATCACTGCGGGCGCGCCATAGATTACAAGGCTGAAGTAGCGCGCTGCCAGACTGCGTGTAGCAGGGTCGGCGTCGAGAAAGTCGAGGGCCGTTCGCCCGAGCGGGCCGCTGAACAGTATCATCAGCAGTCCTACGCCAAGACCTACCGCGAGGGCGCGGTAGAGCAGGGCGTTGCAGGCCGTATGGTCGCCTTTGCCCAGCGACTGGGCCGTGAGTCCACTGCTGCCCATGCGCAGAAAGCCGAATAGCCAGTAGAGCATGCTGAACATGCTTGACCCGACGGCAATTGCCCCTATATATGCCGCCGAGCCTATGTGGCCCACTATGGCAGTGTCAATCATGCCAAGCAGCGGAGTGGTGATGTTCGACGCTATGGCCGGAAGGGCTATTGCAAGTATTTTGCGGTTTATTTCTTTCATAAGGTTGCAAAGTTAAGAAAAATTCAGTAAACTTGGGATAGAAAATTGGGAATTTCCACCTAATTTTCATAGTCTGATTTCAAGGGAATTAGGATTTTAGGATTTGTGATGACATTCCGAGATTTGCTTCTTTTTTCTCAATCAGTACACAATTTGTACAGTTAAGTTGTTAATATGTGTTGAGGGCGTATGTTGTCCATTACATAAATCTTCTAATGTGGCGATGACATTTATGTTTGCATCACTTGATAAGTAATTAAGGATATGTGCATTAACTTTAATCATAACAACATAATTTTA
>CAJTRC010000114.1 GCA_910578365.1 uncultured Muribaculaceae bacterium
ATTAATTCAAAAAATAATGTTGATACAGAAATTACCATTCCACTCGAAAATCACGGGCGCCTTTAGCTCTTCATTTCAGTCACATAGCTCGCTATGCTCCTTCAATTCAGAGCAAAATTCGCCACGTGATTTTCGGCCGGGAATTAACATTTATTATTAAACACCCTCTAAATCTCACTCCAGTGTAATAATGCAGACAATCAAGAAATATTTTCCGAATCTCACTCAGTTGCAAATCATGCAATTTGAGCAGCTCAATCAACTGTACAACCATTGGAACGCGGCAATAAACGTGATATCGCGCAAGGATATCCAGAATCTGTACCCGAACCATGTGCTGCACTCGCTTGCACTTGCCGAGTTCCTTGGCCCGCTTGAAACGGCTACGACTCTGATGGATATTGGTACTGGTGGTGGTTTTCCGGGCATTCCGCTGGCTATTGTATATCCGCAGTGTCGTTTCCATCTCATTGACCGCATAGGCAAGAAACTGCGTGTGGCCTCCGAGGTGGCTAAAGAAATCGGTCTGAAGAATGTAACCTTCCAGCATGGCGATGTTGGCGAATGTCGCGAGAAATTCAATTATGTGGTGAGTCGTGCGGTAATGCCTCTCAACAATCTTATACGGCTTGTGGCAAAGAATATAAGCCCGCGCGATGCCGGCAACACATACGCCAACGGTGCGGTGGTGCTTAAAGGCGGCGACCTGACCGAGGAATCAAAAGGCATATGCTTCCCGGTGATAGAATATAACATAAACGAACTATTTGCGGAGCCTCAGTTCGAAACCAAAAAAGTGGTGTACGTACCCATTAAATAATCATGCTTAATATTACACGCTTTGTATTGAATCCGTTTCAGGAGAATACGTATCTGGTTTATGATAATGTCAGCCGTGAAGCTATTGTGATTGACCCCGGCATGTACTACGAGGAAGAAAACAAGGCTGTCGACAAATTTCTGGCAGACAATAATCTGCTCCTTACAGGAATTGTAAACACACATCTGCACCTCGACCACTGCTTCGGCGCCGAATATCTGAAACAGAAATATGGTGTGGGACTTGCCGCCCATAAGGCCGACGCTCCGTTGGGCGACAGCATGCCCCAACAGTGCCGGCGCTTTGGTATAAAAGACCGCGACAAAGGTGTGGCAATCGATCGCCTGCTTGCTGACGGCGACATAATACGCATAGGCGACAACGAACTGAAGGTGATTCATGTGCCCGGTCACAGCCCCGGCGGTATAGCTCTGTACTGCGCCGCACAGCATATTGTGCTTGTGGGCGATTCACTGTTCAAAGGTTCTATTGGCCGCACCGACCTTGAGGGCGGCAACCATGCCACACTTATAAAAGCCATCACCGACGGCCTGCTGTCGTTGCCCGACGATACCACGGTACTAAGCGGCCATGGCGAACCTACCACCATAGGCTACGAGCGCAGTAGTAACCCGTATCTTTAGTTGCTACGGCTGAACGACGTAGCTCAAAAAGAAAGCATTTGGATATACCCGACTGCGGTTGACAGCGGGATGCTGTCACAACTACTTCAAGCATAAGCAGAAAAAGAGGTGCTCTCACGAGTACCTCCCTTTCCATTCATCACATTATGCTAAAATTTCAAGTGCTATGTAGAAGCCAGGTTGTATTTGCTGTTTTATGTATAATTTATGTCTACTTGTCTGTTCAGTCTTCGTAACGGTTTTCTACCACGTCCCAGTCAACGATGCTCCATAGCTGTTTAAGGGCGTCGGCACGTCGGTTCTGATAGTCGAGATAGTATGCGTGTTCCCATACATCGAAGCAGAGTAGCGGACGCAGTCCGGAAGTGATAGGGCTCTCGGCATTTTTGCCCTGGGTAATGAAAATCTTACCGTTTTCGTCGCTCGACAGCCATACCCAGCCGCTGCCGAACAGGCCCGTGCCGGCGTCTTCAAAAGCCTTTTTGAATTGCTCGAATGAGCCGAAAGTACGGTCGATTTCTTCGCGCAGGCGTCCGTGAGGTTCCCGGCTGCCTGAGGGCGAGAATGAAAAGAAGTAGAATATATGGTTCCAGGCCTGCGAGGCATTGTTGTACAGCGGCCCTTCGGCATGGCGTATCACTTCTTCGAGATCCATGTCTTCGAACTCAGAGCCTTTGATGAGCTCGTTCAGTTTATCGATATATGTTTTCTCGTGTTTGCCATAGTGGAAGTTGACGGTTGCTTCGGAAATTGCCGGTTCGAGGGCATCGTTGGCATAAGGCAAGGTGGGTTGTGTATAGGTCATGTTGTTGTGCTTTTAAGTTGTTTTTATACCATAAAAACGAAATGTAGCGGCAGTGGTTCACGATATATCCTTTTTTAACCTATGTGAAAAACGCGCTAACGCCATAACTCAATCCTTATTCTAAATTCAGATTTAACATCCTATTTATGCCATTGCAATATTATTACGGCACTATACCTGAACATTTGCCAATTCCATGGGAACCCTTATGCAAGGGGCTCACGGATAGAGGAGTCTGGGAAAACTGGACATGTGACAGCAGAATATGGAAAAGTGTCGACGAAGGTATGATTTACACTGCAGATGAATCTGTTGAAAATCGGAATCTGGAATCTATTTATCCACTATTCTTGGTGCACAGACACGACTACGTGTTGGAGTATCAAATAAGTTCGTCTGACAACGCTGAATATGAAATTGTAATGTTTGACAAAAGTGCCAATTTAATAACTAAGGAGCTTGTAATAGATGCAATTGCTACTGACGACAATTCTGTGAAAAAAGTGGAATTCACTTTTCTGATTGATGATGTGTACGGAGGATTAACTTTTAATGACGATCCGACAATAGCTTTGCGTCCGCGACATGGCAAGAATCTGTTGCTGTCGAGTATGCGCATATATGAGAGCGAAACCACTACGGCGCCCGATGTCTTTAATGACAATGACATCCGTGATGTACGATTCTACGATCTTCAAGGCCGCAGCGCCGGTACAGATCCGGACGGTTTCACTCCCGGCATCTATATCCGCCGACAGACAGATTCGCATGGCAATGTACGCTGCGATAAATTGTTGGTGCGCTGATTCAACTCACATAATATAAATATTGCTGTCCGGTAAAAAACGACAAAATCATATATTCTCTACAAATATAATAAGTTACACCTGTTTTACGAAAAAGGGCTTGTCATTTGAGGCGATGTGAAATTGGTAGCATTAAGCATCAAAAAGCCCTTAAAAGAC
>CAJTRC010000115.1 GCA_910578365.1 uncultured Muribaculaceae bacterium
GCAGCCTGCGCCGCTGCTACACGGGCGATGGGCACACGGAAGGGTGAGCAGCTGACATAGTTCATGCCGAGCTTGGCACAGAACTTAACCGATGAGGGTTCGCCGCCGTGCTCGCCGCAGATACCAATCTTGAGCTCGGGCTTGGTGGCACGTCCTTTTTCTACGCCCATGCGTACGAGCTGGCCTACACCTTCCTGATCGAGTACTTCGAAGGGGTCTGTCTTGATGATGCCGTGCTCTTTGTAGAACTTGAGGAATTTGGGTGCGTCATCGCGCGAGAAGCCGAAGGTCATCTGGGTGAGGTCGTTGGTACCGAAGCTGAAGAAGTCGGCTACTGATGCGATTTCGTTGGCTGTCAGTGCTGCACGGGGAACTTCAATCATGGTGCCTACCAGGTAGGGTATCGAACATCCCTGCTCATCGAAAACTTTGGCGGCAGTGGTGTTGATGATATTGGCCTGATGCTGAATTTCTTTGAGCGAGCCTACCAGAGGAATCATGATTTCGGGGTGAACGTCGATGCCGCGGGCTTTGCATGCGAGGGCTGCCTCGATGATGGCGCGGGTCTGCATCTCGGTGATTTCGGGATAGGTGATGCCGAGGCGGCAACCGCGGTGACCGAGCATGGGGTTGAATTCTTCGAGGCTGTCGACTTTTGCTTTTACATCGGCGAGGCTGATGCCCATTTCGTCGGCGAGTTCTTTCTGGGTTGCGGTCTGGTGGGGTACGAATTCGTGCAGAGGGGGATCGAGCAGACGGATGGTTACTCCGTAGCCGTCCATTGCTTCGAAGATGCCTTCGAAGTCACCGCGCTGCATGGGCAGGAGTTTTGCGAGTGCCTGACGGCGTCCTTCTTCGTCGGCGGCGATAATCATTTCGCGCATGGCTTTGATGCGGTCGCCTTCGAAGAACATGTGTTCGGTGCGGCACAGGCCGATACCCTGTGCGCCGAAGTGGCGTGCCTGCTTGGCGTCGCGGGGCGAGTCGGCGTTGGTGCGTACGAGGGTTTTGGTGTATTTCGAGGCGAGGTTCATGATTGCGCCGAAGTCGCCGCCGATTTCGGGTTCGGCGGTGGGTACCTGACCGTTGTAAACTTCGCCGGTAGAGCCGTTGAGCGAAATCCAGTCGCCTTCGTGGTATACGTTGCCACCCATTTCAACGGTTTTTTCTTTGTAGTCTACTTTGATTTCGCCTGCACCTGATACGCAGCATTTGCCCATGCCGCGTGCTACTACTGCGGCGTGCGAGGTCATACCACCACGCATGGTGAGGATACCTTGTGCCACTGCCATACCGCGGAGGTCTTCGGGCGAGGTTTCGATGCGGACGAGTATTACTTTCTTTTTCTTTTCGGCCCATGCTTCGGCTTCGTCGGCTGCAAATACTACCTGACCGGTGGCTGCGCCGGGCGATGCGGGCAGACCTTTTGCTACTACCTTGGCGTGCTTGAGGGCTGCTTTGTCGAATACGGGGTGAAGGAGTTCGTCGAGTTTCTGGGGTTCCATGCGCATGAGCACGGTTTTTTCGTCGATTTCGCCGGCGCGGAGCAGGTCCATGGCTATTTTAACCATTGCTGCGCCTGTGCGCTTGCCGTTGCGGGTCTGGAGCATCCAGAGTTTGCCGTCCTGGATGGTGAATTCCATGTCCTGCATGTCTTTGTAGTAGTCTTCGAGGCGTGCTGCGATAGCGAAGAGTTCGTTAGCGCATACTGGCATTGCTTCTTCGAGCGAGGGGTATTTGCTTGCACGTACTTCTTCGCTGATGCCTTGGAGGGCTGCCCAGCGGCGCGAGCCTTCGATTGTGATTTGCTGGGGTGTGCGTATGCCGGCAACCACGTCTTCGCCCTGTGCGTTGATGAGGTATTCGCCGTTGAACATGTTTTCGCCGGTAGCGGCGTCGCGGCTGAATGCCACGCCGGTAGCGGAGTTTTCGCCCATGTTGCCGTATACCATTGCCTGTACGTTAACGGCTGTACCCCACTCTTCGGGTATCTGGTTCATGCGGCGGTAGAGGATTGCGCGTTCGTTCATCCAGCTGTCGAATACGGCGCAGATGCCGCCCCAGAGCTGTTCCCATGCGCTGTCGGGAAAGTCTTTGCCGGTGAAGTCTTTCACGGCGGATTTGAAGAGGCGGACGAGGTTTTTAAGGTCTTCGACGTCGAGTTCGGTGTCGAGTTTAACGCCTTTTTCTTCTTTGACCTTGTCCATTATTTCTTCGAAGGGGTCGATGTCGGTCTTCGATTTGGGCTTCATGCCGAGTACTACGTCACCGTACATCTGTACGAAGCGGCGGTAGCTGTCCCATGCAAAGCGGGGGTTGCCGCTCTTTTCTGCCAGCGAGGCTACGGTATCGTCGTTCATGCCGAGGTTGAGCACGGTATCCATCATGCCGGGCATCGAAGCGCGGGCACCTGAACGAACTGAAACCAGGAGGGGATTTTTGGGGTCGTTGAATTTTTTGCCGGTGAGTTCTTCTACGTGGGCAATTGCGTTTTCAACTTCTTCTTTGATGCGATTTACTACTTCGTCTTTGCCGTACTGGGTGTATTCGGTGCAGACTTCGGTGGTGATTGTGAAACCGGGGGGCACGGGCATGCCGAGCAAGTTCATTTCTGCGAGGTTGGCGCCTTTGCCGCCAAGCAGATTTCGCATTGATGCGTTGCCTTCTGCCTTACCATCGCCGAAAGTATAGACTCTTTTCATTTGATTGGTTATAAATGGTTATATGCTAAATATATTTGTATCAATTTGATTCATAGCAACATAGAACTATGAATGTGTTTTTTGCCTGCCATGAGGCTAATATTTTAAAGTACAAAGTTAGTGAAATGAGTTTGTAGTTGCAATTTTTTGAGTGAAAATTTACTTTTTTATTGTTCGCAGGTTCAACTGGCAAGTGCAAAATTAGCGATTTACGCGAGTTCGGGATAAGAAATGCTATAAAAAAGTTGAATAGGCAGCTTGAAAAAGTTGCCTATTCTTTTGGTAATTTCGCTGATATTTAGTAATTTAGAGGTACCAAACAATAAATACTGTATCATGATTACCGAAAGTA
>CAJTRC010000116.1 GCA_910578365.1 uncultured Muribaculaceae bacterium
TATATGGCCAATATAGGCCTGGATGCCTCGCTGTTCAACAATCGCCTGAGCGCCTCGTTCGATATCTACCGCAAGTTCACCGAGGGCATACTCATATCGCTGCCCGCTCCACTGGAACACGGCACCTCCACCGTACCCAACCAGAATGCCGGCGAGGTATGTAACAAGGGCCTTGAAGTGGACCTGCAGTGGTCCGACCGCATAGGCAGCGTGTCGTACCATGCCGGTTTCAACATGGGCTTCGTTAGCAACAAGGTTACCCGCTTTCAGGGCGATGTGGCCTCGATAAACGGTGTGTACAAAACCCAGGAAGGACGTCCCATCGACCAGCTGTATGTGATTACCGTCGACCGCATTGTCCGCGACCAGGCCGACCTTGACTACGTTCAGAGCCTGGTAGACGCAAACCCGGATTACTTCGCCACCTACCAGCGTCCCGAACTAGGCGACTTTCTATTCGCCGACGCCAACCACGACGGAAAACTCGACGCTGACGACCGCGTGGAAATCGGCCACGGTACCACACCGAACCTCACCTACGGCATCAGCCTTGGAGCCTCATGGCGCGGCATCGACTTCAGCGCCCTCTTTCAGGGAGTGGGCAACCACAGCGTGTATTACAACAATCAGGCATTCCGCTTCGTAACCGTAATGGGCCAGTCGCTGGTCAAAGACATTACCGACAACGCCTGGACTACTGAGAACCCCTACAACTCAATCTACCCCATACTCCGCAACAACGCCAACGGCAAAAATAATATAGCCAGCGACGCATTCATACAGAACGCAGCATACTTCCGCTGCAAGAACATACAGCTTGGCTACACGGTGCCGCATAGCGTCAGCCGACGTTTCTTCGTCGAAAATCTGCGAGTATATACCAGTATCGACAATCTGTTCACCATCACTTCGTTTCCGGGCTTCGACCCCGAGATTGGAGCAAACGTGGGCTATCCCGCCATACGCCAGTATTCAGTAGGCATCAACATATCATTCTGACCAAAATGAAACTACACCATACCATAGCTCTGGCGCTGACAGCCACAATGCTCAGCGCCTGCGAAACACTCGATTTCGCACCCGGCGACCAGCTCAGCGACGCCACTTTCTGGCAGACCGAGGAACACGCCCGTCAGGCGGCCATAGGCATGTACGCCGCCATGAAAGCGCCCTGGTGCTTCGGCCTTGAATTCACATTCGACATGTGCAGCGACCTGGCCGACGGCACTACTCCGTGGGCCGACATCTCGCGCGGCACGGCGTTCTCATCGGCCTCGGGCGGCGTGGCCAACCACTGGCAGTACCTCTACGAACTGGTACACCGCTCAAATACCGTGATACGCAATGTAAAGGGCATGCCGGTGAGCAGCGAAACAATCAGCCGTGTCACCGGCGAAGCCAAATTCCTTCGTGCCATGGCATACTTCCGCATGCTCAACTGCTGGGGCGGAGTGCCTTACTACGACGAAAGCTGCGATATAAACAAGGAGTTCGCATCGCTCGACTCGCCCCGCTGCAGCTACGACGAACTGCTCCGACACGTGCTCGACGACCTCGACGAAGCCATAGCCCTGCTGCCTGTGGCATGGGATCAGGCCGACCTCGGACGCGCCACCAAAGGAGCCGCATACGCCCTGCGAGGCAAAGTGTACCTCTACAGCGGACGCTGGCAGGAAGCTATCGACGACTTTGAGGAGATTGTATATAACCGGCACAACAACTACGGCTACGAACTACACTCCGACTATAACGAGCTTTTCCGGCTATATAACGGACAACACAGCAACGAAATGATTTTCTCAATCCAGAGCCTCGACGGCAACACGGCCGGCTACGCCCTCGACATTGTGTCGTACTTCGGCAACAAATCGACCATGCGGCTTATTGCCTCGAACTGCATAGTGCCATCGACCACACTGGCCGACATGTACGAAAATACCGACGGCTCGCCATTCGACTGGAACGATGTGTTCGCCGGCTTCAACGAGGCGAGCCCCGACGAGCGGCGCAAGCTGATGTGTGTGGCAATAGATGCCGGCAGCACCACCGTGACGAGTACACTGCAGTGCGACACCGCCCGTGTGGCCGACGCCTACCGTCTGCGCGACCCTCGTCTCTGCCTGAACATAATCACCCCATACTCGCACTACCTTGGCACTGATGCCGGCAGCCGGCCCATGGACAAACAGTTTGTCCTCGCCGACCCTACACAGGGGGGCGCTCCCATGGAAGCAATGGCGTTCATACGCAACTCCGAGGGCTGGAACTCCTACTTCTGGCGCAAGTTCATACCCACCGGCAACCTCGACGGCTACTGGGGCGAATACAACCGCACCCCTTACGAATTTCCGCTGATACGCCTGGCCGACGTGCTGCTGATGCTGGCCGAAGCCTATAATGAGAACGGACAATTGCCCGAAGCCATATGCGAACTCAACAAGGTGCGCTCACGTGTAGGCATGCCCGGACTCGACAGCGGACCCGAATGGCTGAAAGTGAACAGCAAAGACGAAATGGTCCTGCGCATACGCCGCGAACGTGCCTTTGAACTCGCCGGCGAAGGCCAGCGCTACTGGGACCTGCGCCGCTGGGGCATGCTGCAGCAGTCGGTACACAACGCCACCGATATTTTCGGCGACCTGATGTACACACGCTCCTACCAGCCACGCCACGAACTGTGGCCCATACCGCTTGTGGAACTCGACCGCAACCGCAACCTCACCCAGAATCCCGGCTGGTAAACAGCCAGAATGCGCCCTCTGTTATTATTTGTTAATATATTGTATATTTTCTTAAATATGCATACATTCGCACATTTCGTCACGTGTATATCGTGAAAAAACAAAATTCAAATTATTACTGTCCGCTAAACCATATAAGAGTGAGTCCAACTTCCTGAACGGCAGAAGTTGGGCTTACTTTTTGTATTTGACAAGCCCCCTCAGCCGTTTTCAGGTACTTCGGGAGGGGATTCCGATGCTTCGGCGAGCA
>CAJTRC010000117.1 GCA_910578365.1 uncultured Muribaculaceae bacterium
ATTCCTTGCCGGCCTCCTGCTTGGTAGGCACATACAGGCCCGAACCTGCGGCAATGTCGATTGAGCCATTGGCGTTTATCATCCACTGCTCGCCGCTCATGCGTATGTCCATGCGGTCGATATTGGCCGATACGCCGGCTATACCCAGCAGCACCTTCAGCTTTGCACCGGCATTGAGGCCGGGGATAATCTCGCGGCTGTGTCCGAGCGCCACTTCAGCCATGGCATCGGCGCTCAAGCGCAGATTTTTGAAGCTGTAGCGGGTATCGGCTCCGGTCTGACCAAGCTTCATAAAGCGGAAGAGGTCCTTGGGGATGCTTGCGCCTACGTCGGTGCGCAATCCTATCGTAAGTGTATTGTAGCCTTTAAAGGCCTTGAAACCTGCCGACAATATGGTAAAGTCGACATTTGTGGTAATGCGGCTGTAGTTGCCGAGTTTGTTCAAGAATGTATTGGCATCGACGGTCGGGCTCATAAAGGTAGTGAGGTCGTACTTGCTGCCTGGTGCAGTCTTGTACAGAAATGTATTCAGACCGACGTTAGAAGCTGCGCCTATGCCTATGTTGCCTAAGGCTGGAATTGATATGTAGTTGTGATCGCTGCCGAATGCGGGGTTGAGTTCGTGACGGTAGCTGTAGCCGTCGAGGAAGTATGCGGTGCGGGGTGCCTCCTGGGCTGTGGCACCGATGGCCGCGGCACCTGCCACGGCTATGATGAGTGTTCTGATAGCTTTCATAAGTTCAAGATCCTGGGTTTAGTCATTAAGGTCTATGGTCACACCGCCAATAATCTTTACAAGTACGTTGTCGAACTCTACAGACTGGGCCTTGTTGAGGTTCTCACCCACGTGAGCTGCGTCGGTGGTGCCATCGAACACCAGGCGTACGCCGTCGAGTTCTCCAAGGTTGGCAGCTTCGCTGCGCAGGGTTATCTTCAGCGGCGACACAGCAGGCGAGTCTACAGTACCTGCGGCCGCCATGCCCTCTACTTCGGCTATGATGTTGGTGATTTCATTGCCGTTGCGGTCGAGCGCCAACACCGAGGGCGCAAGGTTTACCGGCAGCGTATTGATTACATCTACTGTAATGAGCACCTGGTTGAAGTTGTACTTGTGCAGATCTTCATCCCAGTCGAGTTCTTCGTGTGTATAGTGGAGTTTGAGGTCGGCACCGAAAGCCAGAGGTATTACGGCCTCGTAGTTGCATTCGTAATCGAAGGCGGTACCCAGCACCATAGTCACTTCCTGCGGCAGAGCCTTGGCCTTTATGTCTTCGAAATATATCTGGTCGGGTATGGTCTTTATTAGTTCGCCAAGGTCGGGCACTACTATGTTTTCGGCTCCATTCAGGGCAATAGGTTTGCGCGATATTACAAAGTCGGTGGTGCGGTCGGCGGCAATCACAATGGGGTCGGTGCTGTTCTCATTGCCCAGCCCGATTATACGCGAGCTGCCGTTTTTGTCGACAGCACGGAGCACCGCGTTGAGATTGATGCTCACCGGCGAACTGTTGTAGACGCTAAAGCTGATGCGCGGATTCTCCACGTCGAGTACATTCTCTTCCGATGCAAGGAAGTCGGGAATGTCGTTTATGTGGATTATGGTTGGTTCTATATCGATTTTGGGGTCAACCACACCGGTTATGGCCAAAAGTTCGGCATCGGTAGGACGGGTGGTGGTCACAAGGTCGAGGTTGGCCGTCTGTCCGGGCTGCATGCCGGTACCGTCGATCGACACCTGACCTATGGTTTTTACGTCGCACTCCAGACGGAAGTGGCCCGGTTCAATAAGGCCCTGGCCCGGCGCCTTGGCCAGGTCGACATTGGTCAGGAGCAGCCGCACTGTTATGGTAGAGGCGGTATTTACAGCCATTTCGCGGGTAAACACTGCCGTATTGCCGTTTTCCATCCGCAAGAACGATGCTGTAGCTGCATCGCGTACCTCAAGTGTCCACGAAGGGTCGAACAAAGCTTTAAAGCCCTGTTCTATGATAACGTTGCCGCTGTAGTCGTTGGAACGGAAGCCGATTTCGAACTCGATGTATACTGCCGTTTCGGCGCTTTTGAGGCTTACAAGTTCGCGGGTTACATTGTCTTCCTCGATTTTAATCTGGGTGGGAGCTCCGTCGACATCTACTGTCACGCGTCCATCGCCGAAGAAGCGAAACTCATCGAGGGGTGTTTCAGTGGTACTGCCTTCAAGGCCGTCGAGAGCAATTTTTTCAATTTCCACTGTG
This sequence comes from uncultured Muribaculaceae bacterium, assembly GCA_910578365.1. Classification (GTDB taxonomy): domain Bacteria; phylum Bacteroidota; class Bacteroidia; order Bacteroidales; family Muribaculaceae; genus CAG-873. Next base: position 2,235 of record CAJTRC010000117.1, read on the forward strand.
GAAGGTTCCGACTCACCGGACTGGACCAACACATAGTCGCCTTCGGCCAGACCGTACTGCCCGGCTTTTACACATTTGATACTACTGGTTTCGTCAAGGTCAAGAATTTGCGACAGTGTATATGGTTCGGTATCACTTGCGGGAAGTGTGAATCCCTCACTACCAATCTGCACTGTCATATCGATGTCTTTGCTCAGGTCGTAATCTTCATCGATGCATGAGCCAAGGCCCATAGCAACACTTACGCCCATTGCTGCAACAGCGACACGGGTAATAGTTCTGGTCATAAATGTAATAATTGATTTTTAGTTTACGTGTGCGTGTGTGTGTGTGTTATGCAGGTGCAAAGTTACGAGTTTTTTTGTGATTCTTCACAATTTATCACCCATATTTTTATAATGTTTTTATAATTTTTATAATAACGCAGGTTCAACTGGCAAGTGCAAAATTAGCGATTTGTTTGAAGAACTCGGTTTTCGGGTTTGAGAAACCGAGTTTTTTCCGTGGCCTGAGGTTTAGTTTCTTTGCGACATTCTTGATGTATAGGTCAGTGAAATCA
>CAJTRC010000118.1 GCA_910578365.1 uncultured Muribaculaceae bacterium
AAATTACACACTTTTGCGCAAATATGCAAATTTTAGGCAACATAACGCCCGAATCTCGCAATTTTTGATAATTCAAGACCGTGATATCGGAAGCAAACGGTAGGCCGATTCAGTTTTTTTCACTAACTTTGCACTGCAAAACCTAATGACTAAAAAAATGGCTAAAATTGGATCTGTAATGACCCCCGTGGGTTGCAAGGCCCTGCTGCTCGGCAGCGGAGAACTCGGCAAAGAAGTGGCAATCGAACTCCAGCGCTATGGCGTGGAAGTAGTGGCATGCGACCGCTACGCCAACGCGCCGGCTATGCAAGTCGCTCACCGCTCGCATGTGTTCAATATGCTTGACCCCGACGAACTGCGCCGCGTTATCGAACTCGAAAAGCCCGACCATATCATTCCGGAAGTGGAAGCTATAGCAACCCCCGTGCTGGTAGAACTGGAAAAGGAAGGCTACAACGTAACCCCTACCGCCACAGCCGCATGGCTGACCATGAACCGCGAAGGCATTCGCCGTCTGGCGGCCGAAGAACTCGGCATAACAACTTCGCCCTATCGTTTTGCAAACACTTATGATGAATTCCGCAAGGCCATCGACGAAATCGGCATTCCCTGCGTGGTGAAACCGGTAATGAGCTCGTCGGGCCACGGACAGTCGACCATCAAACGCGCCGAGGACATCGACGCCGCATGGCACGAAGCTCAGGAAGGCGGCCGCGCGGGCGCAGGCCGTGTAATAGTAGAAGGCTTCGTTGACTTCGACTATGAAATTACCCTGCTCACCGTTCGCTCTTGCAGCGGCACCACTTTCTGCGAGCCTGTAGGCCATATACAGGTGAACGGCGACTACCGCTACAGCTGGCAGCCTCAGCCCATGAGCACCGCCGCCATAGAAAGCGCTCGCGAAATCGCCCGAAAGGTAACCGACGCCCTGGGCGGTTACGGCATTTTTGGTGTGGAACTGTTTATTAAAGGCGACCGGGTTATTTTCAGCGAGGTTTCTCCACGCCCCCACGACACCGGCATGGTTACAATGATTTCGCAGGACCTGAGCGAATTCGGACTGCACGCACGCGCCCTGCTGGGTCTGCCTGTTCCGGCCATCCGCTTCTACGGCCCTTCGGCATCTCGCGCGGTGGTGGTGGAAGGCGACACCGACAAGATTGTGATTGACAATCTCGAGAAAGCTCTGGCCGAGCCCGGCGTACAAATCCGCATCTTCGGCAAGCCCGAAATCAAGGGACACCGCCGTATGGCCGTTATCCTTGCCACCGACGAAAGCGTAGAGGCCGCACGCGCCAAAGCCGACCGTGCCTACGACGCACTCAACATCGAGGTTCTGCCACGATAAACATTATCAAAATCCGCAGAGCGGCGTCTGCAAGTTAAAAAAAGTCCATAACTTTGAGATTATTCAATGTTATGGACTTTTTATATGGTGCTTCGGCCTCTTGTAACGCTCAGCCAACACCATGATAATTGACATGCCTCTATGCGGCTATTATTAAACAGCCCCAAAATACATCGGTGTGCGGGCGACGGCAGGGCGCCGTCACAACCACTTGATTTCTACTTTTCGTATTCCTTGAGCTTGCCGATAAGGAGGTCGGCCTGCTGCAGACCAACGGTGCGCCATACAGCCTCGCCGTTCTTGAACAGAATCAGCGTGGGCACAGAGCGCACGTTATAGCGCATGGCCAGGTCTTCGTTCTTGTCGATATCGATTTTTATGATGTTGGCTCCATCGCCTACCGAGGCTTTAACCTGTTCAAGAATCGGCGACTGCATTTTGCACGGGCCGCACCAGGTGGCAAAGAAATCCACCAAGATAGGTTTGTTCTGGTTGATAAGGTCGTTGAATTCGCTCATAATATATTTGATTTATGTTTATCGTTGATGATAAACTTAAAACAAATATTGTGCCATTATGTTCAATGCTTCGGCAGCCACGCACCGCTTAAAAGGCGCCACAGAAATATCATACCGCGGAATGTCAGTTCAATGGCCATGGCAATCCACACGCCTACCAGCCCTGACGAAGGCGCCAGAATCGCCGCCACAGGGATGCGCACAAGCCATATACTGCCAAAGTTCATCACTGCAGGCCAGAGAGTATCGCCTACCCCAACAAAGGCGCCGTAAGCTACAATCGATGCTGCATACATGGGTTCTGCCCACGCTTCGATGCGCAGTATCTCAGCGCCGAGGTCAGCGATGGCCTCGACCGGTGTCATCAGCTCCATCATAAACGGAGCGCATACATACAGCACCACGGCCATAATGGTCATTATCACCATACCCATGCCCACACTTATATGGGCAAAGCTTCTGACAAGGCCGAAACGGTGCGCCCCATAGCTCTGTCCGACAAGCGTGGTGGCGGCATCGCCTATGCCGAATCCCGGCATATAGCACAGACTCTCGGCCGTTACTGCAAAGGCGTTAGCCGCTATAGCTACGGCCCCAAGCGGAGCTACTATTACGGTAATCATAATCTGTGCGCCGCAGAATATGGCGTGTTCGAGTGTCATGGGCAGCGATATTCGCAATGCCTTTTTCAGTACTGCCTTTGTAGGGAGGAAACTCTCGCGGGCATAACGAGCTTCTATGTTGCTGTACAAATGATTTGCAGATTTTAACACTTATTTAACACGACTCTCCACAACTTCTATTAATTTTGCAGTCAGAGGGTTGAAGAGGAAACAGGCTCTGCTGGGGAGCAACCTGTCAGCAATAGAC
>CAJTRC010000119.1 GCA_910578365.1 uncultured Muribaculaceae bacterium
ATTTATTGTTTAGTACCTCTAAATTACTAAATATCAGTAATATTACCAAGAGAATCGGCAACTTTTTTAAGCTGCCGATTCAACTTTTTTATGGTGTTCCTTATCCCGAACTCGCGTCCTTAGCTTCCTTCCGATTCTCCTCACGGCAGACACCGTTGCCTCGGACTATGCGCTTCCCGCTATCGGGGCGCGCTCGGGACTTCCACCCGTTAGATTATGCCCATGTCGGGCGAACTAAAAGAGGCCATATTCCTCGGCGAGGAATATGGCCTCTAATCTATAAAATCTTGTGAATTTAGCCTTTCACTTCGTTCTTCACCTTAACGTCTTTGGCGGGCTTAATGCCGTCGCGGATAAGGAGAGCGTCGATGGTTGGATCCTGGCCACGGAAGTTTCGGTAGAGTACGGCAGGATTCTCGGTGCCGCCACGCTGTAGCACATTGGTGCGGAACTCGTCGGCCGTCTTGCGGTCGAAAATACCATTTTCCTTGAACTTGGCAAAGGCATCGGCATCAAGTACCTCAGCCCACTTGTAGCTGTAGTAGCCGGCTGCATAACCGCCCGAGAATATATGGCTGAACTGTGGTGACATCATAGAGCCTTCGACCGGCGGGAACATGGACACCGAAGCAGTGGCGGCGTTCTCGAATGCTGTCGGATCTTCGACGGGAGCCGTAATTGTATGCCAGGCCATATCGAGATAGCCAAACGCAAGCTGACGCATGCAGGCGTATGCTGCGCCGTACTGCGACGAACGCACAAGGGCGTCGACCAGATTCTGCGGAATTGCCTCGCCTGTCTTGTAGTGACGGGCAAAACCATCGAGGAATTCTCGCTCGGAAAGATAGTTTTCGTTGAATTGCGAAGGCAGCTCCACAAAGTCGCGGTAAACAGCCGTTCCGGACAGCGACGCATAGTGCGACTGTGCCAGGAGGCCGTGGAGCGCATGGCCGAATTCGTGCAGGAATGTTTCAACCTCGCTCGGAGTAAGCAGCGACGGCGTGTCGCCGGTGGGCTTGGTGAAGTTCATCACAATGGTCACATGCGGACGCTGGTCAACACCATCGGCATCCACATACTGATCCTTGAAGCCTGTCATCCACGCTCCGGGACGCTTGCTGGCACGCGGGAAAAAGTCGGTGTAAATCACACCTACAAACTTGCCGTCGGCGTCAGTAACATCGTATGCCTTTACATCGGCATGATACACCTCAATATCGGGATTATGCTTGAACTGAAGTCCATAAAGCTTTGTTGCCAGACCGAATACACCGTTGACAGTGCTGTTCAGTTCAAAATACGGACGCAGAGCTTCGTCATCGAAAGCATATTTTTCGGTCTTGAGTTTATTGGAGTAGTAGGAGTAATCCCACGGATTGATTACCACTGGCTTGCCTTCGAGTTTAGAAGCAAATTCGGTCAGTTCCTTCATCTCGGCCTTGGCCGCAGGAGCATAGGCTTGGCGCAGACGGTCGAGCAAGTCGTACACCGCCTCCGGAGTCTGGGCCATGGTGCGCTTCAGCGAGTGCTGCGCGTATGTTTCGCTGCCAAGCAGATTGGCTATTTTACGGCGTATTTCGCTTATCTTCTTTACGTTCTCAAGGTTTGAGTACTCGCCCTTGGTGTTGCGCGAAGAATTCATACGGTACATCCTCTCACGCAAGTCGGGGCGTGCCGAATACTTTATAAAGGCGCTGTAAACCGGATAGTCGAGAGTAAACAGATACTCGCCCGGGCGGCCTTCTGCGGCGGCTGCTTCTGCGGCGGCATCAATACTGCTCTGAGGCAATCCTGCAAGGTCGTCGGCTGTAAGCCATATTTTATATGTACTCATTTCACGGAGCACATTTTGGCCGAATTTGGTAGTGAGTTCTGAAAGTTCGGCATTGAGCTTGCGGAATGTTTCGCGGTCTTCCCCTTCAAGGGTAGCACCGGAGAGGGCAAACGAATCGTAGGTCTTCTGCAGCAGGGTTGCGTCCTCAGTCGAGAGGTTGAATTTCTCACGGTTGTCATAAACCTGCTTGATACGGTTCCACAGACCTTCATTAAGTATCAGCGAAGTGCTGTAGTCGCTCAGTTTGGGCGAAACGCACATCGAAATCTCCATCATCTGGTCGTCGGAGTCAGCCGACAGCAGCGGGTAGAACACGTTAAGCACACGATTCAAGTCGGCGCCAACACGCTCGAGCGCCACAATAGTATTTTCGAAATCAGGCATAGAACGCTGCTTTACAATAGCGTCGATTTCCTGTCTGGCCAGCTCTATGCCACGGTCGATGGCTGCTTCCCACTGGCTGTTGTTGATTTTCGAGAATGGAACTGTGCCATGGATGCCGGTAAAGTCACTGTAGAAGGGATTCGAAGCATCGCTGCAACAGCCATTCTCGCATGTCCGGGCATTTGTCATAAGCGAAGTTGCCGCCATTACTGCGGCAGATAACAAAATTTTGGTTTTTAGAATGGTCATATACTGAGTTTATAAAATTTAAAAACAAAAATAGATATTTTTCTCCACATAACCAAACTTTCCCACCATATCCACACGGCTCTTTCATTTAAACTAAAATAAAAAGCATGACTTCCCCTACCCGGTTCATTGTGAATCGGGCAATATTCTGTGTCTGTCTGTCAACGAGTTATTCTGGTGTCAAAATCTTATTTTTTTCATTTTTGGCTTAA
>CAJTRC010000120.1 GCA_910578365.1 uncultured Muribaculaceae bacterium
TATCAGTCGACGCTCTTACTGTTGAATTCGGGGGCACTACCCTGTTCAAGGACATATCTTTTGTAATCAATCCCAAGGATCGCATAGCCCTGATGGGCAAAAACGGCGCCGGCAAAAGCACACTGCTGAAAATTCTGGCCGGTGTGCGGCAGCCATCGCGCGGCAGTGTATCGGTGCCAAAGGACTGTACGGTGTGCTATCTGCCACAGCACATGATGACTGAGGACGGGCGAACTGTGTTCGAGGAAGCTTCGCAGGCGTTTGCCCACCTCAAGGAAATGGAGGCGGAGATTGATGCCATGAATCAGGAACTGGCCACACGTACCGACTATGAGAGCGACTCGTATATGGCTCTAATCGAGAAGGTGGCCACGGTGAGCGAAAAGTTCTACGCAATCGACATGACTCACTTCGAGGAGGATGTCGAGAAGGCTCTTCTGGGCCTCGGATTCAAACGCAGCGATTTCACCAGGCCTACCTCGGAGTTCTCCGGAGGATGGCGCATGCGCATCGAGCTGGCCAAACTGCTGCTGCAGAACCCTGACGTACTGCTGCTCGACGAGCCTACCAATCACCTCGATATTGAGTCGGTGGGATGGCTCGAGGATTTTATCATGAACAGCCCGATGGCAGTGGTGGTAATCAGCCACGACCGTCGCTTTATCGACAATATCACCACCCGCACCATCGAGGTGACAATGGGCCGAATATACGACTACAAGGCCAATTACAGCCACTATCTGGAACTGCGCAAGGAACGCCGACAGCAACAGCAGAAGCAGTTTGACGACCAGCAGAAACAGATAGCCGAGGCCCGTGAGTTTATCGAACGCTTCAAGGGTACCTACTCCAAGACCTATCAGGTGCAGAGCAAGGTCAAGTGGCTTGAGAAACTCGAAATTGTGGAGGTCGACGAAGAAGATAATTCGGCGCTGAGGCTTAAGTTTCCGCCTTGCCCACGCAGCGGCAGCTACCCCGTAATAGCCGAAGGGGTAGGGAAGAGCTACGACGGCAAGCAGGTGTTCGCCAACGCTTCGTTCACCATCGAACGTGGCGACAAAGTGGCCTTTGCCGGTCGTAACGGCGAGGGTAAGTCTACTATGGTCAAGGCTATAATGCGTGAGATTGAGCACCAGGGCACGCTTACACTGGGACATAACGTGCAGATTGGCTATTTTGCCCAGAACAGTGCGTCGATGCTCGACGGTGAACTGACCGTGTTCCAGACAATCGACGACATAGCCGTGGGCGATGTGCGCCTGAAGATACGCGACCTCCTCGGCGCCTTTATGTTCGGCGGCGAGGAAAACCAGAAGAAGGTAAAGGTGCTTTCGGGTGGCGAGCGTGTGCGCCTTTGTCTGATTAAGCTTTTGCTCGAACCGATAAATCTGCTGATTCTTGACGAACCCACCAACCACCTTGACCTAAAGACTAAGGATATACTCAAACAGGCTCTGCGCGATTTTGACGGCACGCTTATTCTGGTGAGTCACGACCGCGATTTTCTCGACGGCCTCGTTACCAAGGTGTACGAATTCGGCGATGGCCGCGTGCGCGAGCATCTTTGTGGTATAAACGAATTTCTTGAAAAGAAAAAGGCCGAAGCAGCCGCCGCAGGCAAGTAATATTATATATATTATATAGAAAAGCGATGTCGCGCCCCCCGTACAGCGGTAGGTCGTGACATCGCTTTTTTTTACCTCTTTTTGCCTGCAGGCGATTATTGCAGGGTAAGAGAATAGTTGAGTCCGGTGGCGGCAGGCTTCATGTCCGCGCCTACCAGAGTAATCTTCGAGGGCGAATCAATCAGATAATACTGCACCGAGCTGTTGTTTTTGCTGTCGGTCAGTTTCAGATAGCTCTTGTCGTCCTTCTTGTCGATAACGAAAGAACCGTCGTCAGTAAAACTGCTCTTGTCTTTGTTTTGATATACCTGCACCAAATTATAGGTGCCGCAGTTGTCGTCGGTATAATTCAGTGTTAGGGTGTATTCAATGCCATCCGCATCGGCTGCCGGCAGCATACCTTTGAAAATTTCGGTTTTGCTTTGGGCTATAGTAGCCTCGCTTTTTACGGAGTCTGCTGCCGCGGTGGCAGTAGTCGCCGATTTGTCAGTGCCGTTACAGGCAGAAAGTGCCAGCATGCCCAGTGTTGCTGCCACAAAATAAGACTTCATTTTCATAATCTCATTAGTTAATACATCTTGTAGCATAACATAGGCTGGAAAAAATAGTTCATTTTTTAAGCTCCGATAAAATGCCAACTACGTCCAATGGCGCCACTGAGATCCAAAACGTGCTAAAAAACCATGCTTTATAACATAAAATGTAAGTCAAAGAAATACAAAAAGAAAGGACAATCTCTAACAAACGTTAACACGAAAATATGAAAAATAATTGCTCAAAAATTTGGTGGAATCAGAAAAAGGGCGTAACTTTGCACTCGCTTTCGGGAAGGAGCTACAGCGGTAGCAAACAAACCTTAAACGAAGCACGGGA
>CAJTRC010000121.1 GCA_910578365.1 uncultured Muribaculaceae bacterium
GAGGTAAGTTCGCGTTTGTCCATGGTACCGTAGCCGATTACAACAACTTCGCTGAGTATCTCGGAGTCCTCATTCATTTTCACATTGATTACGTTTCGGCCGCTTACGGCCACTTCCTCGGTTTTGTAACCTATGTAAGAGAAACGGAGTTTACCCTTAGAGTCGGCGCTTATAGAGTAGTTGCCGTCTAAGTCAGAGGTTACGCCCTGCTGTGTGCCTGCCACGGTTACGCTTACCCCTATCAGAGGCTCGCCTTCCGGGTCGGTAACAGTGCCGGTGATGTTCATCTTCTGGGCCAGGCTAAGCTGAAATCCCATGAGAATCACAAGCAGCGGTAGCAGGTGCCGGATAGATAAATTGCACTTAATCATTGTTCGTGATATTAAATTAGGTATGATTGATTTGTTATTTTTGTTTACCTGACTGAAGTCGACTGCAAAGTTATGTTAATATATGCGTACGCACAATCCTATATTATTAAAAAGTAGTGATTTTAAAACATGATAACTCTGTCGTTCAGTTTGTTAGATGAAAACGAACGAGTGTTTAATGTAGTCGTAAAACGAGTGAGGCGGTAGAGCTTATCCTACTTTTGGACGGCGGCTGATGTTCATTACTTCGGCCTCAAGCGAGTTGCGGTCGCCTAAAGCTTTGTTGCGAATCTTGGTGCGGTAGTTGTAGATTGTAGTGAGTGAATATCGCAGGAATTTCGCGATTTTGTCGGAGTCAGTTATGCCCAGACGAATCAGTGCGTATATGCGCAGTTCGGGGTTGAGAGTGTCGGGGCGTTTTGGTGTGATTTGTTCGCTTGGCTGCAGCAGTGCGTTGAAGTCCTCTATAAACGAAGGAAAAAGTCCCAGGAAGGTTTGGTCGAACTGGTCGTAGAATGCTTTCAGCTCCTCGTCAATCATGGCCGACGATTTCACCAGCTTCTTCAGGTCGTCGCTCTTGCCGCTGTTGGCCAGCTTGCCTATGGCCTTGCGATAGGAGTCGAGTTTCTCAATGTAGAACAGACACTGGTTCATGTAGCTGCTGATGTATGTTTCCTTCAGTTCGGAAATGTCAGAAATCTCGTTGTAGGCCTCTGCCAGACGAAGATTCGACCTCTGTAGCTCGCTGTTGAGCTCGCTCAGCTGCCGGTTTGCCTCCTCCTCCAGCCGTCGGGCAGCAGCAATACGGTGCATCTGCTTGCGCATTACTAAAAGCAGCACCAGCAGTGCCACAATAAGCACGGTTATGAAAATAATGGTGCGCACCAGGTTTTTGTGCTGCCGGCGCACGGTGTCGACATATATGGCGTTTATCTGCGGATAACATTCGTTGAGTTCTAAAATTCTTTGGCGGGCATTGTATTTTACGGCATCGTCGACGGCAATGTTCAGAAAGCGGTATGCGCGGTCGAGGTCGCCCTCGCTGTAAAGCAGCATAGCCAGCTGTCGCAGCGACACATACTCGCGCACAGCCGATTTCATGTCGGAGATAGCCGACAGTATCAGCTGTTTTTTCTGATTCTCGCTGTCGCCGGCCATGCCGTATGCTACAGCAAGAGTCCAGGCACATATGGCCCGGCTGTGTTCGTCGAGTTCATTGTTTGCGATATAGTTCTCCAGAATTTCAATAGCCTCGCGAGGACGCCCCTTTTCGTTCAGCTGGTCGGCATGGATAAGGGCGTACGACATTGATTCCGGGTCGTTCACGCTCAGCAGCGAGTCGCGGTACATGTCGGTAATAGTCTTGTATCGCCGCTTTTCGTTGTCGAATGCCGCATAGTCGGCCAGGTGGCCGTATACGGTGCGCTTGATGTGGAAATAGTATGGGCGCATGTAGTCTGGTACATCCTCAAGTTCAATAGAGTTGATGATGCCCAATGTTTCGTGGTACATGCCTGTTGGGCTGAGAATGTTGGCGCGGTTCATCAGGGCGTTCATCACCTTGTTGCTGTCGCCAAGGTCGCGTGCCAGCTTCTCCTGGCGCAGAGTTATGGCGTATGCCGAATCGGAGATGAACGGATGGTATTCGCCGAACAGTTCGTTGAGCAAGTCAAAGCAGCGTTCCGAGTCGCCGCACCTGCGTAATTCGGCATGGAGCGAATCGAGCCGCTGTTCTTTCAGCTGTTGATACTTGGGCCGCATGGCTATGACATTGTCCAACTGCTTCATCAAGGAATCAGTTGTACTCTTGGCCATGGAGGCAGCGCGGGCCGTCGTCAAAGCGCAGAAGAACATCAGTATGTATATGCCTAATCTCATTCTTCCGGCAAAGTTACGAAGTTTTTTCGCAAAGGTCAAATTATGGACTTGCTTAATAATTAATGTGAACGCCGCTAATGTGTTAAATGTGTTAAATGTATTAACGCGAGTTCGGGATAAGAAATGCTATAAAAAAGTTGAATAGGCAGCTTGAAAAAGTTGCCTATTCTTTTGGTAATTTCGCTGATATTTAGTAATTTAGAGGTGACAAACAATAAATACTGTATCATGATTACCGA
>CAJTRC010000122.1 GCA_910578365.1 uncultured Muribaculaceae bacterium
AATAGATATATAATCCAATACTTATGTTACAACTAAAACATGCAATCATCCTGGCAGTGGTATTTATAATGCCGCTGGCAGCAGTCTGCGCCGATAAACTTACAATCACACGTCTTACCGGAAGCAAGGTGTTGATAGGAGGTCGTCAGCTCAAGGCCGGGGACTCGTTCGACGAAGGCGATGCCATCAGCTGGGCCTCCGCCACACAGCAGATGGAAGCCAAAAACACACGTACAGGAAATATTTATCGTTTCTCAGCCCGTCAGTTCGCCTCAAAAAAAGGCATAAGTTCAGTGCGCGATTTCTTTCTGCGCGTCAACAAAGCCTCAACTCGTAAGGCCGAGGGAGCCGACCTGGCTTTCACTGCCTCGCCTGAAGCATCAAAGTTTCCCGAGAAGCGCGTGGCCCTGCTTATAGGCAACTCCAACTACACCAACATATCGTCGCTGCGTAATCCTATGTACGATGCCGAAGCACTCTCCGAGGCCCTCGGAAAGCTCGGTTTTGATGTGTATGAGGCCTATGACTGCGACTACAACGACATGATTTCGGCCCTGAACACCTTTGCGTCCAAAGCCGGCGGATACAATGTGGCCATGTTCTACTACTCGGGGCACGGCCTGCAGGAGGATGGCCGCAACTACCTTATCCCCGTTACCGCAAATCTCGAGTTCAAGTCCGAACTCACCCGCTGCCTCGATGCCTACGACGTTCTTGAGCGCATTGAGAATTCAGGTGTTGAAACCCGCATAGTGTGCTTCGACGCATGCCGCGACGTAAAAACTTCATGGACCCGCTCGGCTGCCACCGGCCTCACAACTATCGAAGGCAATCCGGGCACCGCCGTAATATGCTCGACCCGCAGCGGTCAGGTGGCCCTCGACGGTGACTCCGACAACAGCCCCTTTACCACCGCATTCGTCAATGCGTTATCCGACCGTGGCCGTGGCTTCTCCGACATGATGAGCCGCGTGGTGAAATCGACCTACGACATCACCGACCGTCGTCAGTGTCCTATTGTCAACGGCACCCTGCTGTCCGATTTCGTGTTCAATCCTGTAGGCACAGCCATCCGTACGCTTACCTCTGTGGCAAGCAGCGCAGTAGCCGCTGCAGTGTCTGCCGCACCTGAGCCGCAGTCCGCTTATCAGCAGTCCGCTTATCAGCAGCCAGTCCCTCCGTCACTACCAGCCATAATGGTAGAGAACGACGTGCCCAACTTGGCCGTGTCGGTAGCTCCGGCCCGTCGTGCCGGTAAGAATGTGTTGGTCGATATTATATTTACCAACATGGGCTCACAAGCCAAGAAATGTACCTTTGTCGACAAGGAACCATGTGCCGGCTACGACGATTATGTGACCACCGCGTGGGACCTGAGCGGCAACTCGTATGAGATGAATGGCGGAGGCATGACACTGATGAAAGGCGAGGAGCGCTTGTGGAGTGCTCCTACATTGCCCTCCGGCGTACCGGTGAAAATTACACTTGTAATACATAATGTGCCGCGCAATGTAAACATGTTTGCCATGCTCTCCATGGCTTTTCGCGACATGATGCCCGGCGAGTCATACGGGCAGGCTCTGATGCGTGTTCGGAACTTGCCTATACAATAGAGCTGAAAAAATATGTTTTTCAGCATAAAATTGAACATCGTGTAACTTACCTACACTCAGCGAAATGTATATTTTGTAAATATTTTTTAACATAAAATTCTTTCGAAAATATTTGGTGGGTAAGAAAAAACCGCGTAACTTTGCACTCGCTTTCGGGAACGACCTGAGAGCGACAAAAACTGAGAACATTGAAACGATTACAATAGACAAGAGTAGTACAAGAGCAAGGTTCATGCCGTAGGGCATGACAAACGTCTCTGGTCAATTCTACCAAACCAAATAAAGCGAGCAATCTGCGAGCAAAAAGGAACTTTGAAGTTGTCTTGCGACACAATAATTCTGAAAAGAATAAAACAAGATAAACAACAACGAAGAGTTTGATCCTGGCTCAGGATGAACGCTAGCGACAGGCTTAACACATGCAAGTCGAGGGGCAGCGGAGGCGAGTGCTTGCACTTGCCGGACGGCGACCGGCGCACGGGTGAGTAACACGTATGCGACCTGCCCGTAGCAGGGGGATAAGCGGAAGAAATTCCGTCTAATACCGCGTAATATCTTTCGGGGGCATTCCTGAGGGATTAAAGGAAGCGATTCCGGCTACGGATGGGCATGCGGCGCATTAGCTAGTCGGCGGGGTAACGGCCCACCGAGGCGACGATGCGTAGGGGTTCTGAGAGGAAGGTCCCCC
>CAJTRC010000123.1 GCA_910578365.1 uncultured Muribaculaceae bacterium
ACGGGCAGCTTGTCCTCTGGGATTAACAACACCAAACTGTACAAATAAATCAGGCGACCTTGAAAGGCCGCCCAATACTCTATGTTGTCTTTTGCTTGGTTGAAAATCATAAAGTTCTTATCCCGAACTCGCGTTGATAGGGCAGTGCCACGACATGAGCTTGCCCGAAGTGTACGCCCGCTTCGGCCACGGCAGCCTGGAGCGAATTAGCCGTCTGGCCGACATATTCAGGCAGTCGGCGGCGCGAGGCGCCATGCCGGTGGACTTAGGCCTTAGCGATGACGCCGACTTCTTTACGCCAGCTCCGGGCAAGTGCCGGGTAGTGGAGATGTGGACACTTGATGCCATGAGCCGCCTGATGTGTTCCGAGCCCGACAGCGGCGATATATGCTACAGGCCTATTGACGAACTCGACAGCATACATGCCGAAAACGACCGCCGCATACGCAATGGTCTGGAGCCGGTCGAGGTTGTGCCCGACATACAGTTTGTGTGGAACTGCCGCTGGTACAGCCCCTCGGGCGAGTTGCTCGACAGCTGTCGCTCGCCTTACGCACACGGTTCGCACCCCTATGTGCTGCGGCTGTATCCGCTTACCGACGGCGAGATACACCCCTTTGTGGAGGATGTGATAGATCAGCAGCGCTACATCAACCGCCTGATTATGATGATTGACAAGATGATGGCCTCGGCAGCCAAGGGCGTGCTGCTGTTTCCTGTCGACCAGCTGCCCGAGGATATGAAGTGGGAAGAGGTGTTCGATACCTGGGCGCGCAGCGACGGCGTGATTCCGATTACAGGCCGCGGAACTTCGCTGCCTCAGCAGGTGGTGACACCCACCGACGGGGTAGGGGCATACCGCCTGCTGGAACTGCAGATGAAACTGTTCGACAATATAAGCGGAGTGGGCGATGCCCTGCAAGGCCGTAGCATAGGCGGTACGGCGGGTGCCGCTCTCTACGACAGGCAGGTGGAGAACGCCACCATAGCCATGGGCGACCTGCTCGAAACCTTTGCATCGCTGATTGAAGAACGATCTAAAATATTGGAGGTATGCAGCGCAAGGAATTCTGCGAGGCCTTCGCTCAGATGAGCCGGCGCCCCGACGTGCTGGCCCGGCGGCTTGGCCGCGACGCCATAATCAATCTGACCATACAAAACAGCCGGCCGCCAGACTTCGGGGTGGAATACGATACCGCAATAGTGATGGTGGGACGCCTGCGGCGCGAACGTCCCGACATGAGCGACGAAACCCGTCCGCGCCGCCTCTTCTGGCGCGAGATGCTCGAGCGAGTTGACCGTCTGATGGCTCCGCCGCACAATCTGCGCCTTGGCGAGGCAGTGCAGAAAGTACTTGCCTATCAGCGGCCTTCGCGCTGGTATATGAGTCATGCGGCAGCAAAACGCATGCTTGCCGATGAAGAATAACTGCCTATAATTTTTTAAACAGACATGAGAATTACTATTTCGATAAACGATATAACCAAGCGTATCTACGCCATATCGGCCGTCAGGGCCGTGAATGCGTCGGACGGCCAAAAAACGGCAGTACTGACGCGCGACAATGCCCTACTGCTCAGGCGCCTTATCTGCGACAGTTTCATGCACACGGTAGGAGAGCTGGCCGCAAGTGTGACAGACTTCTCACCGCCTGAGTCCGATGACAGCAGCAGCGACATATTGTGGATAGATCTTGACTGCGAATCGCCGGCGCCCGGAGTTGCCGGCGAAAGTCTGGCCGCTGCGGTTCTGGGCACAGTCCTTTCGCTGGCCTTTTCGGGCAGTTTCGGCTCTGAATCCGACGAATATGCCGTGGCAGCAGCCGGTGCCATCCGAAATCTGCGGCGAGCCACGGCCCGTTGCGGGCGTCTGCGCAGGCATATATGCTGAGTCGTATATTTCGCGACTATGCAATTGTGTGATTGTGTTGAAGATTCCAAATCGAAGTGCAAAACTTTGAGATGGGCATTAGTCGTTCTCCTCTCTCCTTCTGGCGAGGGGATGCCCAAGCGGCGGGGGCGGCCTAAACCGCCCCCAAGAGCGGACAGCAGCAGAACATACTGGCAA
>CAJTRC010000124.1 GCA_910578365.1 uncultured Muribaculaceae bacterium
CCCGCCTTGGCGTCTCTTTTGCTGAATTGCTAAAATTCATCAGTCACGTAGCTCGCTACGCTCATTCTTCATTTATAGCAATTTAGCTAAAAGATACGCCACCGGGAATTTAACATTTATTATTAAACGCCCTCTAAAATTTTAACCTCAAACCTCACTCAAACAGCCGTTGGTATATAATAGCATCGCCGAAGCGGCGTCCGCGGCGGAGCCATGAGCGCAGGCGTCCGCATGTTTTGAATCCGGCCGAGTGAAAAAGCGCACGCGAGGCATCGTTGTCGGCTCCGACAACGGCCCAGAGTTGATGCAGTCCCAGATGCGTGGCGCAGTACACTCCAAGCCAGGCAAGGGCCTGGAAGGCGTATCCGCGGCGACGGTATTCTTTCTGTATGAAAATTCCTACACCTGCACGTCGGTCGCGCTGCGAGTATTCATATAGGTCGGCGACGCCTACGGGAGTGCCGTCGAGTTCGGTTATTATCAGGCGCAGCTGTCCGTCGGTAGCGATGTCGCCGCTGT
The DNA here is from genome assembly GCA_910578365.1 of uncultured Muribaculaceae bacterium. GTDB lineage: Bacteria > Bacteroidota > Bacteroidia > Bacteroidales > Muribaculaceae > CAG-873. Next base: position 520 of record CAJTRC010000124.1, read on the forward strand.
AATTGTCGATATATCGGGCGAGGGCATGGCGCGACAGAGGCGTCATATTGTCGCTGCAGGGCCATAGTTCGGGGTCGTTCTCCCATATGTACAGAGTGTCGGTATCGGCGGGTTCGGGAGCGCGCAGGCGTATTTTTATTTCGTCGGTTTTCATTTTTATCAGTTAGCGTGTATATTTCGTGGCAAGAGCTGCCAGCTACGGTAAGGCTCGCCCATGTGGCGTACGCAGCGGTGCCAGTAAGGGTCGCCGTTGCCGTGCAGCAGTTCGTGCGGATTGTCAAAGTCGGTGAGGGCCCATACATCGCCGGCGAGTTCGTCTTCGAGCTGACCGCGGCTCCAGCCGCTGTAGCCCACAAAGAAGCGCAGCACACCGTCGAGCGTGTAGCCGGAGTTTACATAATCGATTATGGCGCTGAAGTCGCCTCCTACAAAAAGGCCCGGTGTATATTCGCGGGCGTCGCTGATGATGTCGCTGCCGAGTGTATGGATAAAGAACAGCCGGTCCTGACCCAGCGGGCCTCCGCAGTACACCGGAGCGTCGAGCTGCGGCGATATGCCGTCGAGTACGTCGGAGAGCATATTGGCGGTGCGGTAATTCATCACCACTCCCATGGCTCCTTCCTCAGGGCTATAGTCGACCAGCGACAGAACTCCGTGGTTGAAATACGGTTCGCTCAGGAAGGGTTCTGCCACCAATAGGGCCCCCTGCCTTACGTCGCCCTTGACTGTGGTGACGTTGAAGATGTTGGTGGTGATGTCTTTCATCGGGTTGGGTGTTAGTGGGATAAATATTAAAACTCTTTCATCTTTAACAAATGAACGGCCCGAGAGTTTTGTACAAAGGTATGAAAAAATATTGAAAAATCATTATCCGACGCATTGTTGCTCCTACGTCCGCCGGCCGGGATGCACGCTCTCAATATGGGGGAATGGTGATATTATTATAAAAATTATGAAGATTCCAAATCGAAGTGCAAAACTTTGAGATGGGCATTAGTCGTTCTCCTCTCTCCTTCTGGCGAGGGGATGCCCAAGCGGCGGGGGCGGCCTAAACCGCCCCCAAGAGCGGACAGCAGCAGAACATACTGGCAATA
>CAJTRC010000125.1 GCA_910578365.1 uncultured Muribaculaceae bacterium
GATTTCCGACTCCATCAGCGACCTGCCCGAGGAATTCCGCATCCCCTTCTCGATGCACGTGGCAGGTTACAAATATAACGAAATCGCCGAGCACATGCAGCTGCCCCTGGGCACTGTCAAGAGCCGCATATTCTTCGCCCGCAAAAAGCTCCAGCAGCGTTTCTCCGACTACCGCTGATACATCTCTGACTTTATTCACACAATATTATTTCAGTTCCACTCAGAGGCTTATTTCAATCACACTGCGGTTGCGGGCCACTACCAGTCCGGCACGGGTACTTACGTTGCTGTAAGAGGTAGTGTTTTCGGCCAGTCCGATACTGCCCAGCATACCTACAAAACTCTCGCTTTCGTGCCAGTCGTACATGTACCAGTTGTACAGATTGCGGTCGAGGCTGAACAGAATAAGGCGCATGTAGCAGCCATCGGGCAGGCTGTCGTCCGGTTCGGCCGATACGCGGTGCAGGCTGATATTCCTGAACATCAGGTGCAGAGGGTAGCTGCTGCCGCGGAAGCTGTTGTCGCTGAACACGGTAAAGCCCCAGGCATCGGAGGCGAATACGGTTTCGAGAGCGTCGATATGCTCCGAGAATATCGGCTCCATGTCGAACTCCGGATTGCCGCAGTTAAAGTCTACATCTTCGTTGCTGCAGTCAGCAGCTTCCCAGGCCAGCTGAAAGTATTCGTTAATACCGGAGCGGTCGTTCACAGGCAGCTTTATATTCATGCTTATGTGAAAATACTGATATGCATAACTGCCGCCATATGGATCATCTTCGAACAGGTAATTGTTGACTTCCACTGTTTTGTCGACCTGTGCCGTGCCGGTAAGAGGCTCGAATGGTATTGTCACTACAGCGTCCGCAGTGCCGTACTTCGGACTGCAGGCCCTCAGGCTTACTTCCTGTCCGGCCTGAGGCTTGTATGGAATGAGGTAGCCCGAGCGCTTGCGTTCCGCACCGTAGGCATCGGTTTCAGTCCACTCGCTGTAGGTGGCGCGGCACACCGGATTGCCGTCGGCGTATACGTCAACGGTACCGTCGGTAACTGTATGGTCGGCCTTGTATGCTTCGTAGTCGTCGTAGCGCCAGCTGTGTGAAAGCTGCACGGTAAACTCCTCTCCGGCATCGATTACCGCGTTCATGCACAGCACAGGAGCGCTGTCGATTTTAGGCTCGAAGTCGGTATAACAGGCAGTAAGCAGAGGCGCGCACAGCAGCAGGGGAAGTTTTTTCAGAATATCCATGTGTACGAAAATGAAGGAATTATAGGTAAGAGATGCAACTGTTGGAATCGGGGGCGGTCGTGTCGCCAGTTGCGGAGTACGGCCACCACATTCATATTGCAATAAACGCGAGTTCGGGATAAGGAACACCATAAAAAAGTTGAATCGGCAGCTTAAAAAAGTTGCCGATTCTCTTGGTAATATTACTGATATTTAGTAATTTAGAGGTACTAAACAATAAATACTGTATCATGATTACCGA
>CAJTRC010000126.1 GCA_910578365.1 uncultured Muribaculaceae bacterium
ACTTACGGAGTATTACGAGAAACTGCATCCGCGTTAAGAACCGCCGTATGCCGAACGGCACGTACGGTGGTGTGAGAGGTCGGTAAACACGAAAGTAGGAGATAAACACCCTATGATTAGTGTTTACCTCCTACTCGATTCAGTCCTTGTTGAACATCTGCCATACGGCGTTGAACAGCCATAGCAGAGCGCCCGATACGAACAGCGCCACAAGCACCGATATAATGAACAGCTGCGGAGTGTCGTCGCCAAGCGCCAGTTCGCTGCACCAGCCGCCAAGACAGGCGCCGACTATGCTTATCAGAATGTCGATTACAATAACCCTGCGGCCTCCGAGGGCGCGTCCGGCCATAAGACCGACCACCAGGCCGACAATAATCCATGCCAGCCAGGCCCATGTATTGAAATCGCCCATGGTCATAGGGTTTTTACGTTGAGAAAGGCGGCCACATCGGTATTGCCGGTGAGGTCGGCGAATGTGAGCCAGATTACGAGCAGTATGATAAGCACTATGGCTCCGATGGCGAGCCATACGCCGGCAGTGTTTTTGCGTTTGTGATTACGTGCCATAGTATAAGTATGTTTTAAATTGAAGAATTGAAGTTGTATTATACTTGTTTAACAAATAAGGGCGCTGATTGTTCCGAACAGTTGCGTCGTGTTGATTTTTTTGCCGGGTATATAAGCGGCGTTGTATAAATAATGTGTAACTTTGTACTATGGAAACACAATTTTCGTCGGCGTTGCTGGAAAATGCCGTTACAGAAATATCGCGTCTACCGGGTATCGGCCGTAAGACGGCCCTGCGTCTGGCTCTGCACCTGCTGCGGCGCGACGAGCGCGAGGCTGTGGCACTGGGGCAGGCTATTATCGACCTGCGCCGCGGAATACGCTACTGCAAGGTATGCCATAATATTTCCGAAACCGAGGAGTGTGCCATCTGTGGTTCGCCTGTGCGCGACCACAGCACTGTATGTGTGGTGGAGAATGTGCGCGATGTGATGAGCTTCGAGGCTACGGGGCAGTTCCGCGGGGTGTACCATGTGCTTGGCGGCCTGATTTCGCCGGTCGACGGCATAGGCCCCGACATGATTGAGATAAACTCGCTGGAAGAGCGTGTGGAAGGCGGCGGAGTGTCGGAAGTAATTCTGGCATTGAGCGCCACCATGGAGGGCGACACCACTAACTTTTATATCTCGCGTAGGCTTGCCCGTTTTGAGGCACTGAAAATTACCCGGCTTGCACGCGGCATGTCGGTAGGCAACGAAATTGAGTACACCGATGAACTCACGCTTGGCCGCTCGCTGCTGGAGCGTGTGCCCTATGAGGTTTGAGATTTAGAGTGTGGCGTCCTGAAAAATATTGACGGGTCAGAGGGTTTGAGATTATGAATGAATGTTAAACAGTCCGAAGACTGTGGAGACATGCAGGTATGAGCCTGAGATCCCCGAGGTTGGGGTAAAATCCTCCGGGGCTCGATG
>CAJTRC010000127.1 GCA_910578365.1 uncultured Muribaculaceae bacterium
CTTTCGGTAATCATGATACAGTATTTATTGTTTGACACCTCTAAATTACTAAATATCAGTGATATTACCAAAAGAATCGGCAACTTTTTTAAGCTGCCGATTCAACTTTTTTATGGTGTCCCTTATCCCGAACTCGCGTTATATGGAACGGCAAGCGCAACGCTGCTGGTAATACCACCGCCGACCTGTTCGACGGCTTCGACACGATTACCGACAAGGAAATCGCCGCCGGAGCTATCGCAGCCGAGGAAGGCAACTACATGAAGTTCGACGATGCCATAACTCCGGCCAACGCCGTTGACATAGCCAAAGAGATTCTGTTCTCGCTCGACCCGCGCCTCCGCTCACAGGAACTCTATCTCTACTGCTCGCAGGACTTCGTCGACAAGTACAACGAGGGCTACCTGCTCACACACGGCGGCATACCTTACAACACCCAGTACGGACAGGGTGCCGTCGAGGGGTCGAACGGAAAGTTGAAGTTCTGCCCCCTCTACAACAAGGCAGGGTCGAAGTTCATGCACGTTACCACCAAGAGCAATATGCTCGTGGGCTACGACCAGATGGGCGACGTGGAAAACGTCATGGTAAAGGAGTTTACACCCTTTATCCTGTCGTACATCGCCACTATGTTCTTCGGCGTTCAGTTTGAAACGCTCGACAAACGCCGTTTCAAAACCATTGAAATAACCGTCTAATCACGCTCCGCTATGGCTACAAAATGTACCTCTATTCAGAAATCCCTCGGCTGGTGTCAAGGCACCCCCGAGCTTCCGGGTGTGAAGCGTCGCATATACTTCCTTGCCAAGTCGTTCATTCTCGGCTATCCGCAGCTCCCTCGCGATGAACTCGGTCGCGCCACTTCGGCTATCCTCACCGGCGAGTACACTCTGGCCGCTGATGCCAAGTGGAAGTATATCGATATTCTCCCCGATAAGTCGCAGCTTACCTCCGAGGCGCAGGGCGAGCTGCCCTCGCAGACGCAGCTTAACAAGCTCGTTGCCGTTCACCCCGGCGTGGGCGCGGAAGCCTCCGCTGCCGCCGCATACATCAACAACACTGACAATGTGTTTATTGTCGAAGATATGAAAGGAAACTACCGCGTTCTCGGCAACGACAAGTGGACTACAAAGGCGACTGTCGCCCAAGACCTCGGTCAAGGTGCCACCGGCACAACTTCGACCACTATTAACGCGAGTTCGGGATAAGGAACACCATAAAAAAGTTGAATCGGCAGCTTAAAAAAGTTGCCGATTCTCTTGGTAATATTACTGATATTTAGTAATTTAGAGGTACTAAACAATAAATACTGTATCATGATTAC
>CAJTRC010000128.1 GCA_910578365.1 uncultured Muribaculaceae bacterium
AGTCAAACGGGCAGCTTGTCCTCTGGGATTAACAACACCAAACTGTACAAATAAATCAGGCGACCTTGAAAGGCCGCCCAATACTCTATGTTGTCTTTTGCTTGGTTGAAAATCATAAAGTTCTTATCCCGAACTCGCGTATTCAGGTTCTCGCTGCTGAGCAGCAGTGAGAAGTAATACTGCACGGCCATGCGGCTGACATCCTCGGTGGCGCTCAGGAAAGCCGCTTTGGCCTCGGAGAATCGTACAGGCTCGATACGCGAGCTCCAGCGCATGTGGTTGGTGCCGAATATGGGCTGGTTGATGGTCAGGGCCACCGGTATGCTCATGAAGCGGTTGGCTGTGCCGGGTCCGAACTGCCGCAGGAAGTCGAGCGAGGTGTTCAGGCTTATGGTTCCGCCGGTGAGTCTCACATTCTGGGTCAGCGACAGGCGGCCGCTGGCCTGGAGATGGTTGTTGGCCACAAAGCTGTAGTTGCCCTGCTCGTCCATATAGGCCGTGTACTGCTTGGCGTAGCTCGGCAGGGTACCCTCGAAGCTCAGTTCGGGCAACTGGTCGGCGCGGTAGCTGCGCCACTCCCAGTAGGCCGTGCGTAGCTCGTCGAGAGCCTCGGCGGCGTCGACACTGCGCACCCGGGCCAGCGCTATGGCCTCGTCGAGGCTCATAGGCAGGTCGCGGGCCGCGGCGCCGAATACTGCTTGAACGGTTATGAAAAGTATGAAAAGCTGTCGGATCATTATTGTTCTTTCAATGCTATGGCAGGATTGATTTTCATTGCCCTCCGTGCCGGGAAATATATGCCGGCCAGAACCAGCAGGGCCAGGATGACTACGGTGATTGCTATGGCGTAGTAGCCCCTTTGGGGCAAGCCACCAATCAGTTGGCCGAAGTAATCAGAGTGTATGAACCACACCATCAGCGGTACGAACAGCGCCACAGTTATGCCCATGATTATGAAACCCTCGGCCCACAGGCGGCTGCCGACCCGGAAGTTGGTGGCGCCCATGGCCTTGCGAATGGCAATCTCGGGCACACGCTCCTGGATTCTGAACCAGTATGTGCCCAGGAAGCCAAGGAATACCAATGTAATCATGAATACCAGGATAATCGACATCCTTAATATACGCGAGTTCGGGATAAGGAACACCATAAAAAAGTTGAATCGGCAGCTTAAAAAAGTTGCCGATTCTCTTGGTAATATTACTGATATTTAGTAATTTAGAGGTACTAAACAATAAATACTGTATCATGATTACCGAA